>JABDJX010000284.1 GCA_013003245.1 Silicimonas sp. | reverse complement strand
CGGCTTACTTGTTTTTTCCAAGCACCTGGATGGCATCAAGCGCGTAGAACTCGGTGAACGAGATGCGGTTGTCGTTGTTGGTGTCAAAAAAGATCAGATCGTTCGACGTAAGGCCGGGGTAGGCGGCCTGCAACTCGCTCAGCGAGGCGAAGTTATCGCCGTCCACGTCAACGCTATCAAGCGAGACAAGGATTTGACCGCCCTGCTCATACCAGCCCAGGCGGGTCTGAGCTTCGGCGTCGAGGATTTCGACCGAACTGACGCGGTTGTCGTTATTGGTGTCGATCAGATCGAAATCGACCGACGACAGGCCCGGGTATGCCGCTGCCAGTTCAGCCTCGGAAGCAAAGCCTTTGACCGTGGTAACCCCACCGGTAGAGGCTGTGCCGCGCTTCAAGACAGCCTGTGCGCCCGGGGCCAGAACCTCGGCAGAGCTGAGGCGGTTGTCGCGGTTTGTGTCGATGCCGCGAAAGTCGTTGCGGTCGAGCGTTGGGTTCACGGCAACCACTTCGTCGAACGATGCAAAGCGGTCTCCATCTGCGTCGAAGCTTGATATGCCGGTTGCGGCAGCGGCGACGGTTGCGGTCAGGGCGGTTGTGGCGATGGCCAGTGCAAGGGTTTTCATATCTCTAGTCTCCAAATCTTAAGTTTCGGTTTTCGTCTCAGGGAGTGGCGGCGTATGTCGCCGTCCGTGGAATAGGATTTGGGGAGACAGATTTCATTTCACACCCGCATTTCCGCACAGGGGCCTGTGCGCGGCGGGGAAAAGCGCAATCATTTCAGTATGTTCACGCAGACGCGAGCAAACCCCACCCACGCGTGATCGATCGGCACCAAGCGTGAGCAATTGTTGCAAAACCCCGCGACCGCGCAGCCGTGAGAGGAGGTGACACCGCGATTGCGCTTGACCGCGACGCTGTTGCACGTGACATCCTCGCTCGGTTTGCTAAGTACAGACGCAACGAGAAGGAAAAGGGAACGCCTCATGCCTGACGTGAACCGCGGCAACCGCCCGCTTTCACCGCATATCAGCATTTACCGCCCACAGTTGACGTCGATGACGTCAATTTTGACGCGGATCACTGGCACGGCTCTTTTGGCCGGTGCCCTGCTAACAGTCTGGTGGTTTCTGTCAGCAGCATCATCACCGGAGTATTTTGCCTTTGCGGACGGACTGATCACCTCGTTTCTCGGCGATCTGATTATGGCATTGTCGGTTTGGGCGCTTTGGTATCACGCCCTCGCGGGACTGCGGCACCTTTATTGGGACAGCGGGCGTGGGCTTGAAATCGAGACGGCAGAGAAACTGGGCTGGATCATCATCGCCCTGTCAATCGCCTTTACCCTAATCACTCTTTTGGTCGTGGGAGGCTAATCATGTCTTATATGACTGACCTCAAACGCGCTGTCGGCAATGGCTCTGCCCGCGAAGGCACTGCCCGCCATTGGTCCATGACGAAATCCTCGGTCGCTTTGCTGATCCTGACGCCGTTCTTCCTTTTCACCTTTGGTCCCATGCTTGGGCAGCCGCACGATGTGGTTTTGGCGTATTTCGCGCGGCCTTTCCCGGCGATCGTTGCTGGGCTTATGATCGTCGTCGGCTTCATGCACTTCAAGACCGGTGTTCAGGCGGTGTGGGAAGATTACACTCATGGCACCACCCGCGAGATCGGTATCGTGGTGACCACCTGTCTGTCTTATGGCGCAGCCGCTGTCGGCCTGTTCGCCCTTGCCAAAATCGCGCTCTAAGGAATTCCCATGGCCGCTTACGAATACGAAACGCACGAATACGATTGCATAGTTATCGGTGCCGGGGGCTCTGGCCTGCGCGCAACCCTTGGCATGGCAGAGCAGGGACTGAGAACGGCCTGCATTACCAAGGTCTTCCCGACCCGCTCGCACACTGTTGCGGCACAAGGCGGCATTGCCGCCTCGCTTGGCAACATGGGTCCGGACCACTGGCAGTGGCATATGTATGACACGGTCAAAGGCTCGGACTGGCTTGGTGACACCGATGCGATGGAGTATCTGGCGCGCGAAGCGCCCAAGGCGGTTTACGAGCTTGAGCATTACGGCGTGCCGTTTTCGCGCACCGAAGAGGGCAACATCTACCAGCGCCCCTTTGGTGGTCACACAACCGAGTTTGGCGAAGGCCCGCCGGTGCAGCGCACCTGTGCCGCGGCTGACCGGACGGGGCATGCGATCCTGCACACGCTCTATGGCCAGTCGCTGAAGAACAACGCTGAATTCTATATCGAATACTTCGCGCTTGATCTGATCATGTCAGAAAACGGCACCTGCCAAGGCGTCGTTGCGTGGTGCTTGGAAGACGGCTCGCTTCATGTCTTCAACGCCAAGATGACGGTTTTGGCGACAGGCGGGTATGGCCGTGCCTATTTCTCAGCGACGTCTGCACACACTTGTACTGGCGATGGCGGCGGCATGGCTGCTCGTGCTGGCTTACCCTTGCAGGACATGGAGTTTGTGCAGTTCCACCCAACCGGTATTTACGGAGCAGGTTGCCTGATCACCGAAGGCGCGCGGGGCGAGGGCGGCTATCTGACCAACTCGGAAGGCGAACGTTTCATGGAGCGCTATGCGCCCACGTATAAAGATCTGGCCTCCCGCGATGTTGTCAGCCGTTGCATGACGATGGAAATCCGCGAAGGGCGCGGCGTTGGCAAGGATGGCGACCACATTCACTTGAACCTAAGCCACCTGCCGCCTGAAACACTGGCGCTGCGGCTGCCGGGCATCTCGGAAAGCGCGCGCATCTTTGCGGGTGTTGATCTGACGAAAGAGCCGATCCCTGTACTTCCTACGGTTCACTATAACATGGGCGGTGTGCCGACGAACTATTGGGGCGAAGTGCTGAACCCGAGCGAAGACGACCCGGATCGGGTTGCCCCCGGCCTGATGGCGGTGGGCGAAGCGGGGTGCGCCTCTGTGCATGGTGCGAACCGGTTGGGTTCGAACAGTCTTATTGACCTTGTGGTCTTTGGCCGGGCCGCAGGCATTCGTGCGGCAGAGGTTGTGGACCCGAAATCGGCGAACCCAACACTGAACCAAGCCAGCGTTGATGCTGCAATTGATCGCTTTGACCGGTTGCGCCACGCCGATGGCGGTACGCCAACGGCTGAGTTGCGCCTTGAGATGCAAAAGGCGATGCAGGAAGACGCTGCCGTTTTCCGCACCGATAAAACCTTGGCGGAAGGCGTTGAAAAGATGAACGCGATCGCAGGCAAACTGGGCGATTTAAAAGTCAGCGACCGCTCGATGATCTGGAACAGCGACCTGATGGAAACGCTGGAACTTGAAAACCTGATGCCCAACGCGCTGGCCACGATCGTGAGTGCCGAGGCGCGCAAGGAGAGCCGTGGCGCACACGCACATGAGGATCACCCGGACCGCGATGATGAAACCTGGCGCAAGCACACGCTGGCGTGGGGTACCGACAAGATCGACCTGACCTATCGCCCCGTGCACCTTGATCCGCTGACGGATGAGCAAGAAGGTGGTATAGACCTTGGCAAGATTGCACCAAAGGCGAGGGTTTACTGAATGAGGGGCGTTCTTTTACTGGCGGTTTTGGTCTTGGCGGCATGTGCCACCGAGGAGCCTGAGCAGCCGCCGATCTATGAGCTGTCTGCTGCGGCCATCGTGCGCGCGCTCTATCCAGGCATAAACGCGCCGCCGGTTGCCGCGTGCATCGTGGACAATGCCAGTGCAGAAGAAATTGACGTTCTGGCCACCACAAACAGCGAAAGCAATGCGGACCGTTTTGACATGGTGGAACTTGTGCTGGCGCGGGAAGGAACGCAATCGTGCATTGAAGCCAAGAACGTGACTTTCCCGGAGGTCATATGATGCGCAAAGGCGCTTGTGCGTGTGTTCTGGCCCTTGCAGGCTGTGGGCCGATGTCGCCTGACAGGGCAGCAGACCTGTGCGAGGACCGCGCGCGCGCCGCAACGGGAATTACCGGCGAAATCGGGATCGGAATTGGATCTGACGGACCTGGGGGTAACGTAGAACTGGGTGTCACTTCAGACTACTTGCAAGGTCGTGATCCTTATGTGGTTTACGAAGAGTGTGTGCGTCAGAAAACCGGGCAAGGCCCGATCAGACCATTGGATTTGGAATGATGTCGATGCCTATGAAATGGGCTGCAACAGCCTCGCTGACCTTGATTGTTGCCTGCACGCCAGCGCAACAAGACGAATTAACACGCGATGCGGCGCGCACGGCTGTGCGCCCGGTTTTGGAGAGAAACTTTCCCGGTATACCGCTGGAACCGGCAACTGATTGTGTAATCGATAACGCAACAAGCGGCGAGCTTTTGTCTTTGGCTGCCGACGCGGTTACCGGCCCAACGGCCAACACCGTCGAGATCGTCTCGGATATCGTAAGTCGCCCCGGTACAATAACCTGCCTTGCGGAAACTGGCATTCCGGCCGTGCTTGGCAGCCTTTAATGAGGAAATGACATGGTTCAACTGACCCTTCCCAAGAACTCCACCATCCGGACTGGCAAATCCTGGCCAAAGCCGGACGGGGCCACCAACACGCGCAAAGTGCAGGTCTATCGCTGGAACCCGGACGATGGGGAAAATCCACGCGTTGATACCTATCACGTCGATATGGACACCTGCGGGCCGATGGTTCTGGACGTGCTGATCAAGATCAAAAGCGAGATCGATCCGACGCTGACCTTCCGCCGCTCGTGCCGTGAGGGGATTTGCGGCTCTTGCGCGATGAACATCGATGGGATCAACACGCTGGCTTGCATCTACGGTGTTGATGAAGTCAAAGGCGATATCAAGATCTATCCTTTGCCGCACATGCCGGTGGTCAAAGACCTGATCCCCGATCTGACTCACTTTTATGCGCAACACGCCTCGATCATGCCCTGGCTTGAAACTAAGACGAACCGCCCGCAGAAAGAGTGGAAGCAGTCGATTGACGACCGCAAGAAACTTGATGGCCTTTACGAATGCGTTATGTGCGCCTCGTGCTCGACATCCTGCCCGTCCTACTGGTGGAATGGCGACCGCTATCTTGGACCAGCCGCCTTGCTCCACGCCTATCGCTGGATCATCGATAGCCGGGATGAGGCGACCGGTGAGCGTCTGGACGAGTTGGAAGACCCGTTCAAGCTTTACCGGTGCCACACGATCATGAACTGCACAAAGACCTGCCCCAAGGGGTTGAACCCGGCCAAGGCGATTGCCGAGATCAAGAAGATGATGGTCGAACGGGTTGTTTAAACCTTGCCAAGACGCGCCAATGTAATGCGTCTCTTGATTGCACAATCGGCGCGGCGATGAAGCTCAACCTCTACAAGCCTAAAAAAGTGCTCGTTTCAGGAGAGAGCCTCATTCTGTCAGGGCCATTTTGGAGCACGACGCTAAGACCAAAGGACGTTCGATCCATCGAAATTTCGAGGACATTGTCCTTGGTCGATGAATTGGGAATTACGCTTACGGCGGACGCAAAATATTTCTTCACCGATGGTGTAGGTGCGTTTGCAAGGATTGCCAGCATTCTAGATTTCGATGGGAAGTTCAAAAGTGGCTGGTACGCCCGCGCAGAACGTGGCGAGAATCTTGTATTTGAGGCGTAGTCAATTCACTTTTGAAGCGATCCCGTCTACCAAAGACCAGTCCTGCGCTTTGGCAAGGTTTGGGGCGCTAAGCGCCATGATCACAAAAAGCATCTTCAGCATACCAATATGTTCCGGGCAGTGCGGGCCACTGCCAAGAATAGGGATGGATTCAATTTCGTGCTAAGGTGACGGTAGCCAACCGGGAGAGACAAGATGGCCCCGCTCAGTCTGCTTGTGGGAACCACAAAGGGTGCTTTCGTTTTAACCACGGACGAGTGCCGCGAAACCTGGTCCGTTTCCAAGCCGATGTGCGACCTTTGGCCGATCAACCATGTTGTGGGAGCTTCACACACTGGCACGCTCTGGGCGGCCGGTGGCAACGCGTGGTTTGGAGCCGGGGTGTGGAAATCCGATGATCAGGGCGCAACGTGGCAGTTGTCAAAACTGTCAAACGGCCAGATGGACGCGTGGCTCAGTTCCAGCCCTGAAGAGGGGGATGCCTTTGGCTGGAAAGCCGACCCACCTGCACCTTTCACCGATGAAGTTGAGGCGATCTGGTCTTTGGGCATTGTCGGTGACACGCTTTTTGCCGGCGGCAAGCCGGGCATGCTATTTTCGAGTGACGATTATGGAGAAACATGGTCTATGGTCGAAAGCCTGTCGCGCCACCCGGAGAAAGATGACTGGAACCCAGGCGCTGCGGGACTTGTCGCGCATTCCATTGTGGCCTCTCCCGAAGACCCGCAAAAGATGTGGGTAGGTATCTCTGCCGCCGGTGTCTTTGCCTCTGAAGATGGCGGTCAAAGCTGGGAGCGGCGCAACAGGCTGTCTAACGCTGAGGCTTGCGCGCATCACCCCCATCCCGCAGCGCCGCGAGACGGGCAAACCGGGCATTGCGTGCACAATATGATGCGTGCCAACGAGGCTGGTGATGTGCTCTACCAGCAAAACCACCACGGCGTCTTTCGCAGCACCGATGGTGGACGCAGTTGGGACGATGTGACCGCAGGGCTGCCATCAACATTCGGATTTCCAATCCGGGTGCATCCACGCGACGGACAAACGGTCTGGACCATTCCGCTGAACGGCGATGCATCTGGTCGCTACCCGCCTGACGCCGCTGCTGCGGTTTGGAAATCAATCGACGGCGGCGAGACATGGCAGGCCAAACGTGCAGGGCTTCCGCAGCAGGGGTGCTATTTCACCGTTCTTAGGCAGGCGATGGCTGGAGATACCCGCGACCCTGTCGGGCTTTACTTTGGCACCAACTCTGGTTCTGTTTTTGCCAGTAAAGACGAGGGAGAGAGCTGGCGCGAGGTCGCATCACATTTGCCAACGATCTTGTCAGTTGAGGTGCTTGAGAGCGCTCAAC
>JABDJX010000252.1 GCA_013003245.1 Silicimonas sp. | reverse complement strand
CAGCTTGCGCAGCGTGGGGTTCATTCCGACACTTCTGAAAGCACCGAACGGATGCGCCCGTGCCCAGGAAAAGGCGCGCCGGTTCTTGTCTGTGACAGTTTCGGACATCACGAAATACCCAAGGACTGTATTTGCGAACACCAATACAGCGGCAGCGTAAAAAGGCGCGCGTGTTCCGAACTCGGCCAGTAGACCTCCCAGCGGCGGACCTAAGATAAAGCCAATGCCGAACGCTGCGCCGAACAATCCAAACCGCGCAGCTTTCTCCTCAGGCTTCGAAATGTCAGCCATTGCGGCACCGGTGGTAGCAGGTGTTGCCGCTGTGACGCCGCCAATGATCCGGCCTACGAATAATAGCCAATAGGTCTGGGCAATGGCCATGACGATGTAGTCCAGTACCATGACAGACAGCGACGTCAGCAAAACAGGGCGACGTCCAAATCTGTCTGACAGCGCGCCAAGAAGGGGGCCGCAGAGAAACTGCATCACGGCAAAAACAGTTGTAAGGACACCGCCCCACAGGGCTGCATCGGCCAGCGGAAATTCCCCAACTTCGCGCAAAAGCGTGGGCATGATGGGCAGGATCAACGAGATGCCAATTGCATCGATCATCGTGGTCAGCAAAATGAAGATGAGGGTCAGTTGCATCCGCTTAGAGATACGATGCGCCATCTGGCAGGGGAAGAAAAACCTGAGTTGGCCGTCCTATTTGGTGTCGCGGGCCAATACCGCAAATGCGCGGGCTTCATCTGGTGCCGTCCCTAAGTGCTTTGAGGGGTCAAAAAGCTGTGCGGCGTTCAACTTGGGATAGGTCGCTTCAACAAGGCTCTGCAAAGACTGTCGGGTCTTTACCGCCTCTGAAATCAGCGTTTTTACCGTTGCTTGTGCTTTGGTGCGCGACATGGTTTCAGCAAGCGCAAAACTAAGTGCTTCTGCAAAAAGTGTTCCGTTCGTCTCTGCTATTCCAAGTTCCATTTTCTCACGCTCAGGCGTCAAAGTGCAGGCCAGTTCCTGAGCAACGCTCAATGCGCGGGCGGTAAGCAGGACTATCTGTGGCAAACTCAGCCATTCAGTCATCCACGCCGCACCATCGCGCTGCTGGCGGTGGGGCAGGGCAGACTGGATCACGCTGTTCAGCCCCACAGTCTGCCGGGCAATTGCGACCAAGAGAGAAGGCGTCACAGGGTTATTCTTTTGTGGCATGGTCGACGAATCGCCTGCTGCCGCCAACCGCACTTCATCAATCCCGAACTGGGTCATCAAAAGCAGGTCTTCGCCCATCTTGCCAAGCGATCCGCACAGCATCGTCGCCCAAGCCGCCAGCCCGGCAATACTATCTCGGGTGCTGTGCCAACTGGTTCGTGGGTCAGTCAGTCCAAGCGCCTTGGCCAGTTCCGCACGAACCTGGGGTCCCTTTTCCATTGCAGATAGCGTTCCGGCCGCGCCGGAAAGCGAGACCTTTGTGACGTCCTCAGTAACCGCGGAAAGCCTTGCGCGGGCACGCAATAGCGGCACCCCCCAACTTGCGATCTGCGCACCAAAGGTGGTCACAACGGCGGCCTGCCCATAGGTGCGCGCCACCATTGGCGTCTTAGAATGCTGTTCGGCCAGGGATCCAAGCGCGCGCGCCGTCTCCATAAGGCGCGTGTCGATAATGCCAAGCGCCTGCCGCAATCGTAGGGCAAGGCCTGTGTCCATGATGTCCTGACTGGTTGCGCCCCAGTGCAGCCAGTTGGCATGCTCGGGAGCCTGCATCGCTTCTCGAAACGCCACAACCAACGCTGGCACGGGGACCGCACTTTGACCGGCACCAGATGCCAATGCACCCGGATCAAGCTGAAGCTCCAGAGACGCACGGTGGATGGCTTTTCCGGCCGTTTTTGGAATAACACCCAAGTCGCTCTGTACCTTAGCCAGCGCTCCTTCGACCAGCATCATCGCGCGCACTTCGGCGCTGTCGGTAAACAGTGCGCCCACATCCTTGTCGCCGAAAAGCTGGCGATAGATCGCACTGTCAATGGGAGAGGCAGACATTAGTGAGCCCGTAGTCCTAAAATCTCGCGCGCTTGCGCTGCCGTGGCGACTGGGCGCGCGGCCTTCTCGCAAAGCTCTACCACGCGTTCGACCAAGGCCGCATTCGACGGTGCAAGCGTCTCACTGTCCAGACGCACGTTGTCCTCCAGTCCAGTCCGGCAGTGTCCGCCCTCAGCAACGCACCACTTATTCACCACTATCTGACCCGGCCCCACGCCTGCGGCACACCATTCCGCGTCAGGTGCCAGCCGGGCAAGCGTTTCGCGGAAGAAATCGAACGACGGTCTGTCCACCGGCATGGCGTTTTTCACCCCCATCACGAACTGTACGTAAAGCGGGCTGGCAATGCGTCCCTCCTGCGCCATCTTCGCGGCCTGGAAAATATGGCTCAGATCAAACGCTTCAATCTCGGGCTTCACGTCGTAAGCCATCATCTCGGCCGCAAGCCAATCGACCAGATCGGGTGGGTTCTCATAGACGCGCGTTGGGAAGTTGTTCGACCCGACCGTCAAAGACGCCATGTCGGGGCTTAGCGAAAGCATGCCCCCCCGCTCGTTTCCAGCCCCCGAGCGACCGCCGGTAGAAAACTGAACGATCATGCCGGGGCAATGCTTGCGCAGTCCTTCGCCAAGCTTTGCAAAACGCTCCGGATCGGACGTGGGCGTTTCATCCTCAAGTCGCACATGACAATGCGCTATGGACGCGCCCGCTTCAAACGCCTCTTGTGTTGATTCAATCTGTTCCGCAATTGAAATCGGCACAGCCGGATTGTCCGACTTGCGCGGCACCGAGCCGGTAATGGCGACACAGATGATACAGGGCTTTTGGGTCATGCGATCAGCGCTCTTCTTTCTGCATTTCTGCAAAGGTTTCTTTCGCCAGCTTAATCGCGCGGTTGGCCTTTGGCACGCCCGCATAAACGGCCACATGCATCAATGCTTCTATAACATCTGATTGCGACGCTCCGGTGCGCGCAGTGGCGCGAACATGCATGGGTATTTCCTCGAAGTTGCCCGTCGCTGCCAACAAGGCGATGGTCAGCATCGAGCGTTCGCGCAAAGCGATGGTGTCCCTGGCCCAAAGTGTGCCCCAAGCGCCTTCGGTGATCATTTCTTGGAAGGGGGCATCGAATGCAGTTTTTGCTGCCTCGGCCTTGTCGACATGGGCATCGCCCAAGACATGGCGACGCACCGACATGCCCTTTTCAAAGCGTTCACCCATGTCCGATATCCTTCAAAAACCCGGTCAAAACTCGGGCATATTCTTCCGGCTTTTCAACGCATGGAAGATGTCCCGCGCCACGGATCAGTTCAAAGCGGCTGCCTTTTACAAGTTCGGCTGTTTCTCGCACCAAATCTGGCGGTGTTGAGCCGTCTTCACTTCCGGCGATGGCCAGGGTTGGTAGCGTCAGACTGGCGGTGGTCGTGTAGAAATCAGTGCCGGATATCGCGGCGGAACAGCCGATATATCCATCGTCAGGCTGGCGCGTCAGCATTTCGCGCCAAAGTGATAACTCTGGCTGGTGTCGAAACTTCGCAGAAAACCAACGCTCCAGAATGGAAGCCTCAAGCGATTTTATCCCGCCAGCGCGCACCGCATCGATGCGGTCTTGCCACATATCAGGGGTGCCAATCTTCATGGCCGTGTTCGACAGAACCATCGCACGGATCTGGTCCATTCGTTTTATGGCCAAGCCCTGTGCGATCATGCCGCCGATAGACAAGCCCACGAAAACCGCATCGCGGAGGCTCAAGTGATCCATTAGGCGTTCCGCGTCGGTCACCAGCGTGCCCATAGAGTATGGAGCAGGGGTGCAGGTTGTCAGACCATGCCCCCGTTTGTCATAGCGGATCAAACGCAGGCCCTGTGGCATAAAGGGCAGGATCGGATCCCAAAGCCGCAGGTCGGTTCCAAGCGAATTTGCAAACACGACAGGCAAACCATCGCGTGGGCCGTCATCGCGGTAATGCACGTGGATATCACCAAGCTCGGCTACATTCAAAACGGCATCCCCACATATTGCTCAGCCATTGAGGTCTGGGCTGAGACACTGGTTTCCAGATAGGCCAGATCGCTTTCCTGCAGCTTTTGTTCAAGGTCTGACTGTTTCGGGAATCTGTGCATCAATGTCGTAAACCACCATGAAAACCGGATCGCTCCCCAAACGCGGGCCAATGCGGTTTCAGAATAACTGGACAATGCGTCCTTGTCGCCTGCGTAGTAAGCGACCATCGCCTGAGACAGATAATGCACGTCACTGATTGCCAGATTTAGTCCCTTCGCTCCGGTAGGGGGGACGATGTGGGCCGCGTCACCAACAAGAAACAGCTTACCCCACTGCATCGGCTCGGAAACGAACGACCGCAAGGGGGCGACTGACTTTTCAATGGAAGCTCCGGTCACCAGTGCGTCGGCTGTATCATCGGGAATACGGCGCCGCAACTCGTCCCAAAACATCTCATCCGACCATGCGTCTGGTTTGTCTGTCACGTCGCATTGGATATAATAACGTGACAACGCGTCATTTCGCTGCGAGCAAAGTGCAAACCCGCGGGAGTGATTGGCATAGATCAGCTCGTGGCTGACGGGAGGTGTTTCACTAAGAACGCCAAGCCAGCCAAACGGATACGCCCTCTCGTATTCGCGGCGGACCGACGTTGGGATTTGCTGCCGACTAACACCGTGAAAACCATCGCAGCCAACAACCAGATCACAGTTGATCCGGTGCTCTGTGTCGTCTTTCTCGTAGGTGACGAACGGCGTCTCTCCCTCCAGATCATGCGGCATCACGTTTGACACACTGTCGATTATGACACCGCCCATGGCGTCGCGCGCGGCATAAAGATCAGCCGTAACCTCCGTTTGGCCGTAAACATAAACAGCTTTTCCAGTGTGCTGAGTAAAATCCACGCGAAAGCTGCGATTGCGCGCCGACAAAAGCGTGCCCTCGTGGCGAATTTTCTCACGATCCATGCGTGTGTCCACGCCAGCTTTGCGTAAAACTGATGTGCTGCCTTCTTCCAAAACGCCCGCACGGATGCGCGACAAAACATGCGCCCGGCTCTGACGTTCTAGAACGACGGTGTCGATCCCCGCACGGTGCAGAATTTGCGATAGCAAAAGACCCGAAGGACCGCCCCCGATTATGCAGACTTGCGTGCGCAATACCTTCTCCCTTTGCGAGCATCAAAGAGCGCTTAGTTGTCACTGTCAATTAAACTGTGCCGGAACTCTCAAAGGCATCGCGGAAAACCGGCCAATCTACATTGCCACCTGACGCAATTGCGATGATGTCTTGCGTGCCGGTTGCGTGGAACAGGGCGGCTGCCAAGGCGACTGCACCGCCGGGTTCAAGTACGACTTTGAAATGCGCAAATGCAATGGCCATCGCGCGCTGGGCGTCTGCGTCACTCACCACAAGGCCAGGACCACAGTGCGCCTTCATAATCGGAAAGGTCAGATCACCGGGTGCGGGTGTCAGGATCGCGTCGCAAATTGATCCGGTTTGGGCGTCATTGCGTTGAATTTGACCAGTCTCCAATGACCGCGCGACGTCATCAAAGCCTTGCGGCTCGACGGTTTGAACGCGAAAATCTGGCGCGCGATCCGCCAAGGCGAGCGCGATGCCAGAGGTCAGCCCACCGCCGCCGCAGCAAACTAACACCGAAGCTTTCTCAAGACCCAACGGCTTAGCTTGATCGGCGATCTCAAGCCCTATGGTTCCTTGGCCCGCGATGACGGTTTCGTTGTCAAAGGGCTTGATCAGCGTCAGCCCGCGCGCTTCAGCCAACGAGGCACCAATTGCGTCCCGGTCGTCGGTGGCCCGGTCGTAAAGGACAACCTCTGCGCCGTAGGCCTTTGTGTTCTCGATCTTGGCGTCGGGTGCATCCGACGGCATGACGATAACGGCACTTGTCCCCATCTCTTTCGCCGCCAGCGCCACCCCTTGCGCGTGATTGCCGGAAGAGAACGCGATAACGCCTCTGTTGCGGGTGGCATCATCCAATGCTGAAATTGCCGACCGCGCGCCGCGATATTTGAATGACCCGGTCTTTTGCAGGCACTCCGCTTTGAGGAAAACGCGTCGCCCCAATTCTGCGTCCAGCAACGGCGCGTTCAGCAGCGGTGTGAGCCGTGCATGCCCCTCAAGCCGTGCCCGCGCGGCTAGGATGTCATCAATGGTCATGGATTGAGATGCTCAAGCCACGCATGAATAGCCCGCAGCGCTTCTGGTTCATCCAAAAACGGCACATGCCCACGGTCAGGCACATCTGCAAAGACCATTTCGGGCCTACGCGTCTGCATTTCCTGCGCTGTCTCAATGCTGAGCAAGTCCGAGTTTGCACCGCGGATCAGCGCCAGCGGCAAACTTTCAAGCGCATCAAAAAGGGGCCACAGGTCAGGCATAGGCTGATCAGCGGTCGCCAAGACGGCATCCCGCAACGCCGGGTCATAACTAATCTCAAGCCCATCTGCGGTTTCCCGGTAGTGCTTGCAAACTTCAGCCGCCCAACGACTTTCCGGCACGTTTTTGAAGCCAGCCAAAAGCTCAGCCCGCATCGCCACGGCTTCGGCATAGGTCTTTTGTGCCGGATTCTTGCCAATGTAATTCTGGATCATACGCAGCCCGTCAGGCGAAAGGACCGGTCCGATATCCACAAGGCAAACACCCGTCAGCTTGTCTTTTGCCATCGCCGCAAGCGTCATCGCGATCAGACCGCCGCGGGAGGTGCCGATAATCGCCGTTTGCTCCAAACCCAAGTGGTCGATTAACGCAATCACATCCTGCGCCTCTTGCGGGATGGTATAGGTTTGCGCCCCTGACCACTCCGATTTGCCTCGACCGCGATAATCCAGCCGGATCAGGCGGATACCTGCCAGATGCGGCGCGACATAGTCAAAATCGCTGCCATTTCGCGTCAGTCCTGAAAGCGCCACAACAGGAAGGCCCTCGCCTTGGTCTGTGTAATGAAGCTTGGTGCCATCAGTGGCATGGAAAAACGGCATCAGAGGCTCTGCGCAAATGTCGGGAGGGTGGACAGATCGTTTAGCACATGGTGAGGTTTTCCCGGCAAACGGTCCATCGGGTCGCCAGCCCGATTCACCCAAACAGTCGTAAAGCCGTACGAGGCTGCTGAGGCTGCATCCCACCCATTGGACGACATGAACAAAACCTCGTCAGGCGCAGTGCCAAATTTGATCCCAACCATGTCATAGACTGCGCGTGCCGGCTTAAAGACGCCAACGTCCTCTACTGAAAGCGTTGCGTCGAGCCACTCGCCAATGCCAGAGAAATCAATCGCGCCTTCCAGCATGTCGGGAGATCCATTCGACAATATCGCGGTCTTGAACCCTGCGGCCTTCAGTTCGGCCAACATACGAGGCACTTCCTTGTACGCCGCAAGCTCCCAATAAAGCGCCAAAAGCTCTTCGCGCAGTTCAGCGTCCTCCAGCCCAGACGCCTCCATCGCCCAATCAAGCCCGTTTTCGGTCACTTCCCAGAAACTTGTGTGATCGCCGGTGACTGCGCGCAACCACGTGTACTGCAGCTGTTTTGCGCGCCAGTCAGTCGCCAGCTTTTCCCAAACTGCCGCCAGATCCTGACGCCCCGGTTGCTCTGCAGATCGGCGTGCGGCCGAATTCACATCAAAAAGCGTGCCATAGGCATCAAACACACAGACTTTCACAGACATGGCTAAATTCCCTTCGCGTGCAAAGTGGCACGCGCGCGCTGTGGTGAAAAGGGCGTCTTGGGTGCTTGGGTTTACACTTTGCTGTAAACATGGTGGTTTCCCGCCATCTGAGGAATATAGAAAGAAGCCCCCCGTGTCCGAAGCAAAAAGCGGCGATACCGTTCGCATCCACTACACCGGTACTCTGGACGATGGCTCCACGTTCGATAGCTCGGCGGGGCGTGATCCACTGGAATTTAGGCTGGGCTCGGGGCAAGTTGTGCCTGGTTTTGACAAGGCGGTCGACGGGATGAACGTTGGCGAGGAAAAGACAGTCGCAATCCCGCCCGAGGATGCTTACGGCGAACATCACGAAGGCAATGTTCAGGCTTTTCCGCGCGACAAGTTCCCCGATGACATCCCATTGGAGATTGGGACCCAGTTGCAAATGTCGATGCCTGACGGACAGCCGATCATGGTTTCGATTGCCGAGGTAAATGAAGAACAGGTCAAGCTAGATGCAAACCATCCGCTGGCCGGTAAGGAGTTGACCTTCAAGATTGAGCTGGTCGAAATCGTCTGAAGACCAAAAAGCCGTCTGGACCCCGGACGTGCTTCGCGCAAGGATAGCGCCATGAACGAGGCTCTGAAATCACTTACGATTGACGCAAAAACCTCGATACGTGAGGCTTTGGGAGCAATCGACCGCTCAAAACGGCAGATTGCTCTGGTTGTCGATGACGATGGCAAACTCGTCGCAACCGTTACCGATGGTGACGTGCGGCGCGGTATCCTAAGCGGCGTTGATATGGACGGTCCCGTCTCTCAGGTGATGCATGAGGCGCCGACAACTATCACTCAAGGCGCGCCCGATGCGGAAGCGCGACGTCTGATCCGTGAACGCAAACTGCAGCATGTGCCGGTCGTGGATCGCGAAGGCCGCTTGGTGGATCTCGAAACCGTTTCTGACCTTTTTGGCGTCAGACCCAACGACACCCGCGTTGTCCTGATGGCAGGCGGCTTGGGGACACGTCTCAGGCCGCTGACCGAGACCACGCCCAAGCCAATGCTGACAGTTGGCGGCAAGCCGTTGTTGGAGCAAATCCTTGGCGTTTTTGCCAATCAGGGATTTTGGAAAATATCGATTTCGGTCAATTACCGCCGCGAAATTGTTCAGGACTATTTTGGAGATGGCGCGAAGTTTGGTGTAGATATCGACTATATCGAAGAAGATCAGGCGATGGGAACAGCGGGCGCATTGTCCCTGTTGAAAAGGCGGCCCGAAGCACCTTTTATCGTTATGAACGGGGACCTTTTGGTGAACCTTCAATTCTCTGAATTGCTTTCATTTCATCGTGATACCGGGGCTGCGGGCACGATGGTTGTCCGCGAATACGAGCATCAGATTCCTTATGGGGTTGTCCGGTCGGTCAATAATTTGATGACCGGCATCGAAGAAAAGCCAACAGAACGATATTTCGTCAATGGCGGCATTTATGTCTTGTCCCCCGAAGCGCTTGATCATGTCGTGGCGGGTACACCGCTCGATATGCCAAGCCTGCTGACACAACTTAGCAGCGCGGATCGGAAAGTTGGCGTCTTTCCGTTGCGCGATTACTGGCGTGACATAGGGCAAATGGACGATCTTGAAGCGGCGCGGTCTGAATTTGACAGCGTTTTCAGAGGCTAATGCTTGTTGGCGCAAATCTGACGCTCCTTCTTGGCCCGCAAAGCCGATTGGCTCTCGCAGTCAATACGCTTGTGCGCCAGCAACGTGGTGTCTTGAGCCAAGGTGGTCTGCGCGCTCTCCCGGCGCGGCTTTCGCAACCTTTAGTAAGACGGAATCTTGATCCGAATGAGCCGCTGGACGCCCGACGCGAGGCTTTTTCAGAAGATACCGAAGGCCCAACTTTCTTGTCAGCTGTCAGCTTTCTAGGCCCTCCGCACACCAGTCTGGGTGAACGTGAGCTTTTGCCGGAGGCCGAACGATGGCTTGCAGCCCTCGGAGAACTTACGCCGAGTTCACATGTGGTTTTAACAATTGACAGATTACCAGCATTCTTTCTTGCCTCAGGGTCGGCGTCGCTTGAGCGCAGTGTCCGGGCGACCCCGTGGGAGACTTTGTACGAGCTCAATTGGGCGGATCTTGTGGATGAAATATTGGTGGCGCTGCCCGATTGCCGATTGACGGTCCTAACACCTCAAGCTGCTTCAGTACGCTCTCCTAAAACGCTTGAAGTGTTGTTTGGTGATGCCGCCAAGACCTTGCCCGACCCTTACGCGTTGCTTCGCGCGATGATCACCGAGACCGGGCATGTGGTTCTGGACCGGGTTCTGGCAGAAGGCACCCCAAAGAGTGAAACGCTTGAAGAATTACATGCCTCTTTCAGCCCTCAACCAGACACCAGCGAAGTCGAGAGCCGTCTCGGCATGGATAAACTGACCCAGACGCTTTTAAACCAGAGGTTTGAAGAAGATTTGGAGGTCATTCAAAACATGTCTGGCATTGAGGTTATCTGATGTCTGTTCTTCGACGTCGGATCGAAGCTGCCCGCTTCGAGGACCAACCCGTTCTTGGTGCAGTACGCTGCGCGCAGGGCGTTTTGGTGGCGTTTTCCAAAGAGGTAGCAAAGGAACCGCTCTACGGTTTGGAGCGTATTGAAACTGGGCGTGGGTGCTTGGCTTTTGTGCCTGACGGGACGGTGAACAAGGTCGCAGAGGCCGAACTTGATCTGTTCTTCGCGCGACGTGTGATGGTCGCCTTGCGCAACGGCGAAACCGCTGAGGCGGCGGCAGACTGGGTGCGCTACCATAGTGTCAGATTTCAAGTCGACGGTGCGCTAATTTTCAACCGGACGAAACCTGGATCGGACGAGTTTGCCGATAACCTTAAGGGGCTTTTGTCTGAAGCTGACGTGACGGTTGTTGTGGTTGATGCCGACACGCCTGTCGGTCGAAAGGGGGCACCGGATGCACGCAATCCGTCGCTTGCACCGGCAGTTAGTGCCAATGTGCGCGGCACACCGGCTAATCCTTGGCACGCGCCGCTTGGAGAACTGACTGTCTATGAGTTGTTACGGCATCGGTTTTTGGCTTCAGCACAAAGCGTCGCACTTTTGGATGTGTCCGATTTTCTTATGCCGCAAGCCGCCTCTGCTTTCGACTTGGCGGAGCAAAACCCCGGTCACGCGATATCACTGGTTGGTACAGAGACTTATCCGTGGCGTCTGCGCCGTGGTCACGCTGCGCCTTTTGCAGACCACATTGCAAAGCGTCGAGCAGAGGCGCGGCGATTGTTGAGTTGGTCCGCGTCTCCATCCACTTTGCCTGAGGCGTGCATTTGGCAGCCGGGGAGACCTTTGGCTGTTCCTGCATCAAAGCAGAAAGCCATGTTCAGTCGGGCCATGGGCGTGATGTTTCCCGGTGCGCCAGTCGAAAGCATCGTCAAAAAAGCTGACCTTGTTGAAGACCAAGCCCTTGTCGCTTTGTCCAAGTCCTTGGGCCATGCGCCGGTTCGTTTGCCTGCCGCCGCAGTCATTCCTTCGCGGCCGCAAAATGGAAAGGTGACCATCGTTAGCGTGATGAAGAACGAGGGTCCGTTCATTTTGGATTGGATCGCCCACAACCGCGCAATCGGTGTGGATCGGTTTCTCATTTACTCCAACGATTGCGCGGACGGCACGGATCGCATGCTGACCCTTTTGGCCGAGGCTGGCGTTACGCATCGCGACAATCCCTATCGGACAACGGGGCAAGTGCCGCAGTACGCCGCGTTTCGCGCCGCAGAAAGAGAAGAGGTGGTCACCTCCGCCGACTGGCTTTTGACTCTGGATGTCGACGAATACATTAATGTTCATGTCGGCGACGGTCGGCTACGAGATCTATTTGACGTTGTTCCAGAGGCGCATTTGATTTCTATGCCGTGGCGGCTTTTCGGCGGCGCGGGCGTGCATTCGTTCGAAGATGTTCCCGTCACACATCAGTTCACCAAGGCGGCACCGGCTTTTATGCCGCGGCCATATCAGGCTTGGGCCTTCAAGACGCTCTATCGTAATGCGGGTCTTTTCCGGCGCCTGGGCGTGCACCGACCAAAAGGTCTTCAGCCCGCTTTTCGCGATAGTATTTTGTGGGTTACGGGATCAGGCAAACCGCTGCCTTCCGAGACATGGCGGTCGGCGTGGCGGGTCGGCATGGCGAATTGGGGCTATGACCTTGTGACGCTCAATCACTACGCTGTGCGAAGTGCAGAGAGCTTTTTGATCAAACGTGATCGAGGTCGGGTGAACCACGTGC
>JABDJX010000213.1 GCA_013003245.1 Silicimonas sp. | reverse complement strand
TATGAGGTTCCGGTGAATGTCCGTTCTTCTGGGCCAAACTTCATAACGACGTCGCGTTGCTCAGCACTGTTGAATGTCACTGAGAACTGACCCGGTATTTTCACCGAGATTTGACCCACCCTTATTTATGCGTCGTGGTTTATGACGCGGTCAACGTTGCGGTCTCCTTTTCTGTTTTCTTTGCGGTCTTGGCACTGGCCTTGAAGCGGTAGCTGTCGTTGCCAGTTTCGAGGATGTGGCAGCGATGTGTGAGCCTGTCGAGGAGCGCTGTAGTCATCTTTGCATCGCCGAAGACCTGTGCCCATTCCGAGAAGCTAAGGTTGGTGGTGATGATGACGCTGGTACGTTCATAGAGCTTGCTGAGCAGATGGAAGAGTAGCGCGCCGCCGGACGAACTGAACGGCAGGTAGCCAAGCTCATCCAAGATGACCAAGTCGACCTTGGTCAGCATCTCAGCCATCTTGCCGGCTTTGCCAAGCGCCTTTTCCTGCTCCAGGGCATTGACCAGTTCGACTGTGGAGTAGAAGCGTACCTTGCGCCTGTGGTGTTCGATGGCTTGGACGCCGATTGCTGTAGCCGTATGGCTTTTGCCTGTTCCCGGTCCACCGATCAGCACGACATTCTCGGCCGCTTCGATAAACTCGCATCGGTGCAGTTGCCGCACTGTCGCCTCGTTGATCTCGCTGGACGCAAAATCAAAGCCAGTGAGGTCTTTATATGCCGGGAAGCGGGCGACCTTCGTGTGGTAGGCAATGGACCGCACCTCGCGTTCGGCGATCTCGGCTTTGAGCAGCTGTGATAGTAGTGGCGTCGCGGCTTCGAACGCTGGTGCACCTTGGGCGACCAGATCTTCGACCGCATTTGCCATGCCGTAGAGCTTGAGGCTGCGCAGCATGATGACGATAGAGGCTCCGGCTGGGTCATGACGCATGGCGCTTCTCCCCAGCCTGTCTCAGGCTGTCATAACGATCTACGTTAGCCTCTGGCGTTGTCTGCAATGTCAGCGCATCCGGCGGATCGACGTCGGGATGATCCGTCGGTTTGCGGTCGATCAATCGATGCAGCAAGTTCAGGATGTGCGTCTTGGTGGGTACGCCTGCTTCAAGTGCCAGTTCTACCGCCCGCA
Source organism: Silicimonas sp. (assembly GCA_013003245.1). Taxonomy (GTDB): domain Bacteria; phylum Pseudomonadota; class Alphaproteobacteria; order Rhodobacterales; family Rhodobacteraceae; genus JABDJX01. The sequence goes on along the minus strand of JABDJX010000213.1, from coordinate 1,587 downwards.
AGACATTCTCTTCATTGTGCTGAAGAACCAATGACAGAATGTCGACCATTTCCCTGTCGCCACCATCCTTGCGCAGCATGTGATCCTGAAGCTGACGGAAGGCATCCGGCATCTCTGTGAACGGTGCACCGTTGCGAAGCGCGCCCGGTTTGCGTTGGATGACAGCCAGATAGTGACGCCAGTCATAGATGACCTTGCCGGGATTGCGATGAGACCGCTCAATGATCCGTGCGTGCTCACAGACTGTTTGCCCTTCAGCGACGATAACCAGCCGTTCGGGGTAGACATGCAGGCTGATACGGCGGTTCGCAAAGCTGGCAGGCACGCTGTAGCGATTGCGTTCAAAGGTAATCAGGCATGTCGGAGACACCCGCTTGCTGTGTTCTATGAACCCGTCAAAGGCGGGCGGCAGCGCCATCAGCGTGGGCCTTTCGGCCTCCCATACCTCAGCGACGGAACCAGGTAAGGCCTTGTGCGGTGTCTCCTCCCAAAGGGCGATGCAGCGATCTTCCAGCCACTGGTTCAACGCGGCTAGATCCTTAAAGACAGGCATCACTTGCCACATGCGATTGCGTGCATCCTGTACGTTCTTCTCAACCTGACCTTTCTCCCAACCCGCTGCTGGATTGCAGAACTCAGGTTCAAAGACGTAATGGCTGGCCATAGCTTTGAAGCGTGCGTTGACATCGCGCTGCTTGCCGCGCCCAACACGATCGACCGCCGTCTTCATGTTATCGTAAATCCCACGTCCCGGAACGCCGCCGAACACGCGGAAGGCGTGCCAGTGGGCATCGAACAACATCTCATGTGTCTGCAAAGGATAGGCCCGCACGATAAAGGCGCGGCTGTGCGACAGCTTGGTGTGTGCAACTTGCAGTTTGATGCGCTCGCCACCAATCGTCGCCCAGTCTTCGCTCCAGTCGAACTGGAACGCTTCACCGGGCTGGAACACCAACGGGACATACGTCCCGCGTCCAGTTGTCCGCTCGGCACGCTGTCGATCAGCGCGCCACGCGCGCGCAAATGCTGCCACACGCTCGTAGGACCCATCATAGCCAAGCTTGACCAAGTCCTCATACATCAGCTTCACAGTCCGACGGTCTTTGCGCGACTTGCGTGTCTGAGCCAAAAGCCACGACGACAAACGATCCGCATAAGGATCCAACTTGCTTGGTCGCGGCGGCGTCTTGAACTTCGGTTCTACAGCACCTTCTCGCAGGTACTTTTTGATTGTGTTCCGCGACAAACCCGTGCGCCGGGCAATCTCACGAATTGGCAATTTCTCACGCAATGCCCAACGTCGAATAACACTCAAAAATCCCATGTCGATCACTCCATATCTCCCCGACAAAAACCGTCAGGGCAGTGTGTTCACATGGGTCAATTCTCAGTGACAATTTAGGGGGATACCGGGTCAGTTCTCAGTGACATTCAACAGCCCAGATCATTATCGAGGGCAGGAGAAAACACTACAACACCAAGAGGCCACACAGCGTGGTAGGATACCGAGCACCGGCACCAGAAACCATCGTTCCGGTGGACCAAGGGCCGACCATGTACTGACAATCAAACCGGACCAGTCAGACT
>JABDJX010000212.1 GCA_013003245.1 Silicimonas sp. | reverse complement strand
GCTTGCGCTCAGGTGGCCGTATCCCACCAAACTGCGCCAAATGCGGGAAGATCGATGACGACGCACGATTAAAGTGACGCCCGATCGAGCTCATAGACTCTCCGCGCTGCCACCGATCCCACATCTCCGACTTCTGTTTGGCCGTGTAAAACGTCCGCGTACGGTACTTCATCATAAACACTCCATCTTTCCAAAAAGATTAAAGTGTTGCGACGACCCATTGAAACCGCACCCGCATAGCTGCCGTCCGTCAATAGACGCCCCACAAAAAAAGGCCGGACAAAACTGCCCGGCCCCATTCCAAACCGACAAAATCGATTACTTGAGTTCGACCTCTGCGCCAGCTGCTTCCAGCTTGGCTTTGATCTCTTCGGCTTCGGCTTTTGGCGCTGCTTCTTTTACAGCTTTGCCACCAGCTTCGACCAGGTCTTTGGCTTCTTTCAGGCCAAGACCCGTGATGGCGCGAACTTCCTTGATCACGTTGATCTTGGAGGCACCAGCCGACTTGAGGATGACGTCGAATTCGTCCTTTTCCTCCTCGGCTGCACCACCGGCGTCAGCACCAGGGCCTGCCATCATGACAGCGCCGCCAGCTGCGGGTTCGATACCATACTCGTCCTTGAGGATGGTTTTCAGTTCTTGTGCTTCGAGAAGGGTCAGACCCACGATCTCTTCTGCAAGTTTCTTCAGATCAGCCATACTACTGTTCCTGTTCTAAGGTGTGTTCCAACGTGTGAGGCTATCCTCCACGCCAGTCTCAATTGGTTACGCAGCTTCCGCGCGTTCCTCGATTGTCGAGAGAATGCCCGCGATGTTCGAAGCAGGTGCGCCAAGGGCCCCGGCGATGTTCGAAGCAGGTGCGCCGATACAACCAGCGATCGAAGAGATAAGCTCTTCGCGCGATGGCATAGCAGCAACGGCCTTAACTCCGGCAGCGTCGAGAGGTGTTTCGCCCATTGCACCACCAAGGATTTGCAACTTGCTGTTGTCCTTGGCGTACTTATCCATGACCCGGGCCGCAGCCGTTGGGTCTTCGGAATAGGCGAACACGGTCATGCCCGTCAGGAACTCAGCGATATGCTCGTTGGGTTTTCCCTCAAGGGCGATCTTGGCGAGCCTGTTCTTGGCGACGCGGACGGACCCTTCTTGCTCGCGCATTTGCGCGCGCAGATCCTGCATCTCGGCAACCGTGAGACCGGCGTAGTGGGCAACGACCACAACGCCAGAGCTTTCAAAGATCTGGCCGAGTTCCTCGACCACTTTCTCTTTTTGTGCTCTATCCACAGTTTCACTCCAATTTAGGAGGTTTCCCTCCGGCTCAAGTCTGCCGGGCTGATAGGCCCGACAATCGGGTCCTTACGGGTACTGTGGGACACGCTTCAGAGTTATCTGAAGTGAGAATTCCTTTGTTCCCGTCTCAGGCAGGATTTATGGGCTATGCCCACCCGCCGTCTCGGACGATTGCCAACGGTCTCCCGTCAACAGCGCGGCTTTTAGGCGGAGTCGCGATGAAAGGGAAGAAAAAAGTTGCCCCCAGAGGAAGAGAAGTTCCAAAGACGCTGTCCGCGTCAGACGACACCATTTGCGCGAGTGGCCGACATGGCACTATAAGCCTGAAGGGGAGGTCGGCATGATTAGGTTTCTGATTGTCGGTTGCTTGGCATGGGTTGTTGCATCTTTTGGAGCCTTTGCGCAGGCAACCCAGAGCGACGCGCGTATCGGCGTTCTTGCCTATCGAGGCTCGGACAATGTGCAGCGCAATTGGTCTGGTCTGAGGGACTATTTAAACGAAGTCGTTCCAGAATGGTCGTTTGAGATTGTTCCAATGACGCTTTCGTCCGCCGGTGATCAGATTCAGTCTGGTCAGCTGGATTTCATTATCACCAACCCCGGCCACTTCGTGACACTGAATCGCACCCACCGGATGAGCGTGGTGGCCTCGCGATCCCAACAGAAATCCGATGGGTCCTATTCCAGCGAATTCGGGAGTGCGATCATCGCTCGCAAAGAGAGCGGGATCGAAAGCCTGAAAGACGTCGCCGGAAAGACGGTTGTGGCGATTGATCAAAATGCTTTCGGCGGTTTTCAACTCGCTTGGTATGAATTTGAGCGCGCGGGCGTCGATTTGTTTCGGGATACGAAGCTGGAGTTTGTAGGCTTTCCTATGGACCAGATCGTGACCCGGGTCCTCTCGAATGAAGCGGATGTTGGGATTGTGCGCAGCGGCTTGATAGAAGCGCTGGCGAAAGAAGGGCGCATTGAAACAGGCGCACTGACGGTCTTGAATTCGAATGTCACCTACAGCCATCCCGACGTGGTCAGCACGGGATTGTACCCGGAGTGGCCGTTTGCCGCGCTTGCGTCGACCGAACCAGGTTTAAAAAACAGTGTGACGATTGCCTTACTGCAGGCGGGTGAAAGTGCCACGGCCACGTCAAACGGAATGGCCGACCGATGGTCGGCGCCAATACCCTACCATGGCGCTGTTGAATTGACGGATGCCTTTCAGCGCCGCCTTGATCACCCTGCCGATAAGCATACCGGCTGGGCACTGGCTTTGTGGGGTTGGATTTTGGGAGCGGTGATCTTTGCCGTAGTAGCTTGGCGACGCTGGTCCCTTGTCGCTCAGGCAAAGAAAGATCAGGATCCTGAAAATGCAGAGGTCGCAAATCTGACAAGCCGCGAGCGACAGATACTTGATCTGGTTGCGCACGGTTTATCGACAAAAGAGATGGCCGTTGAGTTGGGCATCAGCCCCAAAACGGTTGAATTTCACCGCGCAAACCTGCTGCGGAAATTCGGCGCGCGCACATCTAGCCAGCTTGTTGCAATGGCAACCTAGGGAATTCCCTAGGGCGAAATGACAACTAAAAACCGTGGTTTCCCTAGGTGTCAGAGCGCATATTCCCTGCCATGATTTCAACTTCATGACTAGGTTTGGCAAAAATCCAAGGGAGGAAAAAATGAAACAGCTCATTTCACTTTGCGCAGCAGTGACCCTGCTTGCAACAATGCTAATGGTCTCGACTGCCGCCGAAGCAGAGGACCGCTATGGCAAACAGAAAGTGGTCTACCACATCAATTATAATGGCGGTGAAGACGACCGTATGTACCGCGGCGCCATGCGCAACATTCAAAACCACATCAATGCTGTGGGTGCTGAAAACATGGAGATCAAAGTCGTGCTGCATGGCAACGGCCTGGGACTGCTGGCCAGCGCATTGGACAACGAAGCGCTGCAGGGACAGGTTCTGGAACTGAAAGGCCAGAATGTAGGCATCCACGTGTGTAACAACACGCTGCGCGGTCGCAAGATCTCTTATGAAGACGATCTATTCGACGTGTTTGAAGAGGATATCGTGCCAAGCGGTGTGGCCGAACTCTCGCGCCTCCAGCAAATGGGCTATACCTATATAAAGCCCTGACCTTTTGGTCTGCCAAAAGAAGACCCGGCCACGACGGTGACTGGGTCTATTCCGAGAAAATTGGCCAATTGTGATCAGAGTCACCTGGTCTGCCAAGCTGCAAAGTTTCGAAATTTTTCGGAATTCCCGCTCTGGTCGAAATTGGCGTGGGATTAATTGAATTGATGCGATTTGAGAAATGTGCGACCTCAGCCCATGGCATCAAAATCTCAAAAACTTAAAGAGGTTTTTCCAGCAACAGTTTTGCTTTTGCTCTTGTTTGCGATTGCTCGTTATGTCGATTTTAGCGGAGACTTCGCGCTAAACGACGACTGGGGTTACTCTACCCCTGTGCGTTGGTGGATCGAGGACAATGTTTTCCAACTCACCCATTGGCAATCGATGCCGCTTATTCCGCAACTTGTCGGCGGGGCAATTTGGACCTCGGTTTTTGGTTTTGAGCAGGAAGCCTTGCGCAGACTGGGGGTGCTTTTCGCCGCGCTGGGCTTGATCGGCACATACGGATTGGCGCGGGCCCTTTCGGTGCCCAGATGGGGCGCCCTGTTTTTTGCCAGCTTGTTACTTGCATCGCCAATTTACACGACACTTACTTTTAGCTTCATGAGTGACGTGCCGTTCGCCGCTTTGGCGACATTAGCCACTTGGGCACTGGTCGCGTCGTTTAAATATGAAGGCAAACAGCACAACCTTGTTCTGTTATTCGGCGCTGCATTGGTTCTTCTGGCTGTGGCACAACGTCAAACAGGACTTGGTATCCCAATCGCGTTTCTCTTGGCTCAGTTCGTACGACCTGACCACTCATGGGGCAAGATATTGGCAGCGCTGTTGCTCTTGGTTGCGTCTGTTCTGCTGATTGCAGCAGTGCCCAAAATACTAAGCGCTTACCAGATGCTACCCCGTGTCTACTTTTTCCAGACTGAAACTCTTATTCGGTATTTCAATGACTTAATTTCGTTGTCGCCACATGCTCTTTTACCGCCATTGAAAGCCGGTTTGCATGGATTGTCATATATGGGCCTTTTCCTGTTTCCGGCGCTACCCTTAATTCTGTCAGCTCTTCGGCTGCATTATTCGTGGATCCTGGCAACCGGAGTATGCTCTCTTGTACTTACAGGACTGGCCCTTTGGCAAAATCAGCTCCTCTTGCTTGAGCCAGACTCGGACGTTTTGAATTGGGAAGGCGTCGGACCCCGGCTCGTTCCCGGCGTGATGCCTGTGCCACTGGTCATGTCGATCGTTTTGACCGCACTAGCGTTTTGGATAAGCCTTACCACCTGTTTAGCAGCGTTTCGAAACATTCAATGGAGACGCTCGATCCCGAACGCAGCCGCCGCAACTGTCTTTTTGGCAGGCCTGATCAGCTATGGGCCCCACATGGCGGCGTACTTCATCCTTTTTGACCGCTACACACTTTTCCCAAGCGCAGTGATTGGTTTGGCCATATTCTCTTTACTTGATTTGCCTGAAAGGATTGGACCAACAGCTTATGGTGCCTTTGCCTTGGCGCTGGCTGGCATCGTGTTCTCTGCGCTCTTGGTGGCTGACCATTTCGACTGGCAGCGTGCCCGCGCCTCGGTATTGGAAACCGCTGTGTCAACCAATGGCATCGACCCGGGAATGTTGGACGCCGGTTTCGAAGCAAACAATCTTGAACATGTTCTCGACAATCAGAACCAAGCCCACACGATCAATTGGATCGAAGCGCACCAGCGGACTTTCACAATCGCAAAGTCCCCCCTGGAGGGGTATGAAGTACTGATTGCCAAACCCGTGCCGCAGCGCGTAGGACCGGCGCGCGCCGTTTATCTCTTGCGGAAGTCCGGGTACTAATGAAAAGACCCGACCGCACGGCCGGGTCCTTAATCATCATGTGAAAAACGATCAATTGTTGTGGTCTAAGATCGCCTGGCTTTCTGAGCTGTAGTATTCGGTTGCTGACACGCGGTTGTCGCCGTTGTTGTCGATAAGGTGGAAATCCTGTGGCGACAGCTTTGTGTAAACTGCCTGAAGTTCAGCAAAGCTCGCGAATGCGTCATCGTCCACATCAACCTGCATGATGGTCACAACATCACGGCCACCCATTTCGTAACGCGTCAGCAGGGCTTGCGCCAACGGGCGGTACAGTTCGGTTGAGTTTACACGTCCATCACGGTTCACATCAATCTCGCGGAACTCGTCATCCAAGAGGCCGCTGTAAACAGCGTTCAGCTCGTCACGTGATGCAAAGCGATCACCGTTCGTATCGATATCGCTCAGGCCGTGTACAACGGACATCGTGCTTTCGTAGCGTCCGATGACCGCGCGTGTGCCTGCTGCGTTAAGCTCTTTATTGCTGAGGCGGCGGTCGCGGTTCACGTCAATGTCGCGAAAGTCGTTGGACGAGAATCCGGGGAATATCTGGCGGACCTCGGTGATCGAGGCAAATCCGTCGCCGTCGATGTCCAGATCAGTCGCTTTCATCGCACTTGCTGCGGTTGCGGTTGCCATCAGAACTGCAGTCACTGTCAAAATCTTGCGCATATCGTATCTCCTATAGAATGCTTCAGGTGTGTGATGCAGGTTTTGGTTTCCTTCCCCGCATCTGGCGCCGTTTGGGCCTGACACAGAGCTAAGCGGCGGTCTGATCACGTGCACGACAGAGGATCGAGAGCAGCTGTAACATCCGGAATTTGGGTCGAAAAACACCGGCAAACCAAGGTTTGCAAGGCACACGCAATCGTCACTGCGATGTCAGACCGTGTAACATTGTATCCAATGGTATGCCGTTGGTAACGTGCCGGTCACGCCACCTTCACGAAGGCTCGCCGCGCCTCTCGCTATTCGCCATTGCCCGTGATCGAATGTTACAGATTTCGGTGTGCTTTCCGCATTGAGATTCGCGTCCGTCACGCTAGTTTGACGGTAAATCACGCTAGGGAGACAATTCATGAAAACCGCAGCTGACTATCTTGAAGAAGCAAACGCCGTCGTGCCGAAGATCAGTCCCGAGGAGGGTATTTCCAAGCACTCGGCCGGTGGCTGTGTCTTTGTTGATGTCCGCGACAGCTCGTCCATCAATGAAACCGGCACCATCGCCGGAGCCAAACGTATTGCCCGTGGCATGATCGAGTTTATGGCTACTGAGGGTCACGATCTTCATCATCCGGCGATGACGAAAGACGCCGACATCGTCCTGATTTGCGGTGCAGGTGGCCAAGCGGCCCTTGCAGGCAAAACCTTAAAGGACATGGGCTTTGAAAAGGTCTCGAACGTTGGCGGCTTCTCAGCCTGGAAAGAGGCAGGCGGCCCGGTCGAATAACCGGCGGCCTTCAGCGCAATGCAAAAACCGCCAGCGCAAGGCAAGTCGTGAAAGTGGTGAAGCGGATTGCGAGTGCGATCCGCTTTCCTGAACTGGATTTCTTCAGCGGCTCAATCATAGTCAAAACGCTCTGACAGGATGCGGTCAGACGGCGTCCCCTTGGATATCAGGTGATCTTCGATGTTCTCCATCATGATGGCCGGGCCGCACATGACAAAGACCCATTCCTTATACTCTTTGGCTTTGAAAGTGCGGTCCAGCAGAGTTGCGTCGACGAACCCCACCTCGCCGGTCCAGTCGTCAGGTGGCTCTGACAGAACATGGACGACGTCTTCTGTGTCTAGTTCATCGCAATATGCAATCTGCTCGAGCGTTCGGTTTCCGTAGATGATACGCCGTTGTCTAGGATCGTCTGTCAGGCGCATTTGCCTTACAATGCCCAGTAATGGCGCCAAACCAACGCCACCGGCAATCAGCGCCACGCCCGGCTCTTTGCGACCGTCAACAGACAGACTGCCATAGGGGCCATCGAGGTAGGCTTTCGTTCCGGGCTCAATCTGGCCAATGCGTCGGGTGAAGTCGCCCAGCTCTTTGATCATGAAAGACACGTCCCTGCCCGCAGCTGGTGCCGAGGCTATTGAAAATGGGTGCTCTTTGATAGCGACCGCGCTGTGCCCCACATTTAGCCAAACAAATTGCCCGGCCTGATAGTCAAGACCACCATGACCTTCTGGCGAAAGCGTAACTTCCCATTGTTTGGGCGTTAGCTGCGTGACCGAGGTCACATGCCACGGCTTCAGCTTCTTGCGCAGCGGCACACCGAAATAGACATAAAGAAGTGAACCGACGGCACCTCCAGTCAAGGCCAGCCAAAGCCATGTCATGACCGGTTGCGATCCATATCGCCCGGCGTTGACTGTGTGATGGAGCAAAAGCAGCGCGATCAAGAGCGCGCCGATCCCGTGCATCAGACGCCATGTTTCGTACTTGTAGTCAAAGTGCTTGCGGCCAATGGCAAGGGCCACAAGGCTTGGAAGGAGCACGAAAGCGGCAATACCGGACGAAAGACTGTAGAGGTCCGTTGAGATAGTAAGCTGTCGCGTTGCATCCCAGGGGCGGGCTCCACCGGTGGGTGACCCTTGGTAAAGGAATGGATGCAACATCGCGAACGCCAGGGCGACGCGCGCCATCAATTGGTGAAACCGCATGGTCACGTCCATGCCGACATCGTTCGAGATGCTTTTGAACCGGCCGGACAGAACAAACTCTGCCAAGATCATCGCAAAGGCGAGGATGCCCAGCCCTGAGGCGAGTTCCTGCAGAACTGTCCGCGGCGGCCCACCCGTCAGCCACGACGCAAGCAGCGGCACAATGACAGCAGTCAGATAAAGGGCGATCAGGAAAAACGGTTTCACATGTATGTCTTAATCCGGCTTTGCCCGGTTGAAATTGATCCGGCTCAAAAAAAACCCCGCCACGAAGGCGGGGTCAAGGTCAGTGCGTGTGGGACGGCCACAGGCACCGGCGGTATCTTTGAATGTGTGATCAGTTCATTTCGGCGCGGATCTGCTGGCGCAGAACGTCGATTGAGACGTCTTTGCCTTCCCGACGATAGTTCCAATAAGTCCAGCCGTTGCACGATGGAGCCCCTTCAAGCGCCGCGCCAACCTGATGGATCGAGCCTTTGATATCATCGGCAACAAGGGTTCCGTCTGCACGCACACGGGCGGCCTTGCCGCGAGGGCTGGTCAGGGTTTCGCCCGGGCGCAGCATGCCGCGCTCTACCAGTTGTCCGAAGGGAACGCGGGGTTCGGCGCGTTTTGAGGCGCTGACTTCCAGCGCGCTTTTGTCGAACTTGCGGACCTTCGACAGGCGACGTTCGGCGACAGCACGATACGACGCCTCACGCTCGATCCCGATGTAGTTGCGGCCCAGCATCTTGGCGACAGCACCCGTGGTGCCCGTGCCGAAGAACGGATCAAGGATGACATCGCCCGGATTGGTGGTGCCAAGGATCACGCGGTGCAGCAGGCTTTCGGGCTTTTGCGTGGGATGTGCCTTGTCGCCGTTGCTATTTTTTAGACGCTCGTGCCCGGTGCAGATCGGCAGCACCCAGTCAGAGCGCATCTGAATGCCTTCGTTCAGCGCTTTCAGCGCCTCGTAGTTGAACGTGTACTTCGCGCCTTCACCCTTGGATGCCCAGATCAGCGTCTCATGCGCGTTGGTCAGACGTTTGCCGCGGAAGTTGGGCATCGGATTTGATTTGCGCCACACCACGTCGTTGAGGATCCAGAACCCCTGGTTCTGCAATTCAGTGCCAAGGCGAAAAACATTGTGGTATGAGCCAATCACCCAGATCGCGCCGTTGGGCTTGAGAAGCCTGCGCGCGGCAGCAAGCCAATCATGGGTGAACTTGTCGTAGGCACCGAAAGAGCCGAACTGATCCCACGCGTCATCAACGGCATCGACCTTGGAGTTGTCGGGGCGGTGCAACTCGCCTTTGAGCTGAAGGTTGTAGGGTGGGTCGGCAAAGATCAGGTCGACCGAGCCTGCAGGCAAAGACTGCATCTGCTTGATACAATCGCCGTCCAAAATGGTATCGAGTGGCAGTTTTGCTGCCTCTTTCTTTGTCTTCGTCGCCATCGCTGCCTCTGTCCCGCGGCCTGTCCCAGACCGGCTTATTCGTTAGGCCTAAGATGAGTCACGAGCGATTCGCCGTCAAATTCTTTTTTGAATCAATAGGTTAAGTTTTTATCTTGTCACAACATCTGGTAGACGGGCTTGAACGAACGTCTATGGTGTGGGGTCACCCCAAGATTTTCGAGCGCCAGTTTGTGCGCTTTGGTCGGATAACCGGCGTTTTTCTCCCAGCCGTATCCGGGATGCTGTTGCGCCAAATCCACCATGATGCGATCGCGCATCACTTTGGCGATGATCGAAGCGGCTGCAATCGACAGGCTCCGCGCATCACCTTTGATGATCGCCGTCGCCGGACAACACAGCGCCTTGGGGATCATGTTGCCATCGATCAGGGCGTGACAAGGGGCGGTCTTCAAACCGAGCACAGCTCGTTCCATCGCCAAGTGCGACGCATAAAGAATGTTCAGATCATCAATCTCATCGACATTTGCATGTGCGACGGACACGTCAGCCGTGCTCATGATCTCGTCAAAAAGCCTGTCGCGCGCTTTGGCCGATAGCTTCTTGCTGTCGTTCAATCCTTTTGGAGTGCGCTTGGGATTGAGAACGACTGCAGCTGCGGTGACAGGCCCCGCGAGCGGCCCCCGACCTACTTCGTCGACGCCCGCAATGAGCAGCGCGCCTGCTTTCAGGCATTTGCGTTCTTCGCGAAAACTGGGTGCTGTCGCCATGCTTGCAAAGAACACGGCTTACAGCGTGATGGCAAGAAAAAGGGCGGCGGCCCCCTCGCGAACCGCCGCCTAGCACAAAGGTACTCGTTACCTTCCCTGAAACGAGCGGGTCAGAAGGGGACCCCTGACCCGCCCACCGGCGCGCATTGGAGATGTGCGGGATGCGTGCGCGCCAGATCCCTTCGGTTTTACCAGCGGCGACCGCCGGCAACCTGCCATCCGTCGCGCGCAAGGCAGCGACGTCCGTAAACTGTGCGGACACCACGATCTGTGCGGACCTTGATTTCACAGGCCTGAGGCAAGCGGTTGGCAAAGGCATAGTTGCGCTTCAGGCAGTGGCGGGCATAAACGCGACGGTCACCGCGGGCGGTGTCGAGAATGCGCAAGCACTGGTCAGGAAGTGCGAACCGCTTGTACCCGCGGTTGTACCGTCGATTGTCGTCAAGGCGGCGCAGATTACCGTCAATGCTCCGGTTGCGGCGCGAATTATCGAACGAGTCGTTATAAGGCCTCCAATCAGACGTTTGTTGGACGGTTGCACGATCGCGATCTTTTCGGTCATCAATGACCTTGGCCACGATACCCGCCACGGCAAGGCCCGCGATTATCTTGGCGACATCGTCGCTGTCAGCAGCGGCAGGTGCCGGTGCCACGGCGATACCAAAGGCCGCAACGATGGCGAGTGTGAAAGGTGTCAGTCGGGTCATGATCTACCCCCAAAGGTTTTCGTTAAGGTTACTGCGGGGCGATCCCGCTTTGTTGTCGATGACACCAAACTGTGGCCGAACCACTCTGACGCTCAATATCGGGGCGGTGATATGAGATATCAGGGGGCGGGAGCGCTCTTGTTATTGATTTTCAAGCAATGCGAGGCGAGGTTGAGCCCATGAAAAAGCATCCATATCTTCTTGCCCTTGTGGCCATCGCCTGGTTTGCCGCCCCTGCGCATGCCGCCTGTTACGCTGATTATAAGGCCAAGCGTGATAATCCGCTTCAACTTCACTATGGCGTCATCCAGATCGACAGCAGCCCTTGTGCTATGTCAAACAAGGTGCAATCCACTGTTGCCGGGCGGCTCAAATCCGCCGGTTGGCAGTTGTTGCAAGTCCAGTCGGTCTTTGATGACGCTGGGCTAGAGAAGAGGAAACGGGATGCAGGCCAATACTTCCTCCGCTTCTGAGGCTAAAGCGGCAGGTGCCAGGGTTGTCGTCATCGGCATCGTTGCTGTTGTTCTGATCCTTGGCACCGCCGGTGCTTTTCTGCTTTTCGCGCTGCCCGACGCCAACGCCTTTAACGCGCGGGTCGAGCGGTTGTTTGTCGAGAACGCTGATTTGACCTCTGCCGCCGAAATCAAGCTTTTGGAGATACTCGCACAATCTGGCACGGCGTTTTCCGAGGTTTTGGCCAGCTACCGGTTGGTGATCTTTGTGTTGATGCTTTTCGCGACAGGGCTTTTGATCGCATGTCTGGTTTTTGTGGTCACCATGGTGCTGCAGAATCGCCGGATGGCGGCGATTGAACGACAGGGCATTCAGGTCTCATCACTCGCGATTAACCGCGAGGAGAAAATCGTTTCGATCAACGACATGGATTTCACTCTGACGGGTGCTGCGATTGAAACGATCTCTGTTCTTGCGGAAGCACGGATGGACGGAGACGTTTTGTCTGGCGCCGAGATCGAAGCAGTGATTTCAGGCAAGTCGGCTGCTGATTGTGAAGAGGCCGCGGGTGCTACGCGAATCAAACGACTGCGAGACGCACTTGGTAATCAGATGGTGGCCGAACTTCTGATCAAAACAGTCGCGCGTCAGGGATACGTTCTGTCGATCGACCAGAATGCGATCCGCGTGGCTTGAATAATGACGTGTCAACAGATTTTTTCCCAGTTGGCGATTGGCTGCCGATGCCATATGTGTTAGAAGCAAGGCGGGGAGTTGGACCCGTTTCCAGAATGGATCGAGACCTCAACGGTCTTCTGGGAAGTCACGAGTTTGCTGGGTGAATGTTGCTAGGGGCTTGGGGTGTGTGCCTATCGTATGAGTGGGGACGGTTTTGCTTGATGTTAGGGCTGGGATCCCCTCCCAGCCTTTTATAATTTTCGGCCCCATTATTTTTCATAACATGGTTACGCTACGTCAATTCTTCATCTGTGCAGAAATGACAACTGATCGGATAATTTCCCATTAATCAGCATCAGGATGAAGACTTAGGTTATCGTACCGGGTCGCCTGTTCATCCCTGCGCGGCTCGGTCCCCTGGTCGGGACGTCTGCGACCCCAGCGCCCGGCCGGGGGTTCCAAGAACCTAAAGCTAATCGCGTTCCTGCAAATGCAGTTTCATCTCCATCAGAACTTTTTGAAGAGCGTTGGTCTCATCAAGCAACCTGCGGGTCTCATTCATCGAAATCACACCATCAGCCATCGAGTAGTTATACTCGGCCATCAACGTCGCAAAACGCTGAGACAAACGAATGACGTCTGAGTTCAGCCCGTCCGAGTCCGCGCTCCTATCATCACCGTATTCAAGCTTTAGTTGCTGCAATTCGGCAATTGCCTTGGTGACAAAAGGAAGGCTTGCGGCGAGTTCAAGTTCCACCAGAACATTGACCGGCATAAATCGATCCGAGTTCTCGTCTTGAAGTGACGCGTAGCGGCCCAAGGTTGCTTTAGATTTGCCCGACACTTCGCAGGCTCTTGCGTAACCAAGATCCTTAATCAAAGATTCTGTGTGACGCTTGAGGTACTCACCGCGAGCCTCACGCGGATCTAATGCCATCGATGTAATGTCCTTCGCCTAAAAATTCAGCGACCCCTAAACTTGCTGATATCGGATAGATTGCGTTTTGCCTATAGATTGATTTCATTGCGCAATTGGACCGTGTTGCGTTCTTGCCTGATCTAAGGCCGAATGCGCCTGCTTATGATAAGGAACAGATTTTTGCCCAAATCAGAGGAAAAGTCTTCCAACGACCTGGCAGAAACGCGAACTGACTGGGCCGAGGACAGGACCGTCCTGGCTAACGAACGTACCTTTGCGGGATGGATGCGCACAGGAATGGCGTGTATCGGCGTGGCTTTGGGGTTGAAGGCCGTCTTTCGCCAGACCGATTACCCGCTTTTGGCAAAGTCAGTAGCCGAAGTTTTTATTGTTTGTGCCATCGTGATATTTTGGAGCGCTGTGCAAAAGTCACGCCAGACACACAAGCGGATGAGCGATCATGACGTTGATGCACAGCCAGCACGGAACATGACCATACTGGCCACCATTCTTACAATCGGCGCCATAGCGACGGGCATCATCTTGTGGCTCTTGTAGGCCGCGCCTTAGTCCTCAACTTCGGCCTGCACCTGACCCCATGCCATCATCGTGAAAATAACAGTGCCACCGACAACATTTCCGGCCAGAACAGGCAGGAAAAACCCGAATATTGCATCTGGTATAGAGGTCAGGCCTGACACCAGCATAAACCACATCTCGACAGAGCCGGCGATTATGTGCGTGAAGTCGCCAGCCGCGATGAGCCAGGTGAAGAACACGATGACCCAAAACGATCCACTTTCTGCCTGAGGCAGCATCCACACGATCGCGGCAACAAGAACGCCCGCGGGAATGCCCCGTGCGAAGGCTTCCATTGCAGGAAAACCCAGTGCGTGCTCAGAAAGTTCAGTGATTGCAGGCAAGACTTCGGGAGAGATCGCCGGCGTAAAGGCGATAACCAAGGCAGCACCCAAAGCGCCTACTACGTTCGCTGACAACACAATGCCCCAAAGGCGGGCGACACGTGCAAACATGCGCCCGGTCGGTTCGCCGACCAAGGGAAATATGGTGGTGATCGTGTTTTCGGTAAAAAGCTGAAGGCGGCCGAGGATGACCAACAGGAAGCCAAGGCTATAACCAAGGTTCTCGATCAGGTACTGAAGCGAATTCTCTGGCAAATACGTGCGCAAAATGGCCTCGCCAATCACAGAAAAGCTGATCATCACGCCAGCCGCGGTGCCTGACCAGATCAGCGACCGGGTTGGGCGTGCCAATTCTTCATCACCTTCGCGACGGATAATTTCGTAAATATGCTTTGGGGCAAGGCTGGCTGCCTCCTCCACCAGTCGATCTTCGTTGGCCATAATTGCTTCCCTTCTGGCGTCGTAAGTTAGAGCGCCAAGGCAAAATGGCCAGTTCAATTGGCGGCCCCGATAGGAGTCGAACCTATGACCTACCGCTTAGGAGGCGGTTGCTCTATCCGCTGAGCTAAGGTGCCGCTTTGCCCTTTGTCACGCGTTCTGTGCTGCGGATCAAGCAGCTTGCAACGGCAGCCGTTAGCGGTAACTTGGGTAATAGATAGGCGTAAGGGTTTAAAGCGGCATGAGCGACGATAAGAAAGTCATCCCAATAACTGAGGATATTGAAGTGCCACGCAGGCCGTTAACGCTGAAGGACGTCTCCGTCGCCTCTGGCGTATCGGAAATGACGGTAAGCCGCGTGTTGCGCAATCGGGGTGATGTGTCGGATGCTACCCGCGAAAAGGTGGTGCGTGCCGCGAAGGATTTGGGGTACGTTCCGAACAAGATCGCCGGTGCGCTTGCCTCCAGCAGGGTCAATTTGGTTGCAGTCATCATTCCGTCACTGTCCAACATGGTGTTTCCCGAAGTGCTGACAGGTATCTCCGAAGTACTTGACGACTCGCCGCTTCAGGCTGTGGTGGGCGTGACAAATTATTTGCCCGAGAAAGAAGAGAACGTTCTTTTTGATATGCTGTCGTGGAGGCCTTCAGGCGTAATCATCGCAGGGCTTGAACACAGCGACGCTTCGCGTGCGATGTTGGCGTCAGCAGGCATTCCCGTGGTCGAGATCATGGACACCGATGGCGACCCGATTGATGCAGTGGTCGGCATCAGCCACCGACGGGCTGGGCGAATGATGGCCAAACAAATCGTGCGCTATGGATATGAGAACATTGGATTCCTTGGCACTAAGATGCCGTTGGACCACCGGGCCCGAAAACGGTTTGAGGGGTTCACTGAGGCCTTGGCCAAAGAGGGCATCGAGATCATGGATCAAGAGTTCTATGACGGCGGCTCTTCTTTGGTGAAAGGCCGCGAGTTAACTGAGAAAATCCTGAAACGCTCGCCCGATCTGGACTTTCTCTATTACTCGAATGACATGATTGGCGCAGGTGGTCTGATGTATCTGCGTGACCAGGGTGTTGATGTGCCCGGCCAGATTGGCCTTGCCGGATTTAACGGGGTGCGTCTTTTGGATGGGCTGCCGCAGAAGCTTGCGACGATGGATGCCGAGCGCATTTCCATCGGGCGTGAAGCGGCGCGCATCATCGCCGGCCGCACCGACGGGTCCATTACAGAACGGGGTCAACGTATCGAGCTTTCTCCCAAAATCCAGTTGGGTGAAACGCTGAAACGTCACTAATTTGCAGCGAGTTTTCGCCGATTACTCCTATCACCTGGGTGGGCGGTAACGATCCGTTAGCACTCTGTTCTTACGGTCACGCTTGGTTGGGGGCGTTTGAGATGGATTGCGAGTTGCGTTCTGATTCATCACCTGAACCTGGAGGTTCCGGGCAAACGCCGGAGCACGATCTGCGATGCCTGTATTCACGTACGACCAGATTGCTGACCAACTGACAACCGGGTATTGGAACGGCTCGGCACGCGCCTTCGACACCGGGCCTGACAACACGCTTTATGTGGACATCACCGGATTAACCTCCGCCGGACAGGCAATGGCGCTGCAGGCTCTTGATGCATGGACGATGGTTACAGGCATTGCGTTTGTTCAGGTTGATGCTGACACGCCGCCTGCCAGCACGTTTAGTGAGGCTGGAGATGCGCCAGGCAACACATCAACGCCGTATAGTATGTCTGTTGGGGATGACTTCCTGGGTACTCTGGCGACGGGTTCAGACCGAGACAACATCGGCATTGCCCTTACAGCCGGGCAGACAATCACAATCCAGCTCAGTGGCGAAGGCGGTAGTGGCACAGCGGACCCCTTCCTGTGGCTGCAAGACAGCTCGGGCAGTGTCGTTGCGCAAAACGATGACGCCGCTGGGTTGAACAGCGCGATCACCTATCAGGTAGGTACGTCCGGAACGTACTACATTCAGGCCGGATCGTTTAACGATGCCAATCCGGGCGATTACCGGATTTCAGTGCGCGAAGATGGTCAGGTCGCCGACATCGTCTTCGACGATGAAACCGCAGGTGCGTTCTCAAATAGCTCAGTGTCAGGTGGCGAAATTCAGTCATCCTTTGTCAACGTCTCGCCTTCATGGGCCGGAGGCTCGGCCCGCACGGACGGGTATTATTTCCAGACGTACATTCATGAGATTGGCCACGCGCTTGGCCTTGGCCACGCTGGGGATTACAATGGCAATGCGACGTATGGCATTGACAATTCCTATGACAATGACAGCTGGCAGGCGTCTGTCATGTCGTATTTTCACCAGACCGAAAACACGGCGATTGATGCAAGCTTTGCGTACGCCATCACACCGCAGATTGCCGACATTCTTGCGGTTCAAACCTTGTATGGTGTGCCTGAGGTCAATGTAGGCAACACGACCTATGGCAATGGTTCCAACACCGGCACCTATCTGGACACTGCTCTTTCTTTGTCAAACCCCGTCACGTTCACCATCGTTGATACAGGCGGAATAGACACCTTTGATTTCTCGTCCTTTTCAGCGCATCAAAGGCTGGATTTGCGGGCAGAGAGCCATTCGGACCTTGCCGGTTTAACGGGCAATATCGGGATCGCACGCGGCACAGTGATTGAAAACGGTCTGACGGGTACGGGCAATGACACGATCATCGGCAACGATGCCGACAATGGGCTATCCGCCGGGTTTGGCGCCGACGTCATTGATGGCGGCGCAGGCAATGACGCGATTCGTGGTGGGTCAGGTGATGACATTCTGAGCGGCGAAGTAGGGTTCGATTTCATCGAAGGAAGCACGGGGAACAACTCCATCGACGGGGGCAGCGGGCATGATCTGCTGATCGGTGATGACGTGACACTGGCAATGCTGACGTTCATCTACCCGACATGGGCGCCTCCTGCGGATGCACAAAGTCTTTTGGACGACGGGGACTACAGCGCACTTTGGGCAGCTATTCAGGACGATCTGGGGTTGGTGGCCTAAGCACCTGACCAGTCATAGTCATCGCCATAGATGATGTCATTTCCAGCATCGCCGTAAATCAGGTCGCTGCCTGACCCACCGACGATGGTGTCGGCATCTGCCTGCCCTCTTAAGGTGTCGACACCACTGCCACCATCGATCTGATCCGCGCCCCCTCCCCCTTCGATGGTGTCATCTCCACCGTTGCCAAACAGAATGTCATCTCCCGCACTTCCAAGGATGGTGTCGTTTCCAAAGCCGCCGCTCAACGTATCAGGCCCAGACCCGCCAATCAGCTCCTGCGCCGTGGCAAGATACGGCGGACGGTCCACGTTAAGGACGTCGTCGGTGGTCAACTCGGCAATGGTCAGGGGTGCTGCATCTTCGGTATAGATACGCAAGCTTTCATCACCGTGAGTAATCGTGGCGCCGTCAGCTTCAGGCGTCAGGGTCAGTTGGTTTACGCCATAAAGGAAATCAAAGGCCGAGAGGTCAAGCTTGTCGACACCACGCTCGAAATCCGTAATCACATCCAATTGTCCATCGGCAGCCAGCACAAACAAATCCTCACCCGGCCCGCCTGTCAGACTATCGATGCCTGCACCATCAAGAAGGATGTCGTCGCCACCACCACCTGACAAAGACTCGCCCACGTCCGAGCCGATCACCTGATCATCCAGGGCTGTCCCAACAGCCCCTCCACCTTGACCATCTGCGAAAGTGACAATGCCTTGGGTGGACAGGTCATAGGACAGACGCGTGATATCAGCCGCGCTGGATGTGCCTGCGAAAATCTGCAGGGCGCTGCCCACGATCGAGAGCTCAACGGATGTTATGCGCTCCAAAGACAGCGCACTGTCATCGGCCACTGTGTCGAGATGTACCAAGCGTCCGCCCGGCAGCATTGTAAACAGCGAAACGCCGCCTTCGTCGCCGCCAGCGGCCACGTAAATGGTGCCTCCATGACGAATAGTTTCAACCGACCGTACGCCGCCAATGGCGGTCGCTTCGGAATCAAGGATGTGGTCGGACAGGAGCGGCACGCCACCGGAACCAACGGCAATGGTGGTGAGTGACGAGGAGCCGGATGAGGCAACCACAAGATGCGTTTCCCCAAAGCGCTGGACAACTTCCATGTCTTCAGGAGTGCTGACGGGCAGATATTCAGCCGCGCCCAGAGCGCCTGCTTGGGTTAAATCTGCGTTAGTGACGTGGGCCAGATTAATGCCGTTTTCGCTGGCCGATGCAGTACCCACATAGGTTTGCGCACCGAGCGTGAACGTCACCAACGCCGAGACGTCACCGAGGTATCGGTCACTGTTATCGCCAAGCGCGGCTGTCCAGCCAAACCCGGAACTGGTGTCGGTGAAGAGATTAAGTCCTCCGCCAGTAGCGCCGCTTACCATAGCCGTTGCGCCGCCGACGCTCAAAACTGTGGGTGCGGCCAGTGTGCCAAGTCCCGCGAGCATTGATTGCGTGCCTATCGATCCGTCCGCGCCCAAGGTCACACTTTGTCCGTCAGCTTCCGCCACGCCCGCAAGTGTAAGTCGCGTGCTGCCGTTTGCTTGTGTGACATACGCCAAAATCGGGTCGCTGCCTGCGGTGAATGTGCCTGTGAGGGCAAGGGAATTGGCAATTGAAAGCGTGCCGTCACTGCTCAAATCAAGTTCAAACAAGACATTCTCTGACCGGCTAAGCGCATAAAGAACCGTACGGCCAGCGATGTCGACAACAAGCAGGTCGGCGAGGCCCGATGTCAGGCCCGCCGGATCAAGCGAAAGTTCTTGTTCAACCAACAAAACGGCCATTGCCGTCTCTCCAATGCGCATACGCCGCCAGACGACGGATCGTCCCTGCTTCGGTCTTCATCGGTCGTTATGGTTAAATTTCAGTTATTGCTGGCGTGCAGATTGGCCAGAGATTGACGCGGTGTCAGCGCTTTTTCGTCCATGACAATATCGAGCACAGCGCCGGTTTCAGACGCCATTGCCCGCTCGAAAGCAGGTACGAAGTCTTCGGTCGTCTCGACGCGTTCGCCGTGGAAACCGTAGGCGCGCGCGAGCGCCACGAAATCGGGGTTCTGCAATTCGGTGCCTGATACGCGGTGCGGGTAGTGCTTTTCCTGATGCATGCGGATCGTGCCATAGCTGCCGTTGTTGAGGATCATCACAATCGGCTGCGCATTCGCTTGCATCGCTGTGCCAAGTTCAACCGCGTTCATCTGGAAGTCACCGTCGCCCGCGAAACACAGGACCGTGCGTTCCGGGTGATGCACCTTAGCTGCGATAGCGGCCGGCAGACCGTAGCCCATTGCACCCGATTGCGGAGCCAAAAGGCGTTGGTCGGTACCATAGCGGAAGTACTTGTTATTCCAGATCGAAAAGTTGCCCGCGCCGTTGGTTAGGATCGCATCTTTGGGTAAGTGCTGCTGAAGGTGGGCCATGACCGCGCGCATATCAACCGGGCCTGGGTGCGATGGCAAATCAAATGTTGCCTCATAGCGGGCGCGCGCATCCTTGCGCCAAGTGGTCCAGTTCCCGTCAACAGAACATCCCATCAGCGCCTTGGCAAGGGCGTTTGGACCGGCATTGATAGCGATGTCAGGCTGGTAGATCTTCCCGATTTCGGCGGCAGAGATATGCGCGTGGATCAGCGTCTGGCGCATCTTGGGCAGGTCGAAAAGCGTGTGGTTCGCAGTGGTCATCTCGCCAAAGCGGACGCCAACCGCAAGGATCAGATCGCTGTCGGTTAGCGTCTGACGTACTTGTGGCAACATCCCCACGCCCGCCTCACCAGCGTAGACAGGCGAATGATTGTCGAAGCGGTCCTGATACCGGAACGCGGCAACAACCGGAATGTCAGAGGTCTCGGCAAATCGTTGCATGTCGCGGCAACCGGTTTCGGTCCAGCCACCACCACCCATCAGGATCACGGGTTGCTTGGCCTTGGAGAGTGACTTGCGTACGTCGGCCATGGCCTCTGCCGAGGCTTCCGGCTCGGGAATACGCACTGTTTGCGACAAGGCCGCCAAGTCAGTCGGCGCGCTGATCACATTTTCGGGCAAAGCAACAACCACGGGTCCGGGGCGTCCGGACGTGGCTGTGACCCAAGCGCGCGAGATGATCTCGGGAATACGCTCCACGTGATCGACCTCGGTCACCCATTTCGCAATGGGGCCGAAAAAGGCTCGATAATCAACCTCTTGAAACATCTCGCGGTCACGGGTGCGCGTATCAATCTGACCGACGAACAGGATCATGGGTGCGCTGTCTTGCATCGCCGTGTGCACACCAATGGATGCGTTCGTGGCTCCCGGCCCCCGTGTGACAAACGCCAGCCCCGGCGTGCCGGACAACTTCCCATACGCAGCGGCCATGAAACCAGCACCGCCTTCGTTGCGGCACAGGATGAAATCAAGCGCACCTTTGGTGTCGTGCAGTCCGTCAAGTACCGAAAGATACGACTCGCCGGGCACACCAAAGCCGTGGCGTGCGCCATAGGTCTGCAGGCATTCGACCAGCAATCGCCCACCGTGGCTCATCCGTCTTGCTCCTTTGCGCTTTGGTCTATGCTTAAGCACTCCAGCGCTTGCGCGGAACCCCCAACTGCTGTCTGCTATGGGCCATGACGCGACTTGGCCCTTCAAACCAGTATCTGGTCTGCCCGCAGTGCGATGCGCTTTACCGGGTGCGCGATGTTGCCAAGGGCGAGGTTGCAAGCTGCGCGCGATGCCATACCGTTTTGGCAGCCCCACGGCGTAAAGCGGGCATGCTGATCATTTCGCTTGCTGTCGCCACCCTGATTCTGATCGTCGCGGCTGTTTTCTTTCCGTTTTTGACGCTGGAGATTCAGGGATTTCGCAGCAGTTCATCACTTTTGGACATTGCGCTGAGCTTTTCGGGCGGGGGCTTGTCGCTGCTTGTCTTTCTGATGATGGCCTGTGTGCTGGCGATACCCGCCATGCGCGCAGGTTTGCTGATTTATGTCATCGCACCACTGGTTTTTGACCGCCCGCCAGTGCGCCACTCTGCCCGTGCATTTCGGTTTGCTGAAGCCTTGAAACCTTGGGCGATGGCAGAGGTGTTCGCCTTGGGATGTGCCGTGGCGCTGGTCAAGATCACCGATCTGGCACAGGTCGCTTTCGGGCAGGCGTTCTGGATGTTTGCGGTGCTGGTGGCGCTTGTTGTCATTCAGGACAAATTCCTGTGTAGTTGGTCTGTATGGAACGCCCTCAAACCCCATCCGGAACACTGACCGCGCTGGAAGCCGACCTTGTTGGGTGCCGGTATTGCGCACAGGCGTGGCCCTTGGGAACAAAGACGTGCGGGCGCTGCGGTGGGCGATTAGCTTCGCGTGATCCGCTTAGCCTGCAGCGTGTCTGGGCGTGGTTGGCGGCGGGCCTTATCTGCTACATTCCGGCCAATACCGAGCCAATGCTGGTGACCGAGACGCTGTTGCACGATGACGCGTCCACCATTGTCGGCGGTGCTGTTGAGCTTTTTACCCATGGCTCGCCCTTGATCGCCGTTGTCATTCTGATTGCCAGCGTCGGCATTCCGGTCGCCAAGTTTCTGAGTATCGCGTTTTTGGCGCTGTCGATCCGCAGGCGGGCGTCGATGAGGCCAGCGTCTCGGCACAGGCTTTACCACGTCGTCGAATACATCGGACGCTGGTCAATGATCGACGTTTTCGTCGTGGCCATCTTGTCGTCGCTGGTGCAGTTTAGCGCTGTTGCAACCGTCAAACCGGGTCCGGCGAGCCTTGCCTTTGCCTTGTCTGTCATCTTTACCATGATCTCGGCCCAAAGCTTTGACTCACGTCGGATCTGGGATGGTCTGGACGACGCAGGGCAAACCGCATGACACATCAGGTTCCCGAGTTACCGACGGGCAATCACCGCACCCTGAGCGAGCGGGTTTCCATCGTCTGGTTGGTGCCGATTGCCGCTTTGCTGATCAGTCTTTGGGTCGCGTGGCAGTCGTATGCAGACCGCGGCCCTTTGATCGAGATCGCCTTTCAGGAAGCATCGGGCATTCGCGCTGGCGAGACCGATTTGCGGTTTCGCGACGTTACGGTTGGTATTGTTGAAGACGTCGGTTTTTCCCCAACGCTCGACACGGTGCGGGTTTCTGTTCGATTGGACAAAAGCGTGGCGGCCTATGCGGATGACGATGCAGCTTTCTGGATCGTGCGGCCAGAGGTGACCACGCAAGGTGTGAGCGGACTGGATACCGTTCTGTCAGGCGTTTTCATCGAAGCCTCATGGGACACCGAGCCGAGCGGATTGGTCGTCCTGCACCAAGGTGCAGACACGCCCCCACTGGTCCGGACAGGGCAGCAAGGGCTTGCCATTCGACTGAGCGCAGGCCCCGGAACGCAGTTGACCGGTGGTACTCCCATTTTGCATCGCGGGATCGAGGTTGGTCGGCTGGGCGAGCCCGAACTGGACGAGAACGGCACTGTGGCAAGTTCAGCAGGGATTATTTTTGAGCCCTATGATCGGTTGATTTCGTCAAACACCCGGTTTTGGGATACCTCCGGCTTTACCTTTTCGCTTGGGGCCAATGGCGCCGAGATCGACTTTTCCTCGCTGGCAACGTTGATCGCGGGCGGTGTGGCCTTTGACACGGTTGTTTCGGGTGGTGCGCCTGCAACAGATGGTGCCATTTTCACGCTCTATGTTGATGAAGCGGCTGCGCGCGCAAGTCTTTTTCAGGAGAACGCCGGACCAATCATCAATCTGACGGCGATTTTTGAGGAAAATTTCAGTGGCCTGACTGCCGGTGCGCCGGTATTTCTTGATGGGGTGCGCATCGGCGAGGTCGCTAACCTGAGCGGCATCGTCGACGAAGAGCGCTTTGGCGACAGTAAGGTGCGGCTAACGACCTCGATGTCCTTGCGTACGTCTAGTTTCGGGCTTTCTGAGGCCTCTGATGAGGCGGCACTGGCGTTTCTGGCGGAACGGGTCGAAGGCGGTCTGCGCGCGCGGCTTGCAACGGCGAGTTTGTTGACGGGCGGGCTGAAAATCGAGTTGGTCACCCTGCCTGGCGTGCCCGCTGATACGCTGGATTTAGGTGGTGACCCTTTCCCCATAATGCCCGTTTCGCGTGCCGAGATTTCGGATGTCTCTGCCACCGCCGAGGGCGTGATGGAGCGGATCAACAACCTTCCGATCGAAGAGCTTTTGGAGGCGGCTACAGAGTTTCTGACCGCCGCGACAACGCTTGCCAGCGACGAAGACATCAAGGCGCTCCCCGGCGAAGTCAAAGGGCTGGTCGCCGAAGCGCGTGCTCTGGCAGGCTCTCAGGACGTACAAGGATTGCCCGCGCAGGCATCGCAGTTGCTGGGCGATTTACAGGCGCTTTCAGGTGATTTGCGAAAGATCACACAGAGCATTGAAACCGCTGAGGCTGTGGGCCGCGTGGTGGCCGCAGTTGATGCCGCCGCCTTGGCGGCAACCGACGTAAGCAGCAGCGTGAATGGCGTGCCCGATCTGGTCGCCAAGCTGACCGACGTCGCCTCAAAAGCAGAAGCCCTTGAATTGCAGGAATTGGTCAGCGAGCTTTCTGTGACCATTGGCACAGCCCGTGACTTGTTGGCCGACGAAGGCACCAAAGCACTTCCGACTCGGTTGGGGGACGCGCTTGGCGAGCTTGAGGCGGCGCTGGCAGAGTTGCGCGAAGGCGGCGCGGTTGAGAACCTGAACGAAACGATGGCTTCTGCAAGTGATGCTGCTGCCGCGGTGAAAGAGGCATCGGCCAACCTGCCAGACGTTATCGCGCGTCTGGAAGCGGTCGCGGCGCAAGCCACATCCACATTGGCGGGGTTCAGCGAGGATTCAGACCTGAACCGGGCGGCGCGGGCCGCCTTGCGCGAGTTACAAGATGCCGCGCGCGCTGTTGAGCAACTTGCACGCACACTGGAACGCAGCCCCAACTCCATCATTCTTGGACGGTGACCATGATACTTCGCTTGCCTCATCTTGCCGTGATTGGCCTTTTCGTCCTGACAGCCTGCGCCAGCACGCCCGAGCCTGTGCGCTATGCCACTACGGCACACTCGCCGGGCGCGCGCATCGCGATCCCACACCAGACAATCGCACTGCGCGAGGTATCGCTTCCTGCCTACGCCACCGATGAGGGGATATCGATCGCCGATCAAAGCGGCGCGATTCGCGAAGCGCCCGGCAGCATCTGGGCGGATGACCCCACGCGCGCGGTTACATTGCGGCTGACGAATGCTTTGGCTGACGTGACCGGGCGCACGGTTGCCGCAGACCCGTGGCCCTTTGACAGCACGCCCGAGGTTGTTGTCGAGGTGCGGATGGAAGAGTTCGTCGCCGAAGAGGCGGGGCGTTACGTTGCGCAAGGCCGGTTTTACGTGGCGCATGCTGAAGATGATCGTTCTGACGATGAGAGTGCTGACAGCAAGCGTGCTGACCGTGCAGGGTCGTTCAACATCATCCAGCCCTTCGACCCTGAACTGGGCTTTCCCGCCATCGCTGACGCGCGCTCTCGGGTTATCGCAGCTTTGGCGCGACAGATTGCGCAAAGAGGCTTACGGTGAGCAGCACAAGGAGGATGGAAATGGTGCCCAAAGACCTTTTGCCCAGAGATCACTCTTGGCACCCCCCCGCCCTGGCGCAGGGGTACAAAAGCAGCATCACACGTTCGCCAAGCCAAGCCCTGTTGTCGTTACCAAGCACTCAAAGCGAGTTGACAGGACCGGCATTCGGGCACAGCGGCATTGACCCAATGGACCGCGATCTGATCCGCAACTACGCGCACGGCGGCGATCCTATTGGCGAGCGGATCATCGTGCACGGACGCGTACTGGACGAAAATGCGAGGCCTGTTCCAAATACACTGGTTGAGGTTTGGCAGGCCAATGCCGGTGGACGGTATCGGCACAAGAATGATACCTACCTCGCGCCGGTTGATCCCAACTTTGGCGGGTGCGGACGAACTTTGACCGATGACCAGGGCCGCTATTCTTTTCATACGGTGAAACCTGGCGCCTACCCGTGGCCAAACTGGGAGCCAAGTTGGCGGCCTGCGCATATCCACTTTTCGGTCTTTGGCACCGCCTTTGCACAGCGTTTAATTACGCAGATGTATTTTGAGGGGGATCCGTTGATTGCCCTGTGCCCGATAGTCAATACGATCCCCGACCAGCGTGCGATCGATCAGCTGGTTGCCAGACTCGACCAAGAAGCAGCCATTCCCCTCGACAGCCTTGCCTATAAATTCGACATTGTCTTGCGTGGCCACCAATCGACGCATTTTGAAAACCGGCCAGAGGGGAACTGAGAAATGGGATCACTTAAAGAGTCCGCGTCTCAGACTGCCGGGCCTTATGTGCACATCGGTCTCGCACCGGGCGACGCGGGATTTGACATTTATACCGTTGAGCTGGGGCGCGACATCGCTGGGCCTGAAGCCAAAGGCGCGCGGATCGCGGTAACGGGCGTAGTTTATGACGCGGAAGGTGCGCCTCTGAAAGACGTCTTGGTTGAGATATGGCAAGCTAACGCTGACGGCATCTATCCCGGCGCCGGTCCGGTAGAAGACGGATTTGTTGGCTTTGGACGCGTGATCCCGGATTTTGAAACGGGCACATTCTCGTTCACGACGATCAAGCCCGGAGCCGTCGACGGAATGGCGCCACACCTGAACCTTTGGCTCGTTTCTCGCGGGATCAATATTGGGCTGAGCACCCGCATGTACTTCGGCGATGAAGAACGCGCCAATGCAACTGACTCAGTATTGGGGCTTATTCCCGCGGACCGACGCGCAACGCTTTTTGCTGAACCGACAGACGACGGCTATCGCTTTGACATACGGCTTCAAGGTGACGACGAAACCGTCTTTTTTGATATTTGAAATTTGTGAGATTTGATAGCGCAGGGGTCTCGGGAATCCCATTTGTCTGGTATGATCTGAACGTGGCGCTTTCTGACAGACAGTAAGACTTGCTTGAACAAGCCAGATGGCGATCCGAATTGGCCTGAGCTGCGCGCCTACGACCCAATTGGCCCCTTCTGCTTACGCCTCTTTGGGCAATGCGGAATCGAACAATCCTAACTCTGTGCGCGCGATGCGCCGGATGATCTTGAAGATGTCATCAAGCGTTTCGGTAAGTTCAATCTCGCGGCTGTAGGTATGCAGCCGTTTCGGATCATCAGTCCGCAACCGAGCAACTTGATGGCTTGCGGCGTCTTCAACCAAAGCTGTGAAACGCGCCTTCATTTGCCTGACGTCCGCAGCAGCGATTGTGTCCTGTTCATCAAGTGCCAGCAGCGCACCATCCAAAGCATCGACCACATGTTCGTGCACGCCTTTGATGACACCAGCCGTGGCCGGACTGATGACCACGTCTTCTTCCATCCGCTTACGTGCAGAAGTGACAAGCCCGGTGGCAACCAGATCACCAATGTGTTCCATGTCGTTTGCGATCTTGGCCAAGCCAAGAAGCAGGCGTGATTGATCGGCAGCAAGGCTTCTGAGGCTGATCTGGCGAATGTAGCCGACGATCTCTCGGTGCAGCAGGTCGACGGGGCGATCCATGACATGCAATCTATCAACATCAAGCGGGCTGCCGGTCACCACTGCTGGTACCGCGCTTTGCAGCATCTCGCGTAGCAGGGTGCCCAGATGCACGACCTCTAGCCGAACGGCATCGATGGCGAAGGCAGGCACGTCAAGGAATTTTGCATCAAGATGCTTTGCCGCGAACTTCGGCTCAATTTCCTCGACCTTGTCGGGCGCGAGCCATTCCACAATTCGCGTCAGCTGAGATGTGAAGCCGATGAAAAGCAACGCGTTGGCGATGTTGAAAAAGGTGTGCACATTGGCCAATTGGCGCGGAATACCCGAAGCCTCTGAACTGTCAGGGGAAATGGTGCGCGCCAAATCGGCAAGCTGGTCAACGAACCCGATCCAGATCAGCACACCTGCGACGTTGAAAACCGTGTGCACCAGAGCGGCGCGCACCGCCTCGCGTGGGGCACCGATTGAGGCTAAAAGCGCAGTGACGCACGTGCCGATGTTTGCCCCCAAAGCCAGGGCCACCGCAGGCTCCAATGCGATAAGGCCTTGTCCCGCCATCACAATCAGAATGCCTGTCGTCGCGGAGGATGATTGCACCAGTGCGGTAAAGCCAGCGCCAACAAGGGCGGCCAAAAGCACACTGTCGAGTGACAGCATGAAGTCGAGAAACGGCTCATAGCTGCGCAAAGGTTTCATTGCGTCGCTCATAATCGACATGCCGAAAAACACCATGCCAAGGCCCAGAATGATGCGTCCTTTTTCACGGGTGGCTTTGTTCTTGGCGATAAACGACACGAAGAAACCCAATGACAGGACCGGAAGAGCCAAGGCCGTGACCTTGAAGGCAAGTATCTGTGCGGTGATCGTCGTGCCGATGTTGGCGCCAAGGATAACGGCCACGCTTTGAGACGTGGTCATCAGACCTGCCGAGATGAAGCCCACCAGCAGAACCGTCGTGATTGACGACGATTGAATGATCGCCGTGACCGAAGCCCCCGCGATCAGCCCGGTGAAGCGATTTCCTGTCATCCGCGCAAGGATCGATTTCATCGATGCCCCGGCCACCTGCTTGAGCGCGCGGGTCATTATGTCCATGCCAAAAAGAAAAAGAGCCAGTCCACCGATCAGGCCGGTTCCCAACTCAAGCTGGTTCAGTTCACTTGTCATCGGATTTGTATCAAGGCAGCATCATGCCCCGGATCATGAAGAAGAACATGGCGGCCAGCCCACCTGCCAAGGGCACAGTGATCACCCAAGCTGCCGCGATCTTCAAAAGCAGCGTGCGTTTGACCAATTCAATTCTGTGCACTTGTCCAAGCCCGCGCCGCTCGCGCTTGGCCAGCAGTTTGGTGCCTGCCGCCTGTTGCTTCATCTCGCGCAGCATCTCGCCTTTGGTCGTCACGTCAGCCTCTTCGAACCGGGCAAGGAATGCATCGACTTCGGCAGGATCGTTTTCGACGTGGTGGTCGCGTATTTCCTGCAAGGTGCGCGCATAGCTGGATTTGATGTACTCTCTTAGAAAGCCGACACCAAAAACGCCGCCCACGGCAATATGGGTCGAGCTGACCGGCAGGCCAAGTTGTGAGGCGACGATCACGGTGATGGCAGCTGCCATGGCAATGCAAAACGCCCGCGTTTTATCTAGTTCGGTGATTTCGCTTCCGACCGTCCGGATCAGTTTTGGCCCATAAAGAGCCAACCCAAGGGCGATCCCTATGGCACCAACGGCCATGACCCAGATCGGGATCGAGGCTTTGGAGGTAACAGCACCTCCTACGATCGCCTCATTGATGCCGGCAAGCGGCCCAACGGCATTGGCGACATCATTGGCTCCATGGGCAAAGCTAAGAAGTGCTGCTGCGAAGATCAGCGGGATCGTGAAAAGATCGTTCACGCTGGATTTGTGATTGTCGAGTTTTTGCGTCGAGCGGGCAATGAACGGACGCATGATTACATAGACGACAACTGCGATGGCAAGACCCATAAGGACCGCGGTAATGAAGTCGACCTTGATCAGCTGTTTGACCCCTTTGAGCATCAGGTAGGTGCCAAAGGCCCATGCCATCAGCGACACCAGCAAGGGCACCATAGTATTCGCAGCGGCCAAGACGTCGGACTTGTAGGTTATCTTTCGCTTGATGACATAAAGGAAAAGCGCCGCAATCAGCCCTCCCAAAAGCGGAGAGATGACCCAACTTGCCGCAATCATTCCAACCTGATTCCAGTTCGCGATGTCCCATCCAGCAGCCGCGATCCCGGCACCAAGTACTCCGCCGACAATCGAATGGGTGGTGGACACCGGCGCGCCGACAGCGGTGGCAAAGTTGAGCCACACAGCCGCTGCCAAAAGGGCTGCAATCATCAGCCAGATAAAAGTATCCCGATCGGCAACCAAATCAGGATCAATGATCCCTTTCTTGATCGTGCCCACCACGTCGCCACCGGCAATCAAAGCCCCCCCGGCTTCAAAGCTGGCCGCAATGATGATCGCCCCGGTCAGCGTAATCGCGTGGCTGCCAACCGCCGGTCCGACGTTGTTGGCCACATCATTTGCACCGATATTCATGGCCATGTAGCCGCCGATCATCGCGGCGATTACCAACAGGATTCCGTCAACACCCCCGTCGGTTCGGACAATTGTGAATAGCATGATACCGACTATGAAAATCAGCGCTGTACCAAACCGGAACAACTCGTCCCGGTTCAACTGCATGGCAGATTCAACCCGATCCGTTCTCAGCATGATGCCCCCTGGTTCTGTCCCCAAAAAACAAGGTTCACAATAGATTGCACGCTTCCGATATGACCTATGTCAAAGTGATCCTCTGTTTTCTGCAATTCGCTCAGCATCAAATCGCTTGGCCCATCGCAGAAGACTGACCGACAATGCGCTGCGGTCGCGCTCTAAACGTCTCTCTTTGCGTCCTGACGTGTCTCCATGTATCTCTGCGAGCCAGCTAAAAGGGTGGATGGAACGGAGGGTATTGGATGCCGCTCAACAAGCTATCAGCCGGGAAAGTGAGGGCCCTCGCGCCGGGGAAGTATAGCGACGGCGAGGCATCGCAATATAGCGGTAATCAGCGGTTCGACCAAAGACAATGATCGTACAACCGAACACCTCGAAGGGATCCGGGCCGAACTCTCGCACCACGGGATCAACCTCAACTAGAGTTCCTACTCCATTTACGAAGGCCGCAAAGCCTGCGTTGTGCTACTGTCTCAATCCGGTCCTGCACCGACCGTGATACTATGCGGCAACAATGTCCTGGCTTTGAGCCCAATGTGACCAACACTGCGCTCGTAACGAATGTCTGCACTGCGGTGCCGATAGAAAACCGACCCCACCATACGGCCGTCGGGGTCGCCTCGTTCACTGCTAGCTCTCGTGAAGCGACGCGCGCATTCTGTTCAAATGGTCGTCCCAGCCCTTGTCCAACGCGAGCGTGAGCCCGAAGGCTTCATCCCCTTGCCGAAGACCTTCATGACGCAGGGAAAGCTCCGTGCCGCCAGCGACCTCTACCAAAGTCCATTTCACTGTACTTATTTGCCCTGCCATTGGGACAATCGAAAACGTGTATTCTAGGCGCTTGTACGGTTCAGCGAGAAGCACTTCTCCCCACATAAGCCTCTCGCCGCTTTCCGTTCCGAACATTTCGTATTCACCTTCGGCCAGAGCAGCCCCTGGTTTGTGAAACCAGATCGCCAACTTTTCAGGGTCGGTGAGGTATTCCCAGACTCTGGCAGGAGTCGCTTTCAGGTAGATCGTCTTCTTCAAAATAGTATCAGTCATTGCATGTCCTTCTCAATTTCGGATTTCAGTGTGTTGAGGCGATCCTCCCAGAACGCGTCGAAGTAGCGGAACCAATCGAACACACGTCTCAGACCTTCGGGGTTGAGTGCGTTCAGCCGTGTCCTGCCACTGACTTGCACCGTGATCAGATCTCCTTCGCTCAGGATCAAAAGGTGTTTCTTGACCGCTGCCCGGGTCATCTCGAAGTTCTCGGCGACCTCGGCAATTGTCATCTCCTTGGCTGTGAGCAACCGAAGGATGTCACGACGCGTTGGATCAGCGAGGGCGCGAAAGCCCATCTGCTCCGGTCCTATCATTGTGTCACCGGCAGAAAGTCGAATGCACCGTCCTGATACAGATAGGCGACGCAAGGTGTCTCAGACACGCATGCAGAGATATGCTCTGTTCCTGCTGCGATGCTGTAAAACGATCCTGGCCCCATTCTGCGAGCGTCTTCAGGGTCATCGTCGATGGCATAGTGGATCATTTCGCCTTCCAGCATAACACCGAACATGTTGGCGGTTTTCACATGCGGCGGGCTGACTGTTCCTGCCGGAAGACGGACCAGCGCTTGGTAGGATTCAACGAATCTGTCACCCCGCAGCGCTGCGAATCCCACGCCTTCGGTGGTCGTTCGCCATTCAAAGTCATCTGATCCTAGCAGCCGGATTTGTTCGGCATGGACGTGCGTCGCCAAGGTCGTGAGCGCCATCGCAGTTACAAAAAGTAGATTGCCCATTGTTGCTCCATAAATAATACCATTTGGTATCTCTTTTTATGAAACCATAGGGTATCATGTCAAGGGCGCTCTTGGGGGCAACTAAAACGCCGAAAAACGAACGTACATGCCGGAAGCCCGGAAAGCGGCAATCATGTTAGAAACGTTCATCGTCATCGCACCGATCTGCAACGGAACATCACTGGCGGAAGGGCGCGCGATAGGAGCGGTTGTGTCCAGCTACGTCTAGCGTCACGTGCCTGTTGGTATTTGCCGGATAATGGCACTGGGCGCGGAACGGATCGCGCTCGGCTATTGGCTGGATCAGATCACGGCGGTCATCCTGCGCGTATGTTCCTGCCGAATACGAGCGATTGCGATCAGATGAAACCCGAGGAAGATCGGGACGATATAGGCGGGAAACATCGCCAGCGGATATTCGTTGATGATGTTCGGGGCCTCCCGCGCGAAGAGATGCGCGAAACCCGTCGACGTCACGATCCCGAGCACAACGGCAACTGCGAAGTCAGCCATGCCGATCCAAGTAGCCCGCATCAGAAGACGCCGCGCTTCGGGCCGGTTTTTCACAAGCGCCCGGCTGGCCTGCCACCCCGCCATGCCCGCCAGAATATCGCCCAGCCCCGCGGGAATGGCGAACAGCGCCGGAATGTCGCCCGCGACCCAGCCGACCAGAAAGACGCCTCCCACGAACCGCGGTATCTGAAAGGCCGCGATCGCGGCGAGCGGTGTTGCCTCGGTCAGTCTTCGGCCAAGTGGTGTCCACCACGCCAGTCCGAAGAGCAGGAATGCTCCGCCAAACAGAAACATCAGAACGATCGGCGGGTCGCTCGGCGTGGTCGGGACATTGAAGCGCCCCGCCTGTGCAAGTGGGATCGCCGTTGCGTACCACGCCCCGAAAAATAGCACGGCCGTTGTCAGAAACAGCCCGGACCCAAGAGGGCTCAGCCGCGCGCGCCTGGCCCCGGCCCACCCGATCCCGACGGCTAGGACAACGAGGAGCAGGCACGCCGCACGCACGTAGACTTCATAGAATTCAGCCATCAAACGAATCCCGCGCCTTCGCCTCGCAGATCCGCGAGCGGTCTTTCCGGGGCGATCTCTCCCGCGACGCCGGTTTCCACATCGTAGAGCAAAGCGGCCACCCGAAGGCTACCCGGCAGCGTCCGCGCATCCCGCAGCCTTTCGATGTCGACAAGAAGATCGTGGGCCGGATCGAAGACAGCCGACGGGGAGACATCAATGCCGATGCGCTCCTCGATCAGATCGCGAAAGTTTGGATCGGCAAAGGCCTGAGCGCCACACTGTGTGTGCTGCATCAGAACAATACCGAATGACGCCTCGTCCATGCCTGTTCGGTGCGCAACCAGCATGGCAAGCGCGGCGACTTCATCAATGAAAGCCTGTGTGACCCGGCCGCCGTTGTTGCGAAAGACAACCGCCTCTCCAAGCTGCAGCCCCAGCACATGTGCCGGATCCACCCGGGCGTCGACACAAGTGAGGATCATGGTTCCGAGTTTCGGAAGGGCCGGGATCTCGCCCCCGTCGAATGACGTCGCAAAGCTGCGGTTCCGGGCGGCAAATTCGTTCAAAATGCTCATTTCATTTTCCATTTTTTGGTTATTTGGTCACGCCGCGTGTACGGGCGCGATGTCCGGGAGGGCCGGTGCATGGGTGGATGACCAGCGCGGGTCGTC
This sequence comes from Silicimonas sp., assembly GCA_013003245.1. Classification (GTDB taxonomy): domain Bacteria; phylum Pseudomonadota; class Alphaproteobacteria; order Rhodobacterales; family Rhodobacteraceae; genus JABDJX01. The sequence goes on along the minus strand of JABDJX010000212.1, from coordinate 7,344 downwards.
TTGCGAGAATGTCGGATCGCTGAGACGGACATAGTCGCGCGCGTTCTCGGCACGTCGGAGATCAAAGTGTGGGGTCGCAAGGATCTTTGCGAAGCCCGCCATCGCACGCAAGCTGCGACCTGCACTGCGTGCCAGATCGGGGCGCGCGGCGCGCGTGCCCCGCACGATGTCTTCGAAACTTTGAGGGGGGCACCCTCCGATGCGCGCCACATGGTCGGTCGGCGCATTCACCGCGAATGTACATCGGCGGTATTCCTCGGCATAAAGCGCGAGTTGTGTCACGGCTGCCACCGAATAATTCGACGGCGGCAAGGCCTTGAGCGCCTTGACCATCATGCGTTCGGAAATGTTCAGGTATCGCACGCGGCGACCCAGCGCACGCCCCATCGCGTCGGCGATTTCGTTCGGTGACAGAAGCTCCGGTCCTGTCGGGCGGTAGATCTGGCCCGCATGGGTGGCTGGATCGATCAGCGCCGCAGTGACAACGCGAGCGATATCCTCGTTCGAGGGTGCTGCGTTCTTCTTCACGTCCCCGGCCCCAAGCGGCATGGTGAACACGCCCAGATGCGCCGCCATATCGAGCACCATCAGGTAGTTGTCGGCGAACCAGCCAGGGTTGACGGTGGTAACGGACATCTCGCGCCGCATGCCAATCAGAATATCGCTGAGGTAGACCTCGCGCGTGAACAGCGATGGATGATGCGCACTCGACAGCCATTGGCTCAGCGTCACTACATGCTCAATGCCCGCCTCGTAGGCGGCGGCTGTGAACACCGCATTGAAGTGGAGGCCATTCGGCGCGGTCGGCGCGCATTGGTAGGCTCTTTGCACGCCCTGCATCGCCGCACGCATGTCGCTCAGCGCGTATTGGTCGCCGACAAAGACCTCCGCACCGGCACGCTCGAGCATCTCACTTCTATGATCGCGTCGGCGCACGAAGGCGCGCACTGGAAACTCCCTTTCGCGCAATTGCAGCGCCGTGTGCAGGCCAGTTTTGCCACTGGCACTTGTTACGAGGGTTTTTGGCTTTTCGGACATAGGGATTCCTTTAGATGATATTTGTAATCTTAAATTTAAGATGATATTCATACTCTAAAGTGTCAAGTCATTGGGATAAAAACCTCATGCCAAGAGTGTCGGAAGCCGAAAAACTGAAGAGCCACAAACGGATACTGGATGCTGCATCACAGCTTTTCCGCGAAAGGGGGATCGAGGCGACCAGCGTCTCGGACGTGATGAAGGCCGCAGGTTTGACCCACGGCGGCTTCTACCGCCACTTCGATTCGAAGGAAGCGCTTGTCTCTGCGGCCTTCAAGGCGGCGGTAGATGACGTTCTGGAAAGCGTTGAGTCCGCCCCGCGCGGGCCACAGCACCTCGCTGCACGGTCAGACTACATCACGCGTTACTTGTCTGCGGAGCATATCGAAGATCGTGGTCAGGGGTGCCCGCTGGCTGCACTCGGCACCGAGCTGGCCCGTCATGACGGACTCGCGAACGACGCGGCATGGAACGCGGTCGAACGCATGGCCCAGACGCTCGTGGCAGATGATCCGTCCGCACGGGAACTAGGATATGCCACGATGGCCTTACTTTTGGGAACCGTCACACTTGCTCGGCTTGCCGGGTCGCGCGCGGAGGCACAGTCGATCCTTGATGCCGGGAAAAGCGGCGAGCGTCTGCTGGAACAGCACTGGCCGCGTTAGGTCCTTGGTATAAACCGCGATCCCAACCGTCCCAGCCCGGGTCTGTCAGCTACGCAGCCAAACCACCGAAGCTCGAAGCCGCGCCTGCCCATAACCGACCTTCAACTCACTAATTCCTTGATAGGCGTCTTAATAAACAACCCATCCAATCCATCACTGGAAAGACGGATTCCCTGAAAAGAGTGGATTTATCTAACGGCAAGTAGGCGAATTCACTGGAGTTCAATTCATAATATAAAGATTTTGGTAGCGGAGGAGGGACTTGAACCCCCGACACGCGGATTATGATTCCGCTGCTCTAACCACCTGAGCTACTCCGCCAAACCGAGGCTTGCCTAGTGACTTGGGCGAAACTCGTCAAGAGGTTTTGGTGTAAATGCAGCAATGCATTAAAAGCCGTTCACAAACCCTGTGTGGTGTGAGCATCATGGCGGCATGTCAGAAAGCAAACCCACATTTCTTCCCTTGGGACCAGACGGGATTTTGATCCGGTTTGCCGACACGCTCAGTGAGCCTGCGAATCGTGCGGCCCTGGCGTTTCGGGCGGCAATGTCCGAAACCATGCCGGATGGCGTGACCGAGACGGCGACGTCCTTGACCTCGGTTTTCCTGCGGTTTCGACCAAACGACATCCACCGCGCTGCGCTGGAAGATATCGTTCGCGACAAGCTTCAGGGTACTGATTGGTTCGGCGCGCCCCTGCCATCCGGCCGCAAACTTTGGCGCTTGCCGACCAGTTTTGGTGGCGACGATGGTCCGGCACTTGAAGAGGCGGCAACGCTGGCGGGTGTTTCAACCGATACGGCTGTTGATGAGATCTGTGCCAATCCGTTGCGCGTTTTGGCGTTAGGCTTTGCACCGGGGCAGCCGTACCTCGGGTTTCTGCCAAAGCATTGGGATATCCCGCGCCAAAGCGATGTGACCCCGCAAGTGCCGCAGGGCGCGGTTGTGGTGGCCGTGTGTCAGGTGATCCCCTTTGCCAGTTCCGCACCGACCGGGTGGCGTCAGATCGGGCGCACTGCGTTTCGGTGCTATAATCCGGACCACGACGACCCTTTGCCGCTTCGGCCCGGGGACGAGGTTGGGTTTTTCCCTGTCTCACCGGCCGAATTGACGGCTGCAGACGACCGACCGTTTGGCGGCGCGGAGGTGGAGACTCTGTGAGCCGCGAGTTGATCATCGAAAGCGTTGGACCTGCGGTCAGCGTGCAGGACCTTGGCCGCCCCGGCTGTCTCGGGCAGGGCTTGTCGCGCGGTGGTGCCGCAGATCGGTTAGGGTTCATCGATGGCGCGGTGTTGCTGGGACAATCGCCTGACACTGCAGCACTTGAAATGGCCGGTATGGGCGGGCGTTTTGCGTTCACCCAAGCCACGCGCTTTGCTCTTTCGGGCGCGAAAATGCGGGCGACGCTCGACCGGGCACCAATCGAGTGGAACGCCAGCCACCTTGCCCTGCCCGGAATGCGGCTTGAGATCGGGGCAGCGGAAAACGGCGTTTACGGTTACCTGCATGTGGGCGGCGGGCTGGATACCGAAGTGGAACTTGGGGGCCGTGGGTATCACAAAATTGCCGGGCTGGGCCGCCTTCTTGCTGCAGGGAACATCTTGCCAATCGGTCAGGACAAGCAAGCGGATGCGGCACCGATGCGGCTGGCCGAAAGGCTGCCCGGCAAAGGGCCGATCCGTGTGATGCCGGGACCGCAGAGCGATTTGTTCGGCGATGGCGCCCAAGCAGCATTTGAAGCGGCGACCTTTGTCCGCAGCCCAAGAGCAAACCGTCAAGGCGTGCGACTGGATCACGACGGTGCGCCATTTGCGACTAAGGGTCAGTTGACACTTGTGTCGGACTTCATCACCGAAGGCGATATCCAGATGACCGGTGACGGGACACCATACGTGTTACTTGCCGAGTGTCAGACGATGGGCGGTTATCCCCGGATTGGCACAGTGATCCCTACTGATCTGTCGCGCATTGCACAGGCCTTGCCTGGTGATGCTTTGGTGTTTCGCATTATCTCGACGGCTGAAGCGGAAGCGCTTTGGCAAAGCGAGACGGCCTATTTCAAGGCTCGCAAAGCCGCTTTGGCCCCACGCGTGCGCGACCCGCGTGAGATGACTGATCTGCTGTCTTATGAATTGATCGACCGTCCCGATCCGGACGTTGCTGGCTAATCACCTGCGCCAAGTTCAACAAGGTTTTTTGCGGCGAAAGGTAATGACGCGCTCGGAAAGGACGATGAGCCAAATGGCTATCAGAGCGGCATAAAAGAGTGTGATTGTATTTGATTTTAAGGCGCGCAGTGATTCGTGGTTTTGTCAGAGTACGCGCGACAGGAAGGCTTGCGTGCGAGGATGAGATGGTGCCGCCAGAACCTGGTCAGGCGGCCCCTCTTCCAAAATGACCCCACCGTCCAGAAAACAAACCTTGGTCGCCAACTCGCGCGCGAATCCCATCTCATGCGTTGCCAGCACCATGGTCATCCCCTCGCCGCGCAGATGCCTGAGAACATCAAGCACCTCACCCACCAGTTCAGGATCAAGCGCCGAGGTTATCTCATCAAAGAGCATGATCTCAGGCTTCATCGCCAAAGCGCGCACAATAGCAACGCGTTGCTGTTGTCCGCCCGAGAGTTGATCAGGATAGTGATCCATGCGGTCGCCCAGCCCGAAACGATCAAACATCGCCGTTATTTCGGGCAAAAGAGCCTCGCGCGTTTGTCCACGGACCCGGCGCGGCGCGAGCATTACGTTTTCAGCCGCTGTCATATGCGGAAAGAGGTTAAAGCTTTGAAAGACGATGCCAATCCGTTCTCGCACCGGACGTGGATCAAGGCCCGGTTCCGAAATATCCACGCCATCCAGTGCGATAACACCATCGTCGATCGGCTCCAGCAAGTTCAGACAGCGTAGCAGCGTTGACTTGCCCGAGCCCGACGCGCCAATCAGGCATACCATCTCACCTCTCTCCACCGTCAGATTAATCCCGCGGCACACTTCATTTGCGCCAAAGCTCTTACGCAGGTCTTTGACCACCAGCCGCGCCATCAGCTGCGCTTCTGTCTCTGCCGGGACATCAGATAGTCAGCATAGCGCGTGGCAGGTATGGTAATGGCCAGAAAGATCAAAGCCGCACCAACGTAAGGCGTGAAATTCGCCATCAAGGATTTGTAGACACCGGCCTGGCGGAAAATCTCAACCGGGCCAATGAACGACAGCAAGGCCACGTCTTTTTGCAGCGCGATAAAGAGGTTCATGTTAGCGGGCACAACGCGGCGAATGGCCTGCGGCAGGATCACATAGCGCATCGTATCACCCTCGGTCAGGCCCAACGATTGCGCCGCCGCGCGTTGACTGGAATGGATGGACTCGATGCCTGTGCGGATGACTTCGGCAACATAGGCGGAATAGGTTAAGACCAACGCTACGGTGCCCCAGATATAAGGTGAGTTCCACGGGCGCGGCAGACCAAGGCCAGGAATGCCAAAGCCGATCAGATAGATCACAAGGATCACGGGCACACCGCGAAAAATATCCGTGTAGGCGATGCCAAAAAGCCGGAGCGGATAAAGCGCAGGCGCGCGCACATCGCGGCATAAAGCGATCAAAAGGCCTAGGATAAAGATTAGCGGGGCCGACCAGAGGAAAATCGCCACATCTAAAAGAAAGGCGTCGAGCAGGCCAGGAAACGTCTTGGCGAAAACCTCAGCGTTGAAAAAGCTTTTCTTCACCGCAGGCCAACCCGGCGCCAGCGGGATCAGGACAAGCAGGGCAAGCAGAACACCAAACGTGGAAGCGGCGGCGATGGAATTGGACCGCCGCCTGACTTTGGCCTCGTAAAGTTGCCGTCGCGTGGGCGCGCTCTGGCTCACTTGATGACCGGAACGCCCGTTGTCGCCGAAAGCCATTGATTTTCAATCGCGGCCAGTGTGCCGTCTGCTTTAAGCGCGCCTATCGCTTCATCTACGCAGGCCTTCAGCGGATTGCCCTCTTCGAGGATCATGCCGAACTGGTCGGGGTTTTCGCTTCGCTCCGGTGGAAACTGGCCCAGCACGACCCCGTCGTCCATAAGCACGGCAGCGGTATAAAGCGCTGTGGGCAAATCCATCAGGGCGGCATCGATCTGGTTGGCCTTCATCGCTTCAACCACATCGGCGTTGTCGCCGTAGAGCAGCGGGTCTGCGTCCGGCTGCACCACCTCGGCCAGCATCGGCACCGCGGTGGTAGAAGCATGCGCGCCCCAGGCAAGGCCCTTCAGCGAGGCCAGCGTTGCTTCTGCACCATCGTTAACCACCGGCTCGCGCGTTACAACCGCCATCGCTGCAGAGTAGTAAGGCGCTGAAAAATCCACAATTTCATCGCGCTCTTCGGTAATGGAAAACTGCTGGAGGTTGAGATCAAAATCCTTGGCACCGGGCTGGATCGCCTGATCAAAAGACGAGCGCACCCAGGTGACCTGATCGTCGGCAAACCCCATCTTTGCAGCCACGGCATAGGCAACGGCCGCCTCAAAGCCTTGTTTCGTCTCAGGCGCATCATCGATCACCCAAGGGAAATACGCAGGATTGCCTGTTGCAATGGTGAGGGTCCCTTCGTCCATCGTCAGACCTTCGGCACACTGTGCAAAGGCACCGGCGGTCGTCGCCAGAAAGAGCGCGGATGTCATCAGTAGTTTCATAGCAATCACTCCCAGATTGATTGCCACAATGCTCCCCACTCAGGCACCGATTGTCCAGCCCCCGGATATTATCGGCTGATAAATTTCCCGGGGTCCGGGGCAGAGCCCCGGCGGGGCGGCTTGGGCGCAGCCCAAGTCGCAACACATCATTCACGCGCGCGTAAAACCCGCGCTGGACGTGCGGCCAAAGGACCCCAGGCGAAGGCCAGGCCGGCCAGAAGCGTCGCCAATACCCCACCTGTGACGATCAGAATCGCGGACACCGGCTCAAAAGTATAGTCGGTCTCCATCACAAAGGTCATCACGCCCCAGCCTGCCAGACCACCTGCAAAGATTGCGACAAGCCCGGCCGCAGCCCCAAGGATGGCCGAGCGCAAGGCGAAGCTTTGCAGCACCGTTTTTCGCGAGGCACCCAGCGTTTTCAGCACTGCCGCCTCATAGGTGCGTGCATGCACGCCAGCGGCGGCCGCTCCGATCAAGACAATGCCGCCCGTGATCAGCGTCGCAAGGGCGCCATAGGTCACGGCGGCAGCTATACCGGCCAAGATCTCGGAAAAGCGGTCAATGGCATCCTTGACGCGGATCGATGTGATGTTGGGATAGGTCTGGGACATGTCCCGCAGGATTGAAGCCTCTGCGGCACCTTCCGTATAAACAGTCGCGATAAAGCTGTGCGGCGCGCCCGCCAGAGCGGCGGGATTCATCGTCATGATAAACCCGATACCAGCAGTGGAAAAATCAACCTCGCGGAAACTGGTAATGGTCGCCGTGATATCTCGGCCAAGGATATTTACGGTGATCTGATCGCCAAGAGTAAGGCCAAGTTCTTCGCCTTCTTCGGTGGCAAAGCTGATCTGGGGATCGCCTTGGTCGTCAGCGTCCCACCAAGCGCCACTGGTGATCTTGGTGCCCTCAGGTGGCTCCAGCGCGTAGGTGATGCCCCGATCGCCGCGCAGCACCCAGTGAT
>JABDJX010000190.1 GCA_013003245.1 Silicimonas sp. | reverse complement strand
GCCATGTGCTGGGCCATATTGTGCCCGATGTGGTTTTGGGCGCGCTGCATCAGGCCTTGCCGAACACGGTGCCCGCCGAGGGCGCCAGCGCGCTGTGGAACATCCAGATCTCGGCGCGCCCTATTGATCCGGCCAGCAATTTGCCCAGCAGCGAAGTGTTGATGTTCAACTCGGGCGGCACCGGTGCGCGCCCCTTACTGGATGGGCTGTCGGCCACGGCCTTCCCGTCAGGCGTGTCAACCATGAGCGTCGAGGCAACCGAGCATGTCGGTCCCATCGTCGTATGGCGCAAAGACCTGCGCGAAGGGTCGGGCGGGGCTGGCGCGCAGCGTGGCGGTCTGGGGCAGATCATCGAGATCGAGGCGCGCGAAGGCTATGACTTCTACTTCAATGCCATGTTTGACCGTGTCGAGAACCCGGCACGCGGCAGGGACGGTGGTGCAGATGGCGCGCCGGGGCGCGTGGAACTTGCCGACGGGACCAAGCTGCGCAGCAAGGGCCGGCAACTGGTGAAAAACGGCGCGCGCCTGAAGCTCAGTTTGCCCGGTGGCGGCGGATACGGGGCACCAAGCGACCGGGACCCCGCCCTTGTAGCGGCAGACCTGCGGGCCGAGTTGATCAGCACCAAGCAAGCCAAAGATGACTATGATTTCGAAGGATGACGCCATGACAGACAAAACACGCGCCCTGATCACCGGCGGCGCACAAGGCATAGGCTATGCCTGCGCCGAAGCCCTGATCGAAGATGGCTTTGACGTCATCCTTTGCGATATCAATGCCGAAGGGGTGGCGAGCGCAGCCAAAGACCTGAACGCACTGGCCGCACTCCCCTGCGACATGGGAGACACGGCGCAAATCAAGGCAATGTTTGATCAGATTGCCGCCGACCAAGGGCCGATCCACGCCCTTGTCAATAACGCGGGCGTCGCGATGCCGGGTGATTTCCTGACCTACGAGCTTGCAGACTTCGAGCGCGTCATCGACATCAACCTCAAGGGTGTCTTCCTGGCCACGCAACTGGCCGCGCGGGTCATGGTGGACAACAAGATCGAAGGCGCAATCGTCAACATGTCGTCGATCAACGCACAGGTCGCGATCCCTGCGATCCCGGCCTATTGCGCCTCGAAAGGAGGTGTGATGCAACTGACCAAGGTCGCCGCGCTGGCTCTTGCCAAACACAGCATTCGCGTCAATGCGGTTGGCCCCGGCTCCATCGACACCGAGATGATGGCAGGCGTGAACGCAAACCCCGAGGCCTTCAAAGTTGCCATGTCGCGCACCCCGCTGGGGCGGGCCGGAGACGCGTGCGAGATCGGCGACGTGGTGGCCTTCCTTTGCTCGAAGAAAGCCAGCTATATCACCGGCGAGACGATCTATGTCGATGGTGGTCGCCTTGGGCTGAACTACACCTGCTGACAGGCCGCGGTTCTTGGTTTGCAAAACACGTGCGAGTCAGGTCTCAATGAACCCTTGGGATTTGTTCGCCATCGTGGCGGCAAGGGGAGAAAACGCGCATGACACATATCGACACCGACGTTTTGATCATTGGCACAGGCCCGGCGGGATCGTCAGCGGCCGCCTTGCTTGCGACCTATGGTGTCGAGAACATGGTGATCAATCGCTATCGCTGGCTGGCCAACACGCCACGCGCGCACATCACCAACCAGCGCACGATGGAGGTCTTGCGTGATCTGGGCCGCGAGGTTGAGGCTGAGGCCTATCTTTACGCCACCGAGCAGGAATTGATGGGCGAGAACGTCTTTTGCGAAAGCTTGGCTGGCGAAGAGATCGGGCGGATGAACTCTTGGGGCACGCATCCCAATTCAAAGGCCGAACATCTTCTGAGCAGCCCGACGTTCATGAACGATCTGCCGCAGACCTTCATGGAACCGTTGCTGTTCAAAACCGCCTGCAGCCGGGGCACTCAAGCGCGGATGAGCACGGAATACAAAAGCCATGTGCAGGATGCAGACGGCGTGACGACCACTTGTCTGGATCGGTTGACGGGTGAAGAGGTGACCATTCGGTCAAAGTACCTGATCGGCGCGGATGGTGGAAACTCTCTGGTCGCTGAAAATGAAAACCTGCCGATAGAGGGCAAAATGGGCGTTGGCGGGTCGATGAACATCCTTTTCCGCGCCGATCTGTCGAAGTACGTCGCGCACCGCCCGTCGGTTCTTTACTGGGTGATGCAGCCGGGCGCTGATGTGGGTGGCATCGGCATGGGGCTGGTGCGGATGATCCGCCCCTGGAATGAATGGCTGATCGTCTGGGGCTATGACATCAATGAACCCGCGCCAGACGTGGATGAGACGCTGGCCACTGAGGTGGCCCGCCAGTTGGTTGGTGACCCTGCACTTGAGATCGAACTGCTCAGCGCCAACACATGGACGGTGAACGACGCCTACGCCACGCAGCTGTCCAAGGGGCGCGTCTTTATCATGGGCGACGCGGCACACCGCCACCCGCCGTCCAATGGCTTGGGGTCGAACACCTCAATTCAGGACAGTTTCAACCTGTGCTGGAAGCTGGCGTCGGTGTTGAAAGGAAAGGCGGGCGAGGCGCTGCTGGAGACCTACAACGTTGAGCGCGCGCCGATTGCAAAGCAGATTGTGACCCGTGCGAACCAGTCTATTGGCGAGTTTGGTCCTATCTTTGAAGCACTTGGCATGACGGGCGGGACGGACATCGAGAAGATCAAGGCAAACATGGATGCCCGCTGCGGCACCGGGCCGGAGGCCGAGGCGCAGCGTGCGGCGCTCAACGCGGCGATTGAATTCAAGAAGTACGAGTTTGATGCCCACGGCGTTGAAATGAACCAGCGGTATCGCTCGGACGCCGTTGTTACCGACGGACAATCGGAACCGGTGTTTGAAGAGGACGCTGACCTGCACTACCAGCCGACGACGTGGCCGGGTGCGCGGTTGCCGCACGTTTGGGTGTTTGACGCAGATGGCGGCAAGCATTCGACGCTTGATCTGGCAGGCGGCGGCGCGTTCACCGTCTTCACAGGGCTGGGTGGAGAGGCTTGGCTTGAGGCCGCAAGCGCCGTTTCAGAGGCCTTGGGCATCAAGATCGTCTCGCACCTGATCGGTCCGCGCCAAGGCTTTGTCGATCACAGCGGCGCTTGGGCACGCGCGCGCGAAATCGGCGATGCGGGATGCCTTCTGGTGCGCCCTGACCAGCACGTGTGCTGGCGTCATGACAGGGTGGCAGACGATCCGCAGGCGGAACTGATGCGCGTTCTAGGCGCGGTGCTCGCGCGTTAGTCCTGCGACATCAGTTTGGCGATATGCGTTGATGTCTTCAGCAAGGCGGCCTCTACATTGGGTCGGATGGCCTCGAACCGTGTTGTGGGTACCGGCACGGAAATTGCATGAATGTCTCCTGCGAAGTCTCTGAACGCAAACCCAATTGCGGAAATTCCGGGAGTGTGCTGATCAAGATCAAACGCCAGCCCGGTGTCACGCACCATATCCAGCGTCGCCATAAAGCGCGGCAGATCGCCGTCGATCCCGCGCCGGTCCCATTCATCACGGATCAACTGTTCGGCCTTTTCCGGGGCAACCATCGACAGGCATGCTTTGCCATTCGCCGTGGTCGTCAAGGGAAAAACCTCGCCCACAGATGACACCGTGCGCAGCCGGTGCGTACCGGGCACCTGATCGAGAAAGATCATGCCAGCGCCGCGCATCACCGACAGATCGGCGGTTTCTCCCGTGGCTTGCGTCAACTCCATCAACAGCAGGCGGCAGGTCTCGACAATGTTGTAGCGCGTCGCTTCGGCCAGCGCACTGACTTCGGGGCCAAGCCGCAATCCGCGCCCGTTTGGTTCAGAAATGACGAGCCGTTCAGCCTGCAATGCGCCGACGATTCTTTGTACCGTCGAGCGGGGCAGACCAACGACGTCAGCGATCTGCCCAAGGCTCATGCCTGATTGTTCGGTCTTCAGTGCGCGCAAAACGGCTGCAGCACGGGCGATGACCTGAATGCCGCTGCGGCTGGATTTTTCATTTTCTTCAATCAATTAGAGCATGCCTTATCGGTGCAATCAAAGACCATATTTCTCGACATAACCACAAATGGCGCTGTACCGCAATGCGGTACGAACTATTCACATGGTGGTTTTTTGTTGACGCATGCCCAAAGCACATGCCCCAATGCCTGCAACAAAAGACAAATGGGAGGAATGATGATGGTCGAGATCCGAGGAATCGAATTTCAGGCAAACTTGGACAACGACATGGGGCTGGAGTTCGTGAACCTCAGCCACCGCTATGGGTTTCAATGCCCGAACTGGCCCTATTTCCGCGACGTGCAGATCGAGCGGATGCATTACATGGCCAAGTCCGGTGTGCTGAGCCAGACACTGACCACGACAATGCACGTCACCACCCACATCGACGCGCCTGCGCATGTGGTGGCCGGCACGCCGTTTATCGACGAAGTGCCATTGCCGCATTTCTTTGGCTCTGGCCTTGTCGTGTCGATCCCCAAAAAGCAGTGGGAGCAGATTACCGGCGACGATCTGGAAAAGGCCTGCGGTCACGCGATCCGCAAAAACGATGTGCTGATCATCAACACCGGATGGCACAAGCAGTATGAGGACGGCGATTACTTCACCCATTGCCCCGGTCTGGTGCCCTCTGCCGCTAAGTGGATGATCGAAAAGGGCGTCAAGGTTGTCGGCCACGACACACAGGCCAACGACCACCCGCTGGCCACGGCGATTGGCCCACACCGCAACGGCCCGCTGCACCCGCATCTGGCTGAAGAGTACAAGGAATGGTCAGGCGGCATTGCCTGGGACGAGGCATTCCCGGAGTGGGAACCTGTGCATAACCTGCTGTTCAACCAAGGTATTTTGGGCATTGAAAACGTCGGTGGTGATCTGGATTCAGTGACCGGCAAGCGCTGTACCTTCGCGTTTTTCCCATGGAACTGGGATCGCGGCGATGGCTG
>JABDJX010000188.1 GCA_013003245.1 Silicimonas sp. | reverse complement strand
CGTCACACCCAATTCGACTAGGTGTCTTTTCCAACGCCCCAGAGGTCGCAAAACAGCCCGCACCGACGTCCGAATTACACGATCACTGACGCTAACAAGGCAGCTTTAGGAAAACGCCCATGACCCGTACTGTTCTGGAATCCGCGACCAAGACCGCGATCATCGGTTTTGACGAACCGTTCTGCGTTATCGGCGAGCGGATCAATCCGTCGGGCCGCAAGGCGCTGAACCTTCAGCTTGAGCAGGACGATTTTTCGACCGTCGAGAAAGACGCGCTGGCACAGGTGGCTTGCGGGGCGAACGTGCTGGACATCAACTCAGGCGCTGTGTTTTCCGGCAAAATGGCCGAGGATCCGCGCTATGCTGACAACAATTTTGTCGAGCCTCCACTGATGAAAAAGCTGATCGAGACAGTGCAAAACCTTGTCGACGTGCCCCTTTGCATCGACAGTTCGGTGCCCGCCGCGCTAGAGGCCGGGCTTGAGGTGTGCAAGGGTCGCCCCCTTGTGAACTCGGTCACCGGCGAGGATGACCGGCTGGAACGTGTGCTGCCGCTGATCAAGAAATATAACGTGCCGGTCGTGGCGATCTCCAACGACGAAACCGGCATTTCTGATGACCCCGATGTACGCTTTGAGGTGGCCAGGAAAATCGTTCAGCGCGCGGCCGATTACGGCATTCCGGCGCATGACATCGTAGTTGATCCGCTGGTGATGCCGATCGGGGCGAAACCTGTGGCGGGCACCTCGGTTTTTGCGCTGATCGGGCGGTTGAGGGCAGAGCTTGGCGTGAACACGACCTGTGGTGCGTCAAATATCTCTTTCGCCATGCCGCACCGTCACGGCATCAATGCTGCCTTCCTGTCGATGGCCATTGGCGCGGGCATGACAAGTGCCATCATGAACCCGGTGCGCGCAGTGGAGATGGAGGCGATCCGGGCCGCCAACCTGATGATGAACCATGACCCCAACGGGGGCACATGGATCAAGTTCGGCCGGGTTCTGGATGCCGTCGCAGAAGGTCAGGACTTTGCCACTGCCAGTGCCGCGGCGCGCGCAAGTGACGACAGTTCTGGCCGCGGACGTCGCGGCGGCGGTGCGCGGCGCAGGCGCGGCTGACGCGGGTTTCCGCTTAAATCCCATAATTTTGGAACGTTCTGCCGGGCGCGATGTTATCCACTCCTGAGAGTGGAGAGTGCACCCACAAGAAAACAGAGGTTCAGATGAACGTTCCAATATTAAAATCAACGACTTCAATCGTCATGTGTTTGGCGCTGATTGTCCCAACCCAAGGCGTCTCGCAAGGCAATGACCGGGGCTTCCCCTGCGTCGCGCCTTCGGGTGAAAATGTGAACAATGCAAACCAGTTGTCCCGCGCTTTGCTGGAGTACGTTACAACAGGCGACCTTGCCGAAGACATTGGTAACTGTGACGCGTCCGTCCTTTTAGAAGCGGTCGAGCGCGGTGGTGATGACCTGGCTCTCGCGCTGGAGGCCGCCCCGGAAGATCTGCGGATGCAGGTGGCGCAATTCACCGAGAGCGCGGGCACAATGGCCGCTGTAGAACCCGAGAATGCGGTCGAAGCTGAGGCGGAGGCAGAACCCGAAGTGGCAGCCGAACCTGAGCCAGAAGTTGACGTTGAAGCCGAACCTGAGGCAGAGGCAGAGCCCGAAGTGGCAGCCGAAGCCGAGCCAGAAGTTGAGGTTGAAGCCGATCCTGAGGCAGAGGCAGAGGCAGAGGCAGCACCAGAAACCGCAGCAGAAGCTGAGGTGGAAGCGGAACCCGAGGCAGAGGCGGAGGCCGAGGTGGCAGCCGAACCTGAGGCAGAGGCCGAGACCGAAGTAGCACCCTCTGAAGAAACTGAGGCAGGCGAAGCAGGCGGCGAGCAACTGACTGACGCGGAACGCCAAGATCTGGCCCAGGCGCGCGCCGAAGAGAAAGACAACTCCCTTCTGGCCGCCGTCGCGGCCAACGATGCATCCAGCGCGTCTGAAGAAAACGCAGAGATCGAAACCCAGGTCGTCTCCGAAGAAGACGTGCGCACAAGCGCCGAGGATTTTGAGACCAGAGCCATCGGCGACGCGGCGGCCTCTGCCAAAGCCAGTGGCAACACCGATGGCGGCCTGTCAAAATTCGAGAAAGCGCTTTTGCTCGGGCTTGGCGCTGCCGTGGTCGGGTCGGTCCTGAAAAATGGCGATCAGGTCGTCTCGAATTCAGGTGACCGGGTCATAATTGAACGCGACGGTGAATTGCGCGTCCTCAAAAATGACGACGAGCTTTTGCGCCGTCCCGGTGCACAGGTCCAGACCCAAACCTTTGGCGACGGCTCAACCCGCACCGTGGTCACCTATGAAGACGGACGGCAAGTCATCACGGTACGGGCCAATGACGGGTCCGTTCTGCGGCGCACACTGATCCGCCCATCAGATGGTGCGGAAATCGTCCTTTTCGATGATACTGAAACAGTGGAACCGGTGGATTTTGAGAGCTTGCCAACGCTGAAGGCCGCCGACGACACGCCTGACGTTGATCTGAGCGATCAGGAAGCCCTGCGCATCGCCCTGCGCAGATCGTTGCTGGCCGATGTCGACCGCAGTTTTTCGCTTCAGCAGGTGCGCATCTATAAACGTGTGCGCGCACTGGCACCCGAAGTCGAATTAAGCGCCGTGACCTTCGAGACCGGTTCGGCTGCCATTCGTCCAAGCCAGGCCGAAGCACTCAGTGAACTTGGCTTCGCCATGAGCGAAATCATCGCCAATGATCCCCGTGCCGTTTTCCTTGTAGAAGGTCACACGGACGCGGTTGGGCGTGCCAGCTATAATCTGGCATTGTCAGACCGCCGCGCCGAAACCGTGGCGCTGGCGTTGACAGAGTACTTTGATGTACCCCCGCAAAATCTGATCACGCAAGGCTACGGTGAAACTGATCTGAAGGTTCCGGTACTGACGGACGAGCGCGCCAATCGCCGCGCCGTGGTACGCAACATCACCGGGTTGCTTGACTGACGATAGGGTTTCGTCTCGCGTTCCGCGAGCCGACAAACTGGGGGCTTTGCCCCCAGACCCCCAGCATATTTCCCGACCGATGATAACGAAATGTTCATCATAAGAGACGACGCAGCGCTTGCGGCACAGGCAGGCATGCCGATGACCGTGACCGGTGAAAACCATCTGGCCCGTCCTTAGAAATAAGGCGGGTCATTTGGCTTCATCGGTCCAAAAATATGCTGGGGGGAGCCCGCTAGGGCGGGGGGCGAAGCCCCCGCTTGGTCGACGCAGCGAAGCTGCGGCGAAAGCTGATTAAACCCAACTTCACAAGCGCTGCAGTGGTCGGTGAGCGTTATTCGCTCTTCATCGCCGTATCAAGATGATCGGACGTGAAGACATAGTCTTCAACACCGGAGTGACACGCGATGCAGCCTTGCTCGGCTCCTTTGGCCACCCGGCCTGCCAATTGCATGCCCGCCGGGTTCTTATCAAGAGATCCGTCTGGCAGGTACTTGACCCAGAACCAATCGGCATTGTCGGCGTCATAGCCCGCCTCGCGCTGGAACATCACCGTCAAAGCGCCCAGATGCTTGGCCGGATCAGCCAGAATTGCCTCTGCCTCAACCCCTTCGGGTCCATAGTTGCGCTTGACGATCAGATCGCCGGTATGCCCGTTGATGGTCGCTTTTGTGTAAAATGTCTCAAGCATCATACCATGCGGTGGGCCACCGTCGTAGGGCGTTGAGAGAATGGGGTTGTCGCCCACAAGGTTGCTTTGCTCCATGACGTCCCAAAGTAGGGCGGCATAGTCGGCATCGGCATCTGTTCCAAATTCCTGCGCGGCAAGAAGTGACGGTGAGGCGGCCAAGGCGGCTGCGGCGATGAGGTTTCTGAACATGAGGTAGCTCCCTTTCCGGCGGCTTAGTCACCGCTTACCCAGAACGCTACGCCCGGGGAGCATTCACAAGCGAAGCAAGCCTGTTAACATTGCCGTGACGGGTCGTGTTGCATCGTGACTGGACAGTAGGGCCGTCTGCGAAGACGCTTGAAGAATGGTAAGGGTCTTGATCATTCTGTTTGCAACGTCCTCCCCTGTCCTTGCGCAGGCACCCGAAGGCGGGTTTTGCATCGCCAACGCGACGGACACATCCTATATTTTCATTACCGAGACTCGCGAAAGTGTGCGGCAGGTCGAAAAGATCGGCCCTGGCGGGATGCTGTGTGCTAGCCAGACCGCCGCCAAGGATGGCATCGTCAGCGTCTTTGAAAGTCTTGATGCACTTGAGGGCTGTGCCCGGATTATCCCACGTGGGGTGGTCGAAACCCTGATCGCCTATGCCGAATTCGACCGCTGCGCGTGGAGTTCGCACGGATCGTGACGCTTTTGGTCGCAGATGTGACGCCGCTTAGGACTTTCCCTTAGACCACACGCCGTTATGGTGCGTCCAAAGGCACAGGTTAAGGCGCAAAATGACCGAAGCACTCGTTGTTTTCACACCCTCGGGCAAGCGTGGCCGGTTCCCTCTCGGGACACCGGTGCTGACCGCTGCGCGCCAGTTGGGGGTGGACCTTGACAGCGTATGCGGCGGGCGCGGCATCTGCTCAAAGTGTCAGGTCAGCCCGGGCTTTGGCGAGTTTCCCAAGCATGGCGTGACAGTCAGCGAAACCGCCTTGAGCGACTGGAATGCGGTTGAAGAGCGCTATGACCAGAAACGCGGGCTGAAAAAGGGCCGGCGGCTGGGTTGTCAGGCGACCGTGCAAGGCGATGTGGTGATCGACGTGCCCGCCGAAAGCCAGGTGCACAAGCAGGTGGTGCGCAAGGCGGCCTCAACGCGCGAGATCACGATGAACCCGGCCACGCGGCTTTACTATGTCGAGGTTGAAGAGCCCGACATGCACGAGCCGTCGGGCGATCTGCAACGGTTGGCAGCCGCCTTGAAGCGCGATTGGTCGATCGAGGGCATCGAACCGCCCCCCCTGGCCGTGATGAAGAAACTGCAACGGGTTCTGCGTAAGGGCGATTGGAAAGCGACGGTTGCGCTTTGGGCCGATCACAAGGCGGCACGCCCTGCCCTTGTTGATGTCTGGCCCGGTTACTTTGAAGGTCGCTTGTACGGACTGGCCATTGATCTGGGCTCAACCACCATCGCCGCCCACCTGACCGATCTGCGAAATGGGCAAGTCGTCGCCTCTGCCGGCGTGATGAATCCGCAAATCCGCTTTGGCGAAGACCTGATGAGCCGGGTGTCTTATGTGATGATGAACCCCGGCGGCGATGTCGAGATGACGCATGTTGTCCGCGAGGCCCTTGACGGGCTTGCGGTTGAACTGGCCGCCGAGGCAGACATCTCGCCCGAGCAGATCGTCGAGGCGACAATCGTGTGCAACCCGGTCATGCACCACCTGCTTTTGGGCATCGATCCGGTCGAGCTGGGTCAAGCCCCCTTCGCGCTTGCCACTTCTGAAGCCGTGACGGTGCGCACAGACGAATTGGATCTTGCCAGCATTAACGCCGGGTCGCGGGTTTATCTGCTGCCCTGCATCGCCGGGCACGTCGGCGCCGATTGCGCAGCAGTTGCGCTTTCAGAAGAGCCTTACACTTCGGATGATCTGGTGTTGATCTGCGACGTTGGCACCAATGCAGAAATCCTGCTTGGCACGAAAGATCGCGTTCTGGCCTGCTCCTCGCCCACCGGCCCCGCTTTTGAAGGCGCACAAATCTCCAGCGGTCAGCGTGCTGCACCCGGTGCCATCGAACGCATCGAGATCGACCCGGTGACCAAGGAACCTCGCTTCAAGGTTATCGGCTCGGACCTGTGTTCAACCGAAGACGGTTTTGCGGCTGCCACTGCGGTGACCGGCGTAACCGGCATTTGCGGCTCGGGCATCATTGAGGCTGTGGCAGAGATGCGCATGGCAGGCCTCATGGACGCCTCTGGCCTGATCGGATCGGCGGTACAAACCGGAACCGAGCGGTGCATTCCCGACGGGCGCACCCACGCTTATGTCGTGTATGACGGGCGCGCGGACGGCGGACCGCTGATCACCGTCACCCAAGGTGACATCCGCGCGATCCAACTGGCCAAGTCCGCGCTTTTCGCCGGCGCGCGCCTTTTGATGGACGCGCTTGAGACAGACAAAGTGGACCGTGTCGTGCTGGCCGGTGCCTTTGGCGCGCATATCTCGCCCAAGCACGCGATGGTGCTGGGCATGATCCCGGATTGCGCGCTGGAAAAGGTCACCTCGGCCGGCAATGCCGCAGGGACAGGCGCACGGATTGCGCTGTGTGACATCACCGCACGTGCCAGGATCGAGGCCGAAGTGCTCAACATCCACAAAGTTGAAACGGCGATTGAGCCGCGCTTTCAAGAGCATTTCGTCGCCGCCAATGCGATCCCGCACAAGACCGCCGCCTTCCCTGAATTAAGCAAAGTGCTGACGCTCCCGCAGGTGTCATTCAACACCGGCGCAGACAACGGACGGCGGCGCCGACGGCGTGGGTGATCTGGTTTCGCCGCAGCTGCGCTGCGTCGACCCACTGGGGCTCTGCCCCAGACCCCGCCATATTTCTGGACCGATGATAACAATGCGTTAACCAGATTGCATCACGATGTGGAGGCGGTACAGGCAGCCATGCCGATGACCGCGACCGGTGAAAACCGACTGGCCCGTTCTCTTGTTGAGGCGGGCCATTTCATTGGTCTTTAAATATGGTGGGGGTCCGGGGGCAAAGCCCCCGGTTGGTCGCCATGGGCGCAGCCCAAGGCGAAACCAAAAGCATCTGACGCTTGACGGTAACGAGCCGTTATCTTACGCCGTAAATTGCGCGGGTGTAGCTCAATGGTAGAGCAGCAGCTTCCCAAGCTAAAGACGAGGGTTCGATTCCCTTCACCCGCTCCATAGGCTATACCTCTGTTATGACTGATCAAACTGACGCATTGGATCGCACTGCGCTTGAAACGCGTGGCATCAGCGGGTGGGCGTACGGGCTGGAAGACCGCGTGCGCTTTTACGAGATTGACCTCGTGCGTCATGTGAACAATATCTCGTTCCTGCGCTGGTTCGAGGTGCTGCGGGTGCGGTATTTTCTCGATTATGGCCTGTCGGATTATTCTCACAGCGACAGCGACCCGCAGCTTGTGGTGCGCCATCAGACGACGGATTTTCTGGCCCCCATGCACATGGATCAGCGCTATGTCGTGGTGGGGCGGATCACGCTCTTGAAACCCACAAGTTTTGTGCTGGCGGCCGCGGTCTTTGCGGATGGCATGCTTCGGGCACAGGGCGAGACAGTGATGATCAGCCTTGAGCAGGATGGGAAAACACGCCGCCCGCACAAGGCGGAGGCAGTGCGGAAGATTATCAAGTGTGACGCCCCAGAAATGCAGACCTAGCCGCGTTGGAGGCGGATCTGCGCAACCAGAGCTTGGGTCGATGCATCCTTGTCGTCCGCTGGCGCATCGCCCGCCACCACCGGCTCCAGCGACTTGGCCAACTCCTTGCCCAACTCGACGCCCCATTGGTCAAAGCTGTTGATGCCCAGCATCACACCTTCGACAAAAACCCGGTGCTCATAAAGCGCGATGATCTGACCCAGAACAAACGGCGTCAGCTTGGGATAGACCAGCGTCGTTGAGGGGCGGTTGCCTTTAAAAACGCGGTGCGCGGCCTGGCGTTCAAGCTCATCGCCCTCAAACTTGCCCGCAAGCAAGGCGCGCGCTTCGTCCAGCGAGCGTCCGCGCATCAGCGCTTCGGATTGCGCGAGGCAGTTGGCAATCAACAAGCGGTGCTGGT
>JABDJX010000172.1 GCA_013003245.1 Silicimonas sp. | reverse complement strand
GCGTTGTGGCTGATCGGGTTTTTCGGACGAACCAACGAGACAAGCCACGACTTCGGCGGCGAGAGGTACCGCTTGAGGTCAACCTCAAGCACCGTCTCGACATTGGGCGCCATTTTCACCGCCTCAGCCGCCTTTTGCGGCAGGTCGGTTTTTGGAAAGGCCTGCAAGGTCACCAGCACTTTGGCTTTGGTTTCGCGCAGGATTGAGGCGATCTGTTCGGCCTCCAGCAGCGGGTTGATCGGGTTGGCGATGCCCGCCACGGTCGCGCCCATCAGCGCGACAACCGTTTCGTTCGCATTGGGCAACAGGTAGGCCACCACATCGTTTTCGCCTACACCAAGGCTGCGAAAGAGGTTGGCGGCTTGTGTGACCTGCGCGTGAAGCTCGCCCCATGTCACTGTCTCTGCTGCGTCCGTTGGCCCGGACGTCAACTGATAGGTGACGGCATTTCTGTCTCCGAAGCGTTCGGCCACCGAACTCATCATACCATAAGTGGTCGCCGCCTTTGGCCGATCCTCCCAAGACATTTCGGAATCTAGTTTGTTGCGCGCCTCCAGCGACGAAAAAATGCTCATCGGGTCTCCCTCCCTGCCCCTGTTTTGTCGGGGTTTCTTTGATCACTTTAGGCTTGTTGCCCGAAATGTCACTATCAGCAAGAAGAACGCAGGGTCGTTTTATTCTGCGGCCAATCCATCGGTGAACTGAAGCCGCGCCAACCGCGCGTAAAGCCCGCCTTCCGAGACAAGGCTATCG
This sequence comes from Silicimonas sp., assembly GCA_013003245.1. Lineage (GTDB taxonomy): Bacteria > Pseudomonadota > Alphaproteobacteria > Rhodobacterales > Rhodobacteraceae > JABDJX01. Next base: position 2,363 of record JABDJX010000172.1, on the reverse strand, counting down.
TGGGTGCCAGAGGCCGCGATGCGGCCGCCTTCCATCACCAGAATGCGGTCGGCTTTCTTGACGGTTGCCAGCCGGTGCGCCACAACGATGGTGGTGCGTCCTTCGGCAAGCTTTTCAACGGCTTGCTGCACCGCCTGCTCGCTTTCAGCATCCAGCGCGCTGGTGGCCTCATCCAGCAGCAGGATCGGGGCGTCGCGCAGGATCGCGCGGGCGATGGCGATGCGCTGTTTCTGTCCGCCTGAGAGCATCACACCGCGCTCGCCCACGTAGCTGTCATAGCCATCAGGCAAGGCGGCAAGGAAATCATGCGCTGCTGCCGCACGCGCCGCCTCTTCCACCTCGGCATCGCTGGCCGAGGGTCGACCAAAGCGAATGTTCTCGCGCGCTGTGTCGGCAAAAATGACCGGGTCTTGTGGGACCAAGGCGATATGCTGGCGAAAATCGCTGCGGGCCAGATCGGTCAGGTCCAGCCCATCGATGGTGACCTTGCCTTCGTTCGGGTCATAGAACCGCAAAAGCAATTGGATGATCGTTGATTTGCCAGCGCCAGAGGGCCCGACAAGGGCAACGGTCTCGCCGCGCGCCACATTGAACGACACACCGTCCAGAGCGATTTGCGTCGGCCTTGCGGGATAGCGAAACACCACGTCCTGGAACGACACATCGCCTTTGACCGGGGTCACGATCTCTGCCGGCGTCTCAGTGTCGTTCACCGTGTCTTCGGCTGTCAGCAATTCCACCAAGCGCTCGGTCGCGCCGGCCGCGCGCTGAATTTCGCCCCATATTTCGCTGAGCGCACCAACGCCGCCCGCCACCATGATGGCGTAAATCACGAACTGCACCAACTCGCCCACGGTCATGTCGCCTGCGCGCACATCCCGCGCCCCGATCCACAACACACCAACAACGCCGGCAAACACAAGGCTGATCACGATCACCGTCATGATCGCGCGCGTCCCGATCCGGCGGCGCGCGCTTTCAAAGGCGTCTTCAGTCATCGCTCCAAAAGCGCGGCGGCTGGGCGCCTCGTGCGTATAGGCCTGCACCGCCTGCACCGACAAAAGCGCCTCAGACGCATTGCCCGACGATTGCGCGATCAGGTCCTGATTCTCGCGCCCCAGAACCCGCAGTTTGCGCCCCAGAACAACGATGGGAATGATGATGGCCGGCACGATGAGCAGCACCATTGCAGCCAGTTTCGGCGAGGTGAAGAACAACAACACTAGCCCGCCCATCAGGATCAAGGCGTTGCGCAGCGCAATCGACACAGATGAGCTGATCACGGAAAGGATCAGCGTGGTATCGGTGGTGATCCGACTAAGGACTTCGCCGGTCATGATTTTCTCGTAGAACGCCGGGCTCATCCCGATCATCCGATCAAAGACAGCCTTGCGGATATCGGCCACCACACGCTCACCCAGCCGGGTTACAAGATAGTAACGCAGGCCCGTGCCGATCGCGAGCAGCAGGGCAATGCCCAAGGCGGCCCCGAAATAGCTATCGAGAAGCGCTGAGGCCGACGTTTCAAACCCGTCAACAACGCGTCGCACCGCCATCGGCAGGATCAGCGAGATCATCGCTGTCGCCACCAGCGCCAAGGCTGCGGCAAGAAGCATAGCGGTGTAAGGCCGTACAAACGGCCAAAGCGCACTTAACGCGCGCACATTGCGTGATTTTTCACGATCCTGAAGAGCGGTGTCAGACGCATCAGCCATAAGTCTGAATTAACGGTCTGCTGCACGGGTCACAAGATGCGAAACGCAAGGAAACAAATCATTCAAAAGATTGGAGCGGGCGGCGGGAATCGAACCCGCGTCATCAGCTTGGAAGGCTGAGGTCTTACCACTACACAACGCCCGCTCGGCAGATTAGTGCCTATTTCATGGGTGTTTCGAGGTCAAGTGAGAAGCTATCAGCAACCAAATCATAAGGTCCGCAAACGGCCCAAAGAATGCGTAATTGGACTGCCTCTGTTCTGAGACCGCTCCCGATAGGATTACACGATAGCTGTGAACAAGGGAGAAAGATGATGGAATACTATGCTGGACTGGATGTATCGCTAAGGTCATGTGCGCTTTGCATTGTAGATAGCAAAGGCGCGATCCTTCTTGAGCGCGAGTTGATATGCGATGTCGATGAGATCACGAACTGCTTTAAAGGTTTCGCTCATCCGATTGTTCGGATCGGTTTTGAAGCGGACACGATGAGCCAACATCTTTACTATGGATTGACCAATGACGGTTTCAACGTTGTCTGCATGGAAGCCCGACAGCTCAGCGCTGCACTTTCGCCGATGCGCAACAAGACAGATAAGAACTATGCCCGGGTGATTGCGAAGATATTACGGACAGGTTGGTTCAACT
>JABDJX010000138.1 GCA_013003245.1 Silicimonas sp. | reverse complement strand
GAACTGGTGCTGGAACACCACCCGCTGGCCGATGCGTGAGCTGCGCACCCTTGAATGGCAGGACCGCGCACCCCATAACAGACTGATGTTTGGACAGAACGCGGGCTGATGGACCCAACCGACCCTTCAATGATTGACACAGCTTTCTGGGTAACTTGCGGCGGCATAGTGCTGTTGCTGGTCCTTTCGGCTTTTTTCTCTGGCTCTGAAACGGCTCTGACCGCCGCCTCGCGCGGCAAGCTTAAGTCACGCGCTGAAAGGGGCGACAAAGGCGCGCAGCGTGCGCTGGAGGTGACCGAGGACAATGAGCGACTGATCGGCTCTGTTCTACTTGGCAACAACCTTGTGAACATTCTGGCGACCTCGCTGGCAACGGCCCTGCTGACGCGGGTTTTCGGCGAGAGCGGAGTGGCGCTGGCCACCTTGGTGATGACCTTGCTTGTGCTGATCTTTGCCGAAGTGCTGCCCAAGACCTATGCCATCTCAAACGCTGAAACCGCTGCGTCGCGCGTGGCCCGCGCCATTGGTCTTGTGGTCACGGTGCTTGCCCCTGTCGTGACTTTCGTGCGCTATATCGTGCGCGGTATTCTGCGGGTGTTCGGCGTGGAAATCGATGCTTCCAGTCATATCATGGTGCGCGAGGAAATCGCTGGCACGCTGCAGCTTGGCCACTCAGAAGGGATCGTCGAGAAGGAAGATCGCGACCGGATCTTGGGCGCGCTGGATCTGGGAGACCGCACGGTTGAAGAGATCATGCTGCACCGCCGGCACATCGAGATGATTGATGCCGATCTGCCACCGCAAGATGTTTTGGAGTTGTGCCTGAATTCGGCGCACACTCGGCTGCCAATTTACCGAGGCGAGCAAGAAAACATCATCGGTGTTCTGCACGCCAAGGACTTGCTGCGGTCGATGTATGCCCGCGCCACTGAAAATGCCGGTGACGATGCCTTTGCCGATTTCGAGCTGAGCGCCGTGGCGATGAAGCCTTATTTTGTGCCGGAGACCACGACGCTGGACGAGCAGATGCGACAGTTTCTGCGCCGTTCGACTCACTTTGCGCTGGTGGTTGATGAGTATGGATCTCTGGAAGGTTTGATCACGCTTGAGGATATTCTTGAAGAGATTGTCGGCGAGATCACCGATGAATTTGATATCGACGAAGAGCACCCGATCCGGCGCACCAACGCGGGTGATGTGGTGGTGGATGGTGCGATGACGATCCGCGATCTGAACCGGGCCACGGATTGGAACCTGCCGGACGACGAGGCCAACACCGTTGCCGGTCTGGTCATTCACGAGGCGCAGTCGATCCCGGTCAAGGGGCAGGTGTTTTCGTTTCACGGGTTCCGGTTTGAGATCTTGGAGCGCGCCGAGAACCGGATTTCGCGATTGAAGATCAGAAGCCTTTAGAGTGTTAGATTTCGCCGCATCTTTCGATGCGTCGACACACCGGGGGCTTTGCCCCCGGACCCCCACCATATTTTTGGACCGATGAAAGTGCCGGGATTACCGTTCGGTGAGCTTCAGTTCGATCCGGCGGTTCTGCGCGCGGGCCTCGCTTGTGTCTGCCGGGTTGACGGGGCGATATTCGCCAAAGCCTGTTGCTGCAAGACGCTGCGGCGGGAAGCCAAGTTGGTCGGTCAGGAATTTCACCACTGAAAGCGCGCGGCCCTGGCTGAGTTCCCAGTTGTCGGCAAAAGCGCCGGTGCCAGAGAGTGGGACGTCATCGGTGTGGCCGTCGACGCGAATGATCCAGTCGATTGAGTTGGGAATCTGGTCCGAGACGTCCGACAGGATCGCCGCGACGTTGGCAATTTGCCTTTGTCCTTGTGGGGAGAGCGTGGCAGAGGCGGATTCGAAAAGCACCTCGGAGGAGAAGATGAAGCGGTCGCCCACGATCTGGATGCCTTCGCGGTCGCCCAAGACGCGGCGAAGTGTGCCAAAGAACTCGGAGCGATAATCGGCCAGTGTGGAGACCTCTTCATTCAGGCGTTCGGCCTCCAGACGCAGGCGCTCGGCCTCGGCGGCTTCCAGGGCAGCGCGGCGTTGCTGCTCGGATGCGGCGCGCGCAAGGGCCTGGTTGAGCTGGCTGCCTAGGGCCTCGATGCGGATTTGTGAGCTTTCGTCAGCGTCGGCTGCTGCGTCCAGCAGGGCTTGCAAGCTGTTGAGTTGGGCGCGCAGGGTTGCGATCTGTGCATTCAGCGCCGCGACCTGACGCTGGGCGTCGTTGGAAATGGCTTCTTCCTGCTCAAGCTGGCGGCGCGCGGTGGCAAGCAGGGTTTCCTGCCGTTCGCGTTCGGACATCTGGATCGTTGCCTGATTTTCCGCGGCGATCCGTGCGGCGAGTGCCGCGGCGAGTTGTTCGCGCAGTGTCGCCGTTTCGGTGGACGCGGCGCGCAGCGCCTGAACGTCGGCGGCCAATTGATCGCGCTCTGTCAGAAGTTGCGCCAGACGCAGATCGGTTTCTTCGGATGTTGACGTTAGAGTTTCCAGCCGCGCCTGGGCTTGCGAGAGTTCTGTGCGCAATTGCGACGCCTCGGCACGGGCCGTGTCCCGCTCGACTGTGGCAAGCGCCAGCTGGTCTTGCAATGTGCCGCTGGTTTCTTCAGTGGCGGCCAGATTGCCCTCGGTTGTCTCAAGAGTGATCAGGGCCTCTGCAAGCTTGGCGTTCAGTTCATCCTCAATGGCGTTTGCCGCCGCCAAGAGCGTGAGGGTGTTTTCGGCGTTCTGCCTCTGCGCTTCCAGTGAGAGCGACATTGCGGTCAACTCTGCGTCGGCCTCTTCAAGCCGCTTTCGCAGGGCCTCGGCAGCGGCGGCTTCGACGAGGCGGGCTTGTTCGGCCTCGCTCAACGCGGTTTGCGCCTCTGCCAGTGTCAGATCCCGCTCGGCGGCCTGGGCGCGCAGATCGGCGGTCAGGGCCTCCAGCGCTTCGCGCTCGGCGGCGGCGCGGCGCGCCTCTTCCACCTGGGCGTCAATTTCGTCGCGGGCGGTGGCCAACGCAAGCTGCATCGCCTCTTGCTCGCTCATCAGTTCGGTGCGCGCGGCCTCGAGCTCTGCAACAGTTGCTGTCAGCCGCTCACCTTCGGCCCGTGCCGTGTCGCGCTGCGACAAAAGCGTTGCGACCTGCTCTTCGAAACTGGCGATGGCGGCGTCGCGTTCGGCAAGCGACCGCGCCTGGGTGTCGATCTGCGTGGTCAGGTTGGCGATCAGGCTGGCTTGCTGGTCGCTGGTCGATTGCAGCGTGGTCAGGTCGTCTTCAAGCTGGGCCGTGCGTTGCTGTGAAAGACCAAGCGCCTGACCAAGGGCTGTCACCTCGGCGGCCAGCTTATCAAGCTCGCTTTCCTGCCCGCTGATGGTGTCGCGCAAGACACCCTGGACGACCATGAAGATCGTCAGCACGAACATCAGCACCAGCAAAAGGGCGGTCATTGCATCGACGAAGCCGGGCCAGATCGAGCCTGACATACGTTGCGTTGATCTGCGCGAGAGCGCCATAGGTCAGGACCCGATATCGTGGCTGCGGGAGCGTCCCAAGGTGCGGATAGCCTGGGTCAGTTGCGCAATGTCGGCCCGCAACTCGCCCATGCTCTCCTGCCGTCCGGCTGAGATTTCTTCCAAAATACGCAGCATCTGGACGTCCATTGACCGCAGGCGCATGCGGCTTTCGGCGTCAAAGCTGCCGGTGCTGCCGTCGCCTGCCATGTTTTCGATCGCAACAGCCAGTCGGTTCTGGCTCTCAACGATCTGGGCATGATCCCCGCCGCCAAGCTGGCTTGAGAGCGAGTGAACTGCTTCGGACAGGTGCCCCAGATTTGCGTCGGCTTCTTCGCGGCGCGCATTGGCCTGGGCGAAAAAGGCCTGCATGGTTTCCAGTCGCTCCGCCATGTGCTCGGCGAGTTGAGCAACAGCACTATGATCGCCGCCGCCGTCGCCTTCGCTGGCCATCGAAAGGCGGGTGATCGTCGATAGCCAGTCTTCAAGCTCGCGGTAAAAACGGTTTTGCCCGTGGCTGGCGAAAAGCTCTAGCAGGCCCACAACAAGCGATCCTGCAAGGCCCAGAAGCGAAGAGGCAAAGGCCACGCCCATGCCACCCAACTGGTCTTCAAGGCCTGACATCAGGCGTTCAAAGACGGCGACGCCGGTGTCGCCTTCCTGCGGGGCCAGCGAGCGGATCGTGTCGACGACCGCCGGAACAGTGGTGGCAAGGCCATAGAATGTGCCCAAAAGACCAAGGAAAATCAACAGGTTGACGATATAGCGCGTGATGTCGCGTGCTTCATCGATCCGTGTTGCGACCGAATCGAGGATCGAGCGCGACGAGGCGGCACCAATTTGCGTGCGCGCGCCGCGTTTGCGCAAAAGGGCTGCCAGCGAGGCCAGCAGGCGCGGGGCCTTGGTAAACTGGTGCCCTGGTCTGTCGTGGGCGAACCCTTCGATCCAGGCAACCGACGAGCCGATCTGAAACACCTGCCAGAAACAGGCCAGAACGCCGATGATAAAGACGACCCCGATAAAGCCGTTCAGGTAGGGGTTGGCCAGAAACACAGGGGCGACCTGCGGATAGGCGATGTATGCGCCTGCGCCGACAAGGCCCAGAACGATAATCATCGTCAGCATCTGACGGTAAGGTAGCGTGAATTGCCGCTCGGCCTCGCGATCCGGTTGGTCCATTAGGGCCCGGGTCCTGTCGCTGTTGTTGTTGGCCCAACGATAGTTAACATCGCCGCCCGTGCCAACCGCTTGTTTCGCTTTGGCTTCGCCAAATCGAGCCAGTGGGGCTCTGCCCCGCTCGCTTCGCTCGCCCCCCGGAGTATTTTTGCCAAGAAGAAGGGATTAGGGGGCGTCCTTCTTCAGCGTACGCACCCTGTTTGCCAGCCAGTCCAGATCAGGATCGTGCAAACCAAGGTCGCGCAACCGGTCGGCGGTGTTCCACAAGTATTCGGTATTGGGGCCGCGTCCGCCCACGGCCTTGGAGATGATGCGTGCCTGCTCTTCAAGGCTGAAATGCGGGACATACTGGGTGTGTTCACGGTCAACCACATAGGCTAGTGTGGTGATCTCGGTGCCATCGCGCAACTGAGCGGTCAACAGCCGCTCGACATAGGCCGAAGAGACCAGTTCGCGGTCGCGCAGATAGGTGATGGTTTTTTCCTCGGCGCCTTCCTCTACCCGCAACGCAAGTCCTTCGCAGGCGTGCTCGTCAGCCTGATCAAGCGCAAGCACGAGTCCGGGCGCCATAACCGTGCCGCGATGATGGATCGAGGCCATGCAAAAGCTGCGTGAAAAACCACCCAGACGCGCAAGACGCGTCTCGGCCACAGGAAACCCCGGTTGCCACATCAGCGAGGCATAGCCGAAAACCCAAAGTGGGTTCTGTTCAAACACTTTTTCTTCTGTCATGAGCGCCTTAAAACAGCGCTGTGCAAAAAGGGAAAGAGCGCATGGGCCGCGTGGTCGTTGGTATTTTAGCAATTTTCGGCATTTGGATGCTTTGGTGGGCAATCGGCCAGTTCAGCCATCAAAAAGGGCTGGAGGCCTGGATTGACGCGCGCCGCGCCGAAGGATGGGTGGCGGATGTGGGTGAGTTAGATACCGTCGGGTTTCCCAGCCGTTTTGATACCACGCTGACCGAGGTAAACTTGGCCGATCCCGCAACAGGCGTCGCTTGGGCGGCCCCCTTCGTGCAGTTCCTGTCGCTTGCCTATAAGCCTACGCAGGTGATCGCGGTTTTGCCGCAAGAGCATAGGTTTTCGACGCCGCTGCAAACCATGACCATCGCGCATTCCGAAGCAAAGGCGTCGCTCTTTCTCAAGCCGTCCACGTCACTTGCCCTTGATCGCGCACGGCTGGTTGTCGACACTTTGGAAATCGGTTCCAACCTTGGCTGGGACGTGACATTGCGCGAGGGACGATTTGCGGCGGAAGACATTGGGGCTGACAACGTCTACCGCGTGGGTGCTGAAGTGCTGGAATTGCGCCCTTCTGAGGATATGCGCGACCTTTTGGATCCCGCAGGGTTACTACCGGACGCGGTCGAGTCTCTCAGGCTTGATGCAACGCTTGGCTTTGATGCCCCTTGGGATCGCAATGCGTTGGAAGACGCGCGCCCGCAAGTACGTACCTTTGAGTTGACCAACCTCTCGGCCCGCTGGGGAGATGTGACCTTTCGCGCGGCTGGTGATCTGGTGGTGGACGACATTGGTGTGCCCGAGGGGCGGATAACGATCAAGGCTGTGGAATGGCGCCAAATGTTGCAGATGGCGGTGAACGCCGGGTTGGTACCAGAGGCCTTTGTGACGACGGCAGAAAGTGGTCTGGGCCTTTTGGCAGCCCTGTCTGGTGATCCTGACACGATCGACGTTCCGCTTGGTTTTTCGGGCGGGCGCATGTCACTTGGCCCGGTTCCGCTGGGACCGGCCCCACTGATTGTGATCCGATAGGCTGACAATCCCCATTGGTTCTCTGCCGATTGATCCCAGATCAAAAACACTGGCGCGTGGTTATTGACGCGGATGCATACCCGTGCGAAGAGCGCCCGCATGAGACTGTTGATGAATAATAAGAATTCGAAATCACTCGCTAGTTAGCGGGCGTTTTGCTGCGCCCAAACCGGCGCAGAACAGTGAACATCCAGAAATTTCTGCGCCACACCTCTTTTTGCCCGGTCGGGTAGTTCAGTGGTAGAACAACGGATTTTTAATCCGTGTGTCGTGGGTTCGATCCCCACCCCGATCACCAATAGCCTAGTAGCTCAGTTGGCAGAGCAGCGGATTGTTAATCCGTGTGTCGCAGGTTCGAGCCCTGCCTAGGCTGCCATTTCATCGGCAATACGTCCCACTGCGATATTCGGCGACATCAAAGTGGAAATGATCCTGATGGTGCAAATCGGCGTTGGGCCCCAATACCGTGCCAAAAGGACCGCAGGCCCCGCGATGCAGGCGACGCAGCACATCGCCGTCAGGACCGCGCCAGCCAAGCACACTGATCTGAGACCCATCGGCAAGGATGAATGCTGAGATGTCGATCGCATTGCCCAAAGCGTGCTCGGAAAGCCGTGCGCCGGGGCGGCTGTTGCGTGTGCGGCACGCATAGTGGGAGGCAACCTTCAAGGCGACCAGACCGCCGCCTCTGTTGCCGATTTCCTTGCGCGCCACATTGGCCACGTACCGGTTCAGTGCTTTGGCCGCGCGTGGTGTAAGCGTCGCCGTCTGGGTCAACCTCACGCCCGCCACTTCACTGACAGCAAGTGCCTGCCGTACACCACAAGATCCCGGGCCTGGAATATTTCCCACATTTTGGGCGACCATGCCCGGTGGAGGGCCCATCTTATCGCCACTGCCGCCACCGCATCCTGCTAATGCGATCGCAGCCCCGATCAAAACCGCGCGCACAATCAAGGCTTTTTCCCCATACGCCCAAAGTCCGGCGCGTCTGTGTCCTGGCCTGCTTCGACAATGCCGCGACGGATCGCGCGGGTACGGGTGAAATAGTCGTGCAGATAATCCCCGTCTTCAGTTCTGATGGCGCGTTGCAAGGCAAAAAGCTCCTCTGTGAATCGCCCCAGTATTTCTAACGTGGCATCTTTGTTATTCAAAAACACATCGCGCCACATGGTCGGATCAGAGGCGGCAATCCGCGTAAAGTCGCGAAATCCCGCCGCCGAGTACTTGATGACCTCGCTGTCGGTCACGCGGCTCAGATCGTCGGCCACACCCACCATCGTATAGGCAATCAGGTGTGGCGCATGGCTGGTCACGGCCAGCACAAGGTCGTGATGCTCTATCTCCATCTCATCAACGTTCGAGCCAAGTGCCTGCCAGAACGCGGTCAGCCGCTCCTTGGCTTCAACGTCTGTGCCGGGCAGGGGGGTCAGCAACAGCCAGCGGTTGTCGAAAAGCTCGGCAAACCCCGACTCGGGGCCTGAATGTTCGGTGCCTGCTACCGGGTGGCCGGGGATAAAATGCACGCCGTCTGGCATGTGAGGTCCGACGGCGGCGACGATCTCGCGCTTGACCGAACCCACATCAGTCACGGTGGCGCCGGCCTCAAGATGCGGGCCAATCTCGCGGGCAACCGCCTCCATCGCCCCAACCGGGACCGCCAGAACTACCAGATCGGCCCCGACGACCGCCTCGGCCGCCGTAGCGACGACCGTGTCGCAAAGATCCAGCTTTTCTGCCGTTTCACGCGTCTCTGCCGAGCGGGCGGTGCCCACAATCTCGCTTGTCATACCGGCGCGTCGCATGGCGTGGCTCATGGACGACGCAATCAGACCCAGCCCGATCAAGGCCACTCGGCTGTACATCTGGCTCATGCCACGTCCTTTTGAAATGTGGCGACCGAGGCAAGCACGCGGGCGCAGTCCTCCTCGGTTCCCACCGTGATGCGCAGGCAGTTCGGCAGCTTGTAGCCTCCGACCAGGCGCACCAAGATTCCGTCAGAGCGCAACCGCGCCTCGCAGGCCGCCGCCATGTCTTCATCGGCAAAGCGTGCCAGAACAAAGTTCGCCGAAGACGTATCTGACGGCACGCCCAGTTCCTCCAACCCTTTCGCCAAGACCACGCGCAGGCGTGCATTCTCCGTGCGGCACATCTCGACCCAGTCCGTGTCACGTACCGCTGCGGCTGCCGTCTCCAATTGGGTATCCGAAAGGTTGAACGGCCCACGCACGCGGTTTAGCGTGTCGATCACATGCGCCGGGCCATAGCCCCAGCCGATGCGCAGCCCGCCCAGCCCGTAAATCTTGGAAAAGGTCCGCGTCATCACAACATTGTCGCGCGCATCGACCAAAGACGCACCGCCATCATAGCCGTCAACATACTCCGCATAAGCGCCATCCAAAACCAAAAGCACATGATCCGGCAACTCATCAGCCAACCGCGCCATTTCATTGCTGCCAATCATTGTACTTGTCGGATTCGCCGGGTTGGCAATGAAAACCAGGCGCGTCTTGTCGGTCACGCCCGCCAAAACCGCATCCACATCGACTGTCCGCTCTCGCTCTGGCACTTCCACTGGCGTCGCCCCCGCCGCAAGGGTCGAGATCCTGTACATCGAAAAACCGTGACGTGTGTGAATCACTTCGTCGCCTGACCCTGCATAAGCCTGGCACAAGAAGGTAATGATCTCATCTGACCCCGCGCCGCAGATAATCCGCTCCGCGTCCAGTCCGTGCATCTCTGCAATCGCCGAGCGCAATGCAATGTGGTCCGTCGGAGGATAACGATGCAAAGCAACACCTGCCGCAATATAAGCCGCACGCGCGCTTTCAGGCGCACCGAAAGGGTTTTCATTCGACGACAGCTTCAACACATCGTCGCGCCCCGCAAGCGTGCTGTCGCCGCCCTTGTAAAGCTTGATATCTGCAATGCCCGGCTGGGGCCTTATCGTGTCCGACATCTCTTACATCCACTTATCTGCGCGGATGTCTAACGGTCCCTGCCACAGGTGACCAGTATGTCTTTCACCGGTCCAGAAATATGCCGGGGAGGTCTGGAGGGGCAGCGCCCCTCCAGCGGAGCGACGGGCGCAAGCCCGGCGCAATACAAGATAGCTCAGTCCATCTGTTTGAAGGCGAACTCGCCGCCTTCCTTGATACCCGAAAACCAGCGCGACGTGACCGTTTTGGTGCGCGTGTAAAACCGGAAGGCATCTGGTCCGTACTGGTTCAGATCGCCAAAGCCCGACCCTTTCCAACCGCCAAACGTGTGGTACGACAGCGGCACCGGGATGGGGAAGTTTATCCCCACCATGCCCACGTTGACCCGGTGCGCAAAATCCCGCGCGGTATCGCCATCGGCGGTATAGATCGCGGTGCCGTTGCCATAGGGGTTGTCCATTGTCAGCTTCAGCGCCTCTTCATAAGAGCCTGCGCGGACCTGGCTCAGAACGGGGCCGAAAATCTCTTCCTTGTAGATGTCCATCTCTGGCGTGACGTTGTCGAACAGCGTCGGGCCAACGAAATACCCGTTCTCATAGCCCTGCAGGCTCAGGCCCCGCCCATCGGTGACAAGTTTTGCGCCTTGATCAACTCCACTACCAATCAGTCCTTCAACGCGCTCTTTCGCGGCCGCCGTGATCAGCGGGCCATAGTCCACGTCATCGCCCGCAGTATAGGGCCCAACCTTCAGCGCCTCGATGCGTGGCACCAGCCGTTCCACCAGCGCATCCGCCGTCTCATCGCCGACAGGCACAGCAACAGAGATCGCCATGCAGCGCTCACCGGCAGCGCCCATCGAGGCCCCCACAAGCGCGTCAGCGGCCTTGTCCATGTCGGCGTCGGGCATGATGATCATGTGGTTCTTGGCGCCGCCAAAACACTGCGCGCGTTTGCCGTTGGCCGTGGCGCGCGCGTAAATGTACTGCGCAATCGGGGTCGAACCGACAAAGGCCACCGCCTGAATTGTATCGTTGTCCAAAAGCGCGTCGACCGACTCCTTGTCACCGTTGACCACCTGCAAAACACCATCGGGCAGGCCCGCTTCCTGCAAAAGCTCGGCCAGCATCAAGGCAGTGGTCGGCACCCGCTCAGACGGTTTCAGGATCATCGCATTGCCGCAGGCCAGTGCGCCGGCCATCTTCCAAAGTGGGATCATCGCGGGGAAGTTGAATGGTGTGATGCCCGCGACCACCCCCAGCGGCTGGCGCATCGAATAAAGGTCGATGCCGGGTCCGCCGTTGTCGGTGTACTCACCTTTGAGCATGTTGGGCGCGCCCATGCAGAACTCGACCACTTCCAAACCGCGCTGCACATCGCCGCGCGCATCAGGCAGCGTCTTGCCATGCTCGCGACTGACGGCTTCCGCAAGCTTGTCCATATTCTCGTTGATCAGGGCCCCGAACTTCATCATCACGCGCGCGCGGCGCTGCGGATTGGTGGCCCCCCAGGCAGGCTGGGCAGCGGCGGCACGGGCAATCGCGTCGTCCACTTCGGCCTTGGTTGCCAGTGGCACCTTTGCCTGAACTTCGCCCGTGGCCGGATTAAAGACGTCCGAGAACCGCCCCGATGTGCCCTTGATGCGTTTGCCGTCGATGAAATTGGTGATCTCTTCCATAGCGCGTCTCCCAAATTGCGTTTGGTTGGACAATAGGGCTGGCGCAGGGGTGGGAAAAGCGGCAGTTTCCCAAAAAGGTTTTGCAGAAATGCAAGGGAAGCTGCGAAATGAACTGGGATGACCTGCGAATATTCCTGTCTGTGGCGCGTCAAGGTACGCTCTCTTCGGCCGCTAAATCACTGCGTATTGACCCGGCCACCGTTGGACGGCGCATAGAGCGGCTGGAGCGGGAAATGGACGCTGTGCTTTTCGTCAAATCGCCGCAAGGCTATGTGCCCACCTCTGCGGGCGAGCGTCTTGCGAAGCACGCTGAAGCGGCAGAGCAGTCTATGATGGGCGCGTTGCAAGAGGTGCGCGGGGCCACGGAAGAGGGGCTGACTGGAACCATTCGCGTGGGCGCGCCTGACGGTTGCGCGACGTTTCTTTTGCCGCATGTCACCCAGCGGATCATGGCCTCAAATCCTGGTCTGGACATCCAGATTGTGGCGCTGCCGCGCGTTTTTAACCTGTCGAAACGCGAGGCAGACATGGCCATCGGGGTCAGTCGCCCGACCTCGGGTCGCCTGAGACTTCAGAAGATTGCCGACTATGCGCTGCATCTGGCGGCCTCCGAAGACTATCTGGCGCGCCACCCCATCACTGAGCGTGCGGCGCTGAAAGATCACCGGGTGGTTGGCTACATCCCTGACATGATCTTCGACCGCGAGCTTGATTACCTGGCCGATATGGGCCTGACCCATGTTGATTTCGCCTCGAACCTTGTTTCGGTCCAGCTTGGCTGGCTGCGGGCAGGGGCGGGGATCGGCGTGGTGCATGACTTTGCTTTGCCTGACGCGCCGGAGCTTGAGTTGCTCTTTCCTGATGATCTGCACCTGACGCGCACTTTCTGGCTGATCCGTCACGCAGATGATGCGCGTGTGTCACGTCTCAACCGGTTTGCAGCCCTTCTGACAGAGGAACTTCGTGCCGAGATTGCAGCGCGTGCTTGACATGTGGCCCTTTCAGGTGGGACGCTGATCACAGCTGCGTGAATACGGGAGGACGCTGATGCTGGTTCGTCAAATCCTTGGAATGAAAGGCGGAACAGACGTTGTGACCATTGGGTCCGATGCGACTGTGACTGATGCTGCCAAGCTTTTATCGGAAAAGCGGATCGGCGCTGTGGTGGCCACCGACGGGTCTGGTACCGCGCAAGGGATATTGTCTGAGCGCGATATCGTCCGCGAATTGGGGCGGCGCGGTGAAGGGTGTTTGAACGACAAGGTCGAAAGCCTGATGACCCGCGACATGATCTCGACCGCCCCAGATGAGACAACCGATCAGGTGTTGGAGAAAATGACCGCAGGCCGCTTTCGTCATATGCCGGTGATGGAAGGTGGCCAGATGACCGGGTTGATTTCAATCGGCGACGTGGTGAAAGCGCGCCTGTCAGAGCTTTCAATGGAAAAAGACGCACTTGAAGGCATGATCAAGGGCTTTTGAGATCAAAGGCTTGCAGGCTGTGGCCCATCCGTGGCAGGTCTGAGTGCAGGACCTGAAAGAGGGGAACAGGACCCATGCGCATCGGCCTTTATCCTGGCACGTTTGACCCGGTTACTTTGGGACATATGGACATTATCCGCAGGGCGACGGCCTTGGTGGATAGGCTGGTGATTGGCGTTGCCATCAACCGCGATAAAGGACCGTTGTTCTCCCTTGAAGAGCGTGTGGCGATGATCGAAGCCGAGTGCGCGGTGGTGGCTCGGGAAACAGGTGTCGAGATTGTTGCGCACCCCTTCGAGAACCTGCTGATTGATTGTGCCCACGACGTGGGAGCAAAGATCATCATCCGCGGTTTGCGCGCTGTGGCTGATTTTGAGTATGAGTACCAGATGGTTGGCATGAACAGGATGTTGGATGACACGATTGATACCGTGTTCCTGATGGCCGAGGCCGAACATCAGGCGATTGCCTCAAAACTGGTGAAAGAAATCGCCCGTTTAAACGGAGATGTCTCAAATTTTGTGACCCCGGCGGTTTTGGAGGCGCTGAAAACGCGATTTCCCTCATAGATGAAGCGTGCTTTCCTTTTGTTACTTGGCCTTTATGCGGTCTATGCCATCGCCATGGTGTTCATGCATCCGGGGCATCTCTATCCATTCCTGCAAAATGACAGGGTTTTGCAGGGGTTTGAGCGTGTGGAGCTTGCCGCAGACGACGGGGCCGCTCTATCCCTGCAAGAAGCCGAGCGCGATGGCCCCATCGTGCTTTACTTTATGGGGAATGGCGGTGCGATTTCTGCTTTTGGGCCACCGCTGCAAACGCATGTCCGAGCAGGGCGACACGTTGTCGCCATGGAGTATCGCGGCGGTGGCGGGCGTTCGGGACAACCCAGTGAAGCCGCATTGAAAAGTGATTCACTGGTGATAGCGGATTGGGCTTTGGGCAAAGGCAAGCCCGTCGTCGTACATGGATATTCACTTGGGACCGGTCTGGCCGTGCATGTCGCCAAAAATCGTGATGTGGCGGCTGTTATCCTTGAAGCACCCTACGACAGGCTATGTAACCTGATGACGCGCAGTGCGCTTTTGCCCGCGTGTCTGATGCCGGGTGTGCAGAAATGGGACACGCTGGCTGACGCCCCCGATGTCGTTGCGCCTGTCCTGATCTTGCACGGTGCGTCCGACCGGATCATCCCGCCAGACCGCAGCGCCGCGCTTGCAAGTGCCTTCCCAAATGCCGAACGACAGGTGCTCAATGGTGCCGCGCACTTTGATACGTTCCGCAGACCCGCCGCGCAGTTCGCCACGCAACGGCTTTTCAGTCTGATTTCGCCCTGAGTAGGTTCAAAGCTCGCTCATGAGTTGGGCTTTGGCTTCGGCCAGAAGCTCGGTCATTTTGGCGCGAATCTCTTCCTCAGAGACTTTGTCGCCCAGATCAACGGACACTTTGCGCAACACATCGTCGTCGCCGGCTTCCTCAAAATCAGATTTCACGACTTCGACTGCATAGGCGTTTGCCGCATCTTCGTCCTTTCCCAAAAGGCCCGCTGCCCACAGACCAAGCAGTTTGTTGCGGCGCGCTTCGGCTTTGAACTGCATCTCGGCATCATGGGCAAACTTGTTTTCAAAGGCGTTTTCGCGGTCTTCAAATGAGTTCATCGGGGCCTCTCCTTCGGGCATAACAACAGTTGCCTTTCATATGCCCACCCAAACGCGCGCCCGCAAGCCCTGCATGCGTGTGACGCTTGCCGTGACGGGGCCTTTGGCGTAAAGGATCAGGCGATACGAGGCGCGTGGGTGCATCCGCGCGCCATTTTCCGTTTTTTGAGGGTCCGATGGCACGTCGCAAAAAGGTCTACGAAGGCAAAGCCAAAATTCTGTATGAAGGCCCGGAGCCGGGCACGTTTGTGCAGTATTTCAAAGACGATGCGACTGCATTTAACGCGCAGAAGAAAGACGTGATCGACGGCAAGGGTGTTTTGAACAACCGGCTGTCGGAGTTTTTCATGAAGGGTTTGGCGCAGATCGGTGTGCCGACGCATTTCATCAAGCGCATCAACATGCGCGAGCAACTGATCCGCTCGGTCGAGATCATTCCGCTTGAGGTGATCGTGCGGACCTATGCCGCGGGCACGCTGTCTGAGCGTCTTGGTCTGGAAGAGGGCACCGCCCTGCCGCGCCCTATTGTGGAGTTTTGCCTGAAAGACGACGCGCTGGGCGACCCGCTGGTCTCGGAAGAGCATATCATCGCGTTTGGCTGGGCGTCTCAGCAGGATCTGGACGATATGATCGCGCTGGCGTTGCGGGTGAATGATTTCCTGTCTGGCTGCATGATGGCCGTGGGCATTCGTCTGGTGGATTTCAAAATCGAGATCGGCCGGGTCTGGGAAGGTGAATTTCAGCGCCTGATCGTTGCCGACGAGATCAGCCCGGACAGTTGCAGGCTGTGGGATGTCGAGACCGGCCAAAAACTCGACAAGGACGTGTTCCGGCGCGATCTGGGCTCGCTGACAGATGCCTATACTGAAGTTGCGCGGCGGTTGGGTGTGATGCCGTCGAATGTCACGCACGCGACGAAGCCGACTTTGATTAACTGATTGATTAACTGAATTGCGCCGCGCTGTCGCGCGTCGCCACGCTGGGGGCTCTGCCCCCAGACCCCCGCCATATTTTTGGACCAATGAAAGCCCTTGCAGTTGGACAAGTGGTGGGGAATCCGCGATACCGCGGACACGAGGCATTTCGGGGAGTGGTCGTGATGAAAGCGCGCGTGCATATCATGTTGAAAACCGGGGTTTTGGACCCGCAGGGCGAGGCGGTGCGTCATGCACTTGGCACGCTGGGGTTCGAGGGCGTGGAAGGCGTGCGCCAAGGCAAGGTGATTGAGCTTGAGCTTGCTGAAACGGACGCCGCCGCTGCCGAGGCGGAAGTAGCCAAGATGTGCGAGGCGCTTTTGGCGAACACGGTGATCGAACGCTATGAGGTGGAACTGCTGTGATGCGGGCGGCGGTTTTACGGGAGTATAACACGCCGCTTTCCCTTGAAGATGTGGCCGAGCCTGAGTGCCCGGAAGACGGCGTTGTTCTGAAAGTTCTGGCCTGCGGTGTCTGCCGCTCGGACTGGCACGGTTGGGTGGGTGAGCATCCACGTGTGAAGCCGGGCCAGATCGGTGGGCACGAATACTGTGGCATCGTCGAAGAGGTGGGGGCATTGGCGCAGTTCAAGGTGGGTGACCGGGTGATCGCGCCGTTTATCCTGTCATGCGGGAGTTGTCCGCAGTGCCGATCGGGCGAGAGCAATACCTGTTTTGATCAACGGTTGCCTGGGTTTATCGAGCCAGGCGCTTTTGCCGAGTACGTGGCTGTGCCGCGCGACCACAACCTTGCGCATTTGCCCGAAGATATGTCGCCAACGCTGGCTGCTGCCCTGGGGTGTCGGGTGACGACCGCCTGGCATGCGTTGACCGGTCGCGCCGCCCTTCAGCCGGGTGAGTGGCTGGCGGTGCACGGCACCGGTGGCATCGGGTTGGCGACACTGCTTTTGGGGCGTGCTTTGGGTGCGCGGGTGATTGTGACGGACGTGGTGGGTGAAAAGCTTGCGCATGCGACATCGCTTGGGGCGGACCATGCGATTGATGCCTCAGGTGGCGACAGTGCCAAGGAAATCCGCGAGATTACTGGTGGTGGCGCCCATGTCTCTGTGGAAGCGCTGGGGTTTCCGGTGACTGTTGCGGCCTCCATTGCCTGCCTGCGCCCTTTGGGGCGGCACGTGCAGGTGGGTATGCCCGTGGGCCATCACGCGGTGCAGGAGGTGAACCTGAACACGGTTTATATGGGCAATCTGGCGCTTTACGGCACCCGCGGGATGCCTGCGCATAAGTATCCAACCTTGCTGAACCTGATTGCTTCGGGGCTGGTTGATTTGAGCCCGATTGTGGCGCGTGAAGTGGCTTTGTCAGATGTCAGTGATGAATTGGCAGCGTTCAATGGGCCGACGGCTCCGGGTGTGGCTGTCGTGACTGACTTTTTGCGTTGATTGGGTTTCGCCGCGCATTTTGCGCACCGATCAATGCGAGGGGCTTTGCCTGCCAAGAAGAAGGAGTAGGCTTTCCAATGATGCTGGGCGTGACTTGCAGTATTCAGAGTTTTGGCCGATTGAGAGGCCAAAGTGCCAGAGGTGACCGATGAAAGCTGCAGTTCTCGTTTTTCCAGGATCAAATTGCGACCGCGATCTGGCGGTGGCGTTTCGAAACGCCGGGTTTGATGTCGAGATGGTCTGGCACAAGGATACCGCGCTGCCTGCGGGTGTTGATATTGTTGGCGTGCCGGGTGGCTTTTCCTTTGGCGATTACCTGCGCTGCGGTGCGATTGCGGCGCGGTCCCCGATCACGGGCGCACTGAAGTCGCATGTGGATCGCGGGGGTTATGGGCTTGGGATCTGTAACGGATTTCAGGTGCTTTTGGAGACGGGCATTCTGCCGGGTGCGCTGATGCGCAATGCAGGGCTGAAGTTTATCTGCAAGCCTGTCGGGCTGAAGGTGGCCACATCAAACAGCGCGTTCACGGCGGGCTATAACGCGGGCACCACGGTGACCTATCCGGTGGCACATCACGACGGCAATTATGTCGCAACAGATGAGATCAGGGCGGCGCTGACAGCAGAGGATCGCGTGGCGTTTCGTTACGAGGAAGATCTGAACGGATCAGTCGACAACATCGCTGGTATCCTGTCGGAAAACCGGCGCGTGCTTGGCCTGATGCCGCATCCGGAGCGTGCGGCGGATGCGAAACTGGGCATGACCGATGGGGCGGCGATGTTTGCCTCGCTTGCCAGCATTGGCGTCAACGCTTGAGCCGGGGCCGTTGCGGCCTTAGTCTTAACCCATGAGTGATCAGACCAACACTGCGCCGCAGCAAAGCGGTATGTCGTGGCGCGCGCGTGCGTTCATGATCCTGCTCGTGGTGATTGCGGTAACCGTGATCTGGTCGACGAACAAGCTTTTGACTGAGCGATTTACCGATGCAACGCGGTCAAGGGCCGAAGTGCGACTGGCGCTTTACTCCGGTAACATCCTTTCGGAGTTGCAGCGAAATCAAATTGTTCCGCAGCTTTTGGCGCGTGATCCGACGTTGATAGGCGCTTTGAATTCCGGTGATTTTACCCAAAGCTCGCAGCGGTTGATCGAGTACCGTGACGAAATCGGCGCATTGGGCTTGATGCTGATGGATTCTGACGGGCGCACGGTGGCGTCTACCGACCGCTCTCAAATCGGGTCTACCCACCGCGGGCAGCCCTACTTTGTCGAGGCGCAGCGTTCGAGTGACACGGTTTTCTCAACAAATACGCTTGAAAGTGGCGGTCGCGTCTTTGCATATTCGCGCAAGATCGAAACCGGCGGCGACACCATTGGCGTTATCGTCGTTGAGGTTGATCTGAAAAAATTCGAAGCCGCATGGGCCGGATTTGCCGATGCGGTCGTGGTCGCCGACAGCGAAGGGATCATCCTGTTGTCGACCGAGGCGCGGTGGCGCAACAAGACCGAGGAAGAGGCATTGGCGACGCGCTCGGTGCCCTCTGCGATTCAGCGCGCCTTGCGGGTCACTGCGGACTGGGCCGCCTTGCCGGTTGATGCCTATCTGTCGGGCCAGGGCGTTATGCGGCAAGAGACGCGGGTTGGTTTTCAGGGCTGGCGGCTGACCAGTTTCACAACCTTTGCCGGCGTGCGCGAGCGGGTGAACAGTGTTTTGGCGCTGGAGATCATGGGGTTTGCGATTCTCATGGCGCTGGTTTTCTATTTGGTCAGCCGTAAGGCGCGATCACGTTTGCGTTTTTTCCAGGCCGAGTCGGCTGAACTTCGCCAGCTAAACATGGCGCTGCAGCGGGAAATTGCCGAACGGGAAAAGGCCGAAGCACACCTTGAAGTGGCCGAACAAACCATCCAGCAAAGCTCGAAACTGGCGGCTCTGGGTGAGATGTCGGCGGCGGTTTCGCACGAGTTGAACCAGCCTCTGGCTGCGATGAAGACCTATCTGGCCGGGGCCAAGCTTTTACTGCAGCGCAGGCGCTCGGATGAGGCGCTGTCGTCGTTCCAGCGGATCGATGATCTGATTGAGCGGATGGGGGCGATTACCCGCCAGCTGAAGTCCTATGCGCGCAAGGGCGGGGACGCGGTAGAGCCAATAGACGTTAGGCATTCGGTGTCGTCGGCACTGGCTATGATGGAGCCGCAATTGCGCCGCCGCGAGATAGCGATTGCGGCCAGCCTGCCGCGTGATCCGGTGATGATCGAGGCCGACAAAATCCGGCTGGAGCAAGTATTGATCAACCTCTTGCGCAACGCACTTGACGCGACGAAAGCCACGAAGGACCCTGAGGTGAAAGTTCTGGTGTCGGTTGGCAATGATGTTGTGGTCACAGTCCGTGACAATGGCGGCGGGATCGAGGACCTCGATAGTCTGTTCGAGCCGTTTTATACTACGAAAGCCCCCGGAGACGGCACCGGCCTGGGACTTGCGATCTCGTCGGGGATCGTTAACGACCTTGGCGGTCGGCTCACCGCCCGCAACGGGCAAACAGGTGGAGCCGTATTTGAAATTTCCTTGCCGCTGGCGACAGGTGTGTCGCAGGCGGCTGAATGACAACAACGGAGTAGACGTCCATGGCTCAGACGATGAAGGTCGCAATCGTCGACGATGAACAAGACATGCGTCAGTCGATCAGTCAGTGGCTGGCGCTGTCAGGCTTTGATACGGAAACCTACGGTAGCGCCGAGGATGCGCTGAAGTCACTTAGCCCGGATTTTCCGGGCGTTGTTGTGTCTGACATCAAGATGCCAGGCATTGATGGCATGTCGTTTCTGAAACGCCTGATGAGCGTCGACAGTGCCCTGCCGGTGATTATGATCACGGGTCACGGCGATGTTCCGATGGCGGTTGAGGCAATGCAGGTGGGTGCCTTTGATTTCCTTGAAAAGCCGTTTGATCCTGACAAGATGACCGAACTGGCCAAGCGTGCGTCTAACGCGCGCCGCCTGACGCTGGACAACCGGGCGCTGCGGCGCGAGTTGTCTGACGGCACAGGTATCATGAAAAAGCTGATCGGGGCTTCTCCGGTGATGGAGCGGTTGCGCGAAGACATCCTCGATCTGGGGCAGGCCGATGGCCATGTGCTGATCGAAGGTGAGACGGGCACGGGCAAGACACTTGTGGCACACGCGCTGCATGCGGTGGGCGCGAAGGCGGGTAAAAAGTTCGTGCTGTTCTCCTGCGCGGCCCACGACGAAGACGCTTTGGCGTCGCGTCTGTTTGGTCCGATCGAAGAAGGCGGGCAAATCCCGCTTTTGGAAGAGGCGCGCGGTGGCACCTTGGTACTCGAAGATATCGAGGCGCTGCCTCAGCCTTTGCAAGCGCGTTTGCTGAGCTGGATGAACGATCAGGGCACGCCCGCCGAGACCCGCATTGTGGCGATCTGCAACCTTCAGGAACAGGGCAAGACCTGTGAAGACGCGTTGCGCCCCGATCTTTTCTACCGGCTTGCGGCGATGAAAATCACGTTGCCTCCGCTGCGCCAGCGCGGTGAGGACATTCTGATGCTGTTCCAGCAGTTTTCAGAGCAATACGCCGATGAGTACGGCTGCGAAGTGCCTGACGTCAGCGCGCAGGAAGCCGCGCAACTGTTGCAGGCCCCGTGGCCCGGCAACATCCGTC
>JABDJX010000122.1 GCA_013003245.1 Silicimonas sp. | reverse complement strand
GCTTCGGCGAGTTGTGTTTGCAGCCAGCGCGCGGTGCGCAGCAGGCGGTCATCTTTTTCCGCAGGGCCAATCAGTTGCACCCCGATAGGCAGCCCGGTTTCGCCGACCAGAATGGGCAGGCTCACGCAAGGCAGCCCCGCCAGTGTCCAGAGCGTGCAGAAGATCGGATCACCCGTGCCATCGCCAAACCGAGGCGCTTCGCCCGCCGCAGACGGGGCAATGATAGCATCAAATTCAATGAAAAAGTCATCAAAAAACGCCTCTGCCGAGGCCTTCACCTCCAAGGCATCTTCGTATTCAGCCTTGGTAATTTGCTTGCCACGCAACAGGATCGGCTTGATCGTGTCACTCAGTTGGTCCCACTGCGTGTCGATCACCTCTGCCTGATGCTGGCAAAATTCGAACTCGTGGATGCGCGCCTGCACCGCCACAAGGTTCGACAGCGTATCGGCAGGATCCATGCGCGTGACTTGCGATCCAAGAATATCAAGAACGGCCTCAAGGCCTGCGCTGGCGGCCTCTGACAGCCGGTCATTGAATGGCAGATTGAACCAAGCAAAATCAGGCGGAACAGGCGCATCGGCACCCGCACCTTCCAACATGTTCGGCCGTGGTCGGGCAAAGCTGACCGCGTCGTGCTGATCATAGCCGCCAATCGCATCGGTCAACAACGCAACATCAGCCAGAGTGCGGCCAAAGCAACCGACCTGATCCAGCGAGACAGAGGTTTGCAGAACACCGGTGCGCGAAATGACCCCGCGCGTGGGCTTGAACCCGAAGGTGCCACAGAAAGACGCCGGGCGGATCACAGAGCCGTTGGTCTGCGTGCCCACAGCCAAGGGCACGTGCTGCGCGCCGACTGCTGCCGCCGAGCCGCTTGATGACCCACCGGGGCTATGGTCCGTGTTGTGCGGATTGCGCGTCTCGCTTGCGTGCATGAACGCCATCTCTGTAGTCACGGTCTTGCCCATGATCACGGCACCGGCTTCGCGCAAAAGTTCCACCAGTCGCGCCACATCGTCGGTCTGGCGACCGGCAAAGATCGGTGTGCCGCGTTGCGTTGGCATCTTGGCCGTATCGATGATGTCTTTCAGCCCAACCGGGATGCCGTGCAACGGTCCCGTCGCCATGCCCGACTTGCGGATGCGGTCACTTTCCGCGGCTTGCGCAAGCGCCGCGTCGGGGTCGAGAAACGCCCACGCCTTGATCGCCTCGTCCGTCTCGGTGATCCGCTCAAGACACGACCTCACCAGTTCGACCGAGGTAAGGCGACCCGAGGCCATAGCGTTCAAAGCCTCAGTCGCCGTCAGTTTGTAGGCGTCCTTGATCACGGAATGTACGTCCCGAAGAGGTAATCAGGAAACCACAGCGCGATGCCGGGGAACTGATACATCAAGACCATCGTCAGGATCACAATCCCCAGATACGGCATGATGCCCCGGAAGATCTCCATCAGTTCAATCTGGTTTTTGAGCACCCCTTTTAAGTAATAGGCCGACATCGCCATCGGCGGCGTCAAGAACGAGGTTTGCAAATTCAGCGCAACCAGCATGGCGAAGAAGTACGGGTTCACGCCGAACACTTCGAGCAGCGGCAGGAAGATCGGCACGAAGATGATCAGAATCTCCGACCATTCCAGCGGCCAGCCGAGCAGGAAGATGATGATTTGCGCCAGCACCAGGAACTCCCACGGCTCCAAATCCATGCCGCCCACCCAGTCGGCGATGATGTCATGGCCGCCAAGGTATGAGAAAACGGAGGCAAAGGTCCACGAGCCGACAAAGAGCCAGCACACCATGGCCGTGGCTTTCGCTGTTAGGAACACGCTTTCCTTCAGCTTGGTCCATGTCATCGACCGATAAAGAACCGCCAGAACCATACCGCCAAGCGCGCCCATCGCCGCCGCTTCAGCCGGTGTTGCCAGACCGCCAAGGATCGAGCCAAGCACAAGCGCGATCAGCACTGTCAGCGGCACAAAGCTGACCAGCAGGTCAAGGTAGATTTCCTTTGCAGGCGGAACGTCTTCCATCGTTGGCTTTGGCGCCAGCGACGGGTTCGACCACACGCGCAGGATCACGTAGACGATGTAAAGACCGGCCAGCAAAAGTCCGGGAAAGACGGCCGCCGCGTAAAGCCGCAAAGGCGACAGATCGGCAATAGCCGCATAAACGATCAGCATGATCGACGGCGGGATCAGGATGCCAAGCGTACCACCTGCGCAAATCACGCCCGAAGCAAAGCTTTTGTTATAGTTGGCATTGGCCATTGCCGGAAACGCCAGCAGGCCCATCAGCGTCACAACCGCGCCCACGATGCCAGAGGCCGTCGAGAAAACAGCACAGGTCAGCAAGGCTGCGATGGCAAGGCTGCCCGGCAAATTGCGCGCGGCCATGTAAAGCGAGAAGAACAGTTTGTCGACGATATTGGCGCGCTCAACCACATACCCCATGAACAGAAACAGCGGGATCGCCACAAGCGTGGGGTTCTCCATCACCGAATAGGTGTTCTGGTTCAGCAGATAGAAGATATTGTTGTTGAAAATGTCCGAAAAGCTCTCAATCGGACCGCCTTGGTTATAGGCGTAGTAGCCAAATGCGACGCCCATGGCGAGCAGCGTAAAGGCGATAGGGAAACCGAGCAGAACAAGGACGATAAACAGTCCAAGCATCATCAGGGCGACTTCGGGATTGGTCATCTTTTTATCTTTCGTGATGCGCTATGCGGGTTATTCTTTGCCAGGTGACACGGCGCGGATCGCTTCAAGATCGGCGTCGGTCAACAGGTCTTCGGTCTCTTTCACATCCGCCAGCCGCTCGGGCCAGACACCTGTGCGCATAGCCATCACGCAGCGCACCAATTCGGCGATGCCCTGAATAAACAGCAACCCACCTGCGAGGGGGATCAGCGATTTGAAGAAGTAGATTTGGATGCTGGCGGGGCTATTGAAGCTGACTTCCTTGTAACGCCAGCTGTCCGACGCGATCTCATAGCCGAACCAGACCAGTGCAATGATGCCGGGGAAGAAGAACAAAAAGTAGAGCACGAAATCCAACGTCGCCTGCACCTTTACCGGAAAGAGGCGATAGACCACATCGGCGCGCACATGGGTATCCTGGGCCAGCGCGTAGGCGCCGCACATCAGGAACAGCGCGCCGTACATCTGGATCATCATGTCAAAGGCCCAGACGGTCGGCGAGTTGAGCACGTAGCGCACAAAAACCTCGTAGGACACGGACAGTGTCAGGATCAGGATGCACCATCCAAAGGCGCGTCCAACCCACAGGCTCAGGCCCTCAATTGCATGTACGAAATTCATATTTTGTCGTCTCCCTGATACCGCGATGTCGTTCGCGTTATCCCCCAGGCATAAGATGTCCGGGCACCCAAGTGTGCGCCCGGACATTGTTTAGGTACCCTAGATCAACCGAAGTAGTGGTTGTAGGCCAGCTTGTAGTCAGGCTGGTTGAGGTTGAGATAGTTCATCACATCCTTGGCATAGGCCTTCTGCGACTCCATCACCTTCGCAAAGAACGGATCGTCCTCGGCGATGCGTGCAGTCACTTTGTCCCAAGCTTCAAGCTGTGCGGCCATCACCGAGTCTGGTGTACGGTACACGTTGACGCCATCGGCTTCCTGCAGCTTCAGCAGGTCGTCCGAGTAACGCTTGGTGTTGCCCCAGTAGAAGCCGGAGTTTTCGGCCATCGACGCGTTCTTGATGATCGCCTTGTGCTCATCGGAAAGCGCGTTGAACTTGTCCTTGTTGATCGTGACCTCAAAGAACTCCTGGCTCTGGTGGTACGACGCAAGGTGGTAGTGCTTGGAGACATCCTGCATACCAAAGTCGCGGTCAGAGGTCGGGTTGTTGAACTCGGCTGCGTCGATCAGACCAGATTTCATCGCTGGCTGAATTTCACCGCCGGGCAATTGCACAACCGACATGCCCATTTCCAGAAGAACGTCTGCGGCCAGACCAACGGTCCGGTACTTCAGGCCGCTCATCTGGCTTGCGTCTTTGATCTCTTCTTTAAACCAACCCAGCGGTTGTGCTGGCATTGGCGAGTTGAAGAAGGACACAACGTTCAGGCGCAGGCTGTCCATCAATTCGTCAAAAAGCTCTTGTCCGCCACCAGCGTGGACCCAGCCGAGAACTTCCTGGCTCGACCAGCCAAAGCAAGGACCGGTGCCAAAGAGCGATGCTGCCTTGGACTTACCGTACCAGTAGGCAGGCACATAGTGGGCTGCGTCCAGAACGCCACGGTGCACCGCATCCTGCATCTGGCTTGTTTTCACAACTGCATCGACCGAAAGCACTTCGATGGTCAGCGAGCCGCCGGACATTTCATTAACGCGGGCCGCAAAGGACTGTGCGTTTTCCAAAAAGATGCCGCCGCCCCAGGCCGCTTGCATCTTCAGGGTCGTGCCATGGCCGTCGGCGATAGCAGGCGTGGCCAAAGCAGCGGCACCGGCGACAGCCGAGCCGCGCAGAAAGTTTCTGCGGTTCAAAGTATCAGTCATATTTCCTCCCAAGGAATTCACTACGGTGATCACCGCAGTTTTTGATTCATTTTGGCTGGGCTTTGCCGTT
>JABDJX010000089.1 GCA_013003245.1 Silicimonas sp. | reverse complement strand
TCTTTGAACCGCATCTGTACGGTGCCCGGATCGCCGATCTCGTGCGACTTCACAGCACTGATGAGCATCAGATTCTCGCTCAAACCGGCTTCGATTGCTTTGTTGCGCAAGCCCGGAACAAGGTTCTCTCCAAATGTCACAATTCCAAAAGGCCCGGCCAGTGAGCGCACAACGGAAAACGCTGCGCTGGCTATGCCGATGACTGGAATATCGGGTCGCAATTGCCGCACCTCCCTTGCGCCTGTATCTCCGAAAGACGCAAGAATGACACCATCGCAGGGCTGGGAGTGCGACTTGACCGTTTCTACCACCCCTTTGGCGGCACGTTCTGCATCCGCCTGCGTGACAATCAGTTTGGGGCCAAACGCAGCGGATCGGGTCGTGAACCTGTCTTTGCCCATCGCCACCTCATTAGCCGCGCTTTGGATTTTGTCTGTCACGCCGTGCGATGTGTTTGGGTTTACGATGAGCAATCGCATCAAAGAATTACCGAGGGAAGCCACAGAGACAGCGCGGGAAAGAGATTGATCAAAACCAGTGCAACCAGCATCGCGCAGATGAACATCATCATGGCGGGAATAATCTTTGCGATGGATATTTTCGCAATGGCGCAGGTGATCAAGACCACGGATGCAACAGGCGGCGTTTGCTGGCCGATACCAAGATTGATGGTCAGGATCAGGCCAAAATGCACCCTGTCGATGCCCAACTGATCTGCAAGTGGGAGGAAAATGGGGACCAGCATCAAAATTGCGGGCGTGCCGTGAATGATGGTGCCTGCCAGCAAAAAGAACACGTTGATGGCCAGCAAAACGATCCAATATTTCTCGGAGATGCCAAGAATTGCGTTGGCAATGTCCTGGGGTATGCGTTGGTTTGTTAGGTACCACCCAAGCAAAGTCGACGTCGCGACGATGAACATCAGCATGGCAGAGCGTTTTCCGGCGATCCGCAAGGTATCAATCAACGTGCCCAGCCGCACGGTACGATAAACGAAGGCGGCCAGGATAATTGACCAAAAAGCGGCGATAGCGCCTGCCTCAGTTGCTGTGAAAATACCGCCGAGAATGCCCACCAGTATCAGGATCGGAAGGGTCAGGGGAATGGCTGCATCCTTGCCGGTTGATGCAACGCGCGCGAGTGAGAATTTCCCTTCGGTCGGATAGCCGCGCCGGACCGAGATAAGATATGCTGTGCCCATTAAAAGCGCACATACCAAGATGCCCGGAACAATCCCGGCCGCGAAAAGCTCGGCAATCGATGCATTGGCAACATAGGCGTAAAGGATAAGATTTAGGCTGGGGGGGACGATGATGGCCATTGTCGCCGAAGTCGACGTGACAGCCGCAGCAAAAGCAGCAGGGTATCCGCGCTTGCGCATCTGCGGGATCATGACCGAGCCGATGGCGGCGGCATCTGAAGTGGCTGTGCCAGAAATCTCGGAAAAGAAAAGCGACGTCAGTATGTTAACATGGGCCAGTCCGCCCCGAATGTGACCGACAAGTGAGGAGGCAAACGCAATAAGCTTCTCGGCGATCTTGCCTTGGTTCATAATCTCGCCAGCGATCATGAACAAAAGCGCTGCTACGAGAAGATAGTTGTTCGCCCCACCAAAAGGGATAAGGCCGATAATCTGGGGCACCACTGCGGGATCCAACAGGATCATCGTTGCGGCGGTGATGCCCAGCACGAAAGCAATCGGCAGGCCTGCGATCAACAGAACCACAAGCAGAGCCAAGATCATCCAGCCGGGATCAAGAAACATCACGCATCGCTTTCAGGCAATAGGTCCGCCGGATCAATGCGTTTGAGGGCCACGCCCACCAGCCGAACAGCGCAGAACACGGCGATCAACGCGCCGCCCAAAGGCATCGAACCGCGGAAAAGGGCCATCGGCGCATCAACAGAGATCAGGGACCGCCCGCTAAAGCTGATCGCCGCTATTCCGCCGTACCACGCCAGCAAGGCGCCGAAAAAACCCATCAGGGCGAGGTTCATAATAGTCACGGCCCTTTGCAATCCCTTGGGCATGATTTGCAGGACGGCATCAAAGCCGAGATGTTCGTTTGTGCGTGTCAGGTAGGCTGCGCCTATGAAGGTCAGCGTCGCCAACAGGTATGCGGGCAGCTCTTCGCCCCAGGATACACTATCGTTGAGAACAAACCGGGCGAAGACCGCCCAGTTCAGCAGCACAAGAATGAGGCCCGCTAGACCGATGACCAACGCATCAAGTAGATGCCCGATCGCGCGGTCGAGCCGCAGAATGATGGCGGTCAGGCGAACCATGGCGTGCCCCAGAGTCTGACCTTACTCGATCCCAAGTGCTGCTTTTGTCGCGTCAATCATGTCCTCGCCAATGACATCCACAAATGTCGGGCTTTCGTAAAGCGGAGCTGCAGCGGACTGGAATGCCGCAAAGTCGATCTCGTTGATCTCAAGCTTGTCAGACAAAGCCGCAATAGTTTCTGTATCGGTGGTTTCGCCCCACTCGAATGACCACGGGCCAACCTCTTTTGCGACCGAGATCACAGTTTCTGCCAAGGCCGGATCAAGCGACGCAAGGAAAGGCTCGCCAATCACTAGAAACGTTGGCAGATAGACGTGGTTGGACAGGGACATATATCCCTGAACCTCAAACAGCTTTGCGGTATCTACCACGTTGGCCGGGTTTTCCTGACCGTCGATTGTTCCTTGATCCAAGGCTGAATAGACTTCGCCAAAAGAAAGCGGCGTGGCATTGGCACCCAGCGTATTGAACATCTCGACGCGTTGGCGATTTGTGGGCGTGCGTATCTTCAGCCCCTCAAGGTCAGCCGGTGTTACAATGGGGCGCACATTGTTGGTGATCTGGCGAAACCCGTTGTCCCACATTGCAGCCAGCACCATGCCAGAGTCTTCAAAGCCATCCGCCAGCATCTCGCCTGCCGGACTATTCACAAAAGTCTGAACGGCAGAGCGGTCTTCAAAAAGATAGGGCAAATCGAAAATCGCTGTCCGGGTATTGATCTGCGACACGGCGGATGCTGAAAGCGAGGCCTGGTGCGTGCCCAAACCCAAGCCCTGAAGGACATCTTCTTCTTTGCCCAAGGTGTTTGACATGAACACCTGAACATCAATCTGGTCCGGTGCCGCGGCTTCCAATCGTTTTTCATATTCCAAAAGGAACACATGCGCGAAAGAGCCCTCAGGCAGCGAAGAATTAATCTGCATGACGGCTTGAGCCGACGCAGCAACGGGGAAGGCGATAGCAGCGGCGGCGGCAAATGAAGCGAATCGAGAGTCAGTCATTTCTGGGTCCTCCTGGACTTTTGAGCATCAGGAAATCAAAGCAGTACTGAAAAATTCATTTCATAATTTTAGGTGTGGGAAAAATTAATTTCACTCAAGTCAGCGTGAGATCCTTGAATTGCCACATTTTTAAGCGCTTTTTGAGAAGCGCTTTATAAGAAGCAGTCGGAAAAAGGTCGTCGCGGCATCACCGCGTTTGGGAAGGACTAAAGTTCGTTGAAGCCTCTGTGGCACTTTTCAATCTCGGCCATGCGGCGGCGTCCTTTTGTTCCAGAAAGTTCAATGGTTCGTGCCGCGATCAGGTTACACACGGCCATTGTGCTGACGTGATTGGTAAGCGGACCGTTAGCAGAAGTGGCACAGGTCAGACGCCATTGTGCTTGTGCAAGATCCTCGCTTGGACGGTCCTCAAGGACCGCCAGACCAGCATTTCTGTCAAGCGCTACTTTGGCAACAGCGCTAACGACTGAGGGCTTGCGCCTAAGCGCAATCAGCACAACAACGTCCTGTGCTGTGACGGATGCCATGCTTTCTGCAAGAGTTTCACCAGCGCGCGGCAAAACCGTCACATTGGGCAGGACCTGAGAAATCTGCCACCCAAGATAGAGCGCGAAAGGCTGGCCAGCCCGAAACCCCACGAACCAGACCCGAGGCGCGCCGAGCAATGCTTGCGCAAGGCTCTCAATCTCGGCATCTTCCAGAAAGTCGTATGTGCGCTCTAAGTTGCTAAGCGTTGTCTGGTGGTGCGCTGCAACGATACCATCAGTTGCAACCTGTTCAGAGCGAAATCGAAAAAGCGCCATTCCCGCACGTTGTTCGTCGCGCACAGCTCGCCTTGCTTCATCAAAAGACCCATATCCAAGCCGGCGCACAAATCGCGACACCGTCGCATTCGAGACATCGGCCAGTTGCGCAATTTCAGTGGCGGTGTAGCCCGCCATTTCGCCGGGAAAATCCAACACCAAATCAGCGAGTTTTCGTTCGCTTGGGTGCAATTCCAGCAAGACTGTATTCACACGTGCAAAAAAGGTGTTGTCGGTTTGGGCGGTCATAAGCACAGATTGCTATTCGCAACGGCGAAGGTAAACCGCTTTCGCAGTTTTGTCGTTGGAAGAACCATCAAATGGAACCTGAATTGTGAGTTCCTACCTTTGTCAGCATGGCTCATTCGTGATCAGAAGGTGTATTCGCCAAAAGTAAGAATTCACTCACCGAAATGACACCTATGCGTGTTTCACGAGACGTTCACTGCCCCGCAAACTCCACCAGGTCCCAAAGGTTTCCACATACATCTTGAAACACCGCGACCGTGCCATAGTCTGCCTCGATCGGCGCTCGCACGAACTCCACGCCGCGTGACTTGTACGCCTCGAAATCCCGCCAGAAATTGTCCGTTTCCAGAAACAGAAACACCCGGCCCCCGGCCTGATCTCCGACGAAACCCGCTTGCCGTTCGTTCGCTGCCTTGGCCAATAACATTCCAGCCGCCCCCTCTCCCTTGGGACGAACAACGACCCATCGTTTATCCTGCTCTGGCTGATAGGTGTCTTCCACCAACTCAAAGCCCAGTGTTTCGACATAAAACGCAATCGCATCGTCATAGTCGCTAACCACGATTGCAACCAACGACAGTTTTTGCGACATGGTGTTCCTTCTCAACAAATGTGCCTCTGGCAGGCGCGCGCCCGGCCCGCTAGCATTGGCGTATGTGTGGACGGTTCGCAATCACCTTGCCCGATGACGCGATGGCAGCGCTGTTCAAAGCAACGCCCGCCAATGATCTGCCGCCAGTGCCCAACTACAACGTCTGCCCCACGAACCAGGTCCACACGATCATCAGTAGTGACAGCACGCGCCATCTGCGACCGATGCGCTGGGGGTTTCTGCCGCATTGGTACAAAACGACAAACGCCGGCCCGCTTCTGATCAACGCACGCGCCGAGACCATCGCGGAAAAGCCAGCGTTCAAATCCGCCTGCCGTGAGAGGCGCTGCCTGATCCCGGCGACCGGCTTTTACGAATGGACCAAAGACGAAGACGGCAACCGTTTGCCCTGGTACATCCATGCCAGCGACGACAGCCCGCTGGTTTTCGCCGGCATCTGGCAAACCTGGGACAAAGGCGAAACGCCGCTTATCACCTGCGCCATCGTCACCACGGCTGCGAACACGTCGATGTCCGCCATCCATCACCGCATGCCGGTCACCCTCGCCGCCCAGGATTGGTCCCTTTGGCTTGGAGAAAGCGGAAAAGGCGCAGCAGCTCTCATGCACGCCGCACCAAAAAACGCACTGAAGTTTCACAGAGTGGACCCACAGGTAAACTCGAACAAAGCTCATGGCCCTGGTTTGATCCAAGCCCTCTGATCTTCATCTATTCAAAAATATTCCGGGGAGGTCTGGAGGGGCTGGCCCCTCCAGCGAGGCGACGGGCAAAGCCCGGCGCAAACTCTAAAGGTTCTCTTCCTGCATCATGCCAAGGATGTGATAGCCGCCATCCACGCGAATAATCTCGCCTGTGGTACAGGCCCCTTGGTCAGACGCAAGATAAACAGCCGTCCCGCCAACCGCCTCCAATGTCGCGTTCGCACGCATCGGCGCATTGGCCTCTGTCGTCTTGAACGTCTTGCGGGCGCCGCCAATGGCCGCTCCGGCAAGCGTCTTCATCGGCCCCGGGCTTATCGCATTCACCCGAATACCTTCGGGTCCCAGATCATTCGCCAGATAGCGGACCGCCGACTCCAAAGCCGCCTTGGCCACGCCCATGACATTGTAATTCGGCTGCACCCGGTTTGAGCCGAGATACGTCAGCGTAATGATAGACCCACCGTCACTCATCAAAGCGCGCGCACGGCGCGCCACCTCGACCAGCGAAAAACATGAGATGTTCAGCGTGTTCTGAAAGTTCGCTTTGCTGGTATCGACAAATCGTCCCGTCAGTTCCGCCTTGTCCGAAAACGCAATCGCATGCACGACAAAATCCAACTTGCCCCAACGATCCTTCAACATCGCAAAGGCCGCATCCATCGAGGCCTCGTCGGTCACATCCACATCGACCAGCATATCGCTGCCGACGCTCTGCGCCAGTGGCTCAACCCGCTTGCCGAACCCCTCGCCCTGATAGGTGAACGCAAGCTTCGCGCCCTCATCTGCCAGCGCCTTGGCAATCCCCCAGGCAATCGAGCGCTCATTGGCCACGCCCATGACCAACCCACGCTTTCCGCGCATAAGATCAGCCATGGTACTTGCTCATCGCCACGGTGGCGTTTGTGCCGCCAAAGCCGAAGCTGTTGGAAATCACAGTGTCCAGCGCCTTATCGGTCGTTTTTGTCACAATTTCCTCAGGCCGGATTTTTGGATCAAGTGTGTTGACATTGATCGATGGTGCCATAAAGCCACCCTCCATCATCAACAGCGAATAGATCGCCTCATGCACACCAGCTGCGCCTAATGAGTGTCCCGTCATCGATTTAGTCGAAGAAATCGGCGCGTGGTCCTCGCCAAAGACCCGGCGCACCGCCTCCACTTCCGTCACATCGCCCACCGGCGTCGAGGTGCCATGCGCGTTGATGTAATCCACGGTCCGATCCCCCAAAGTGGCCGCAGCCAAGCGCATCGAGCGTTCGCCGCCCTCACCAGAAGGTGCCACCATATCGTGCCCGTCCGAGGTTGCGCCGTAGCCGGTCACCTCTGCGTAAATCTTGGCCCCCCGTGCCTTGGCGTGCTCCAGTTCCTCTAGCACAACCATGCCGCCGCCGCCGCCAATCACGAACCCGTCGCGGGTCTCGTCAAAGGCGCGCGCCGCCGTCGTGGGTGCATCGTTATACTTGGAACTCATCGCCCCCATCGCATCAAACAGACAGGACAGCGTCCAGTCGACTTCCTCGCCACCGCCCGCAAAAACAATGTCCTGCTTGCCCATCTGAATTTGCTCGGTGCCGTTGCCCATGCAGTGCAGCGTGGTCGAGCAGGCAGAAGTGATCGAGTAATTGATGCCTTTGATCTTGAACGGCGTCGCAAGACAGGCCGAGACGGTCGAGGACATGCAGCGCGTCACCATAAAGGGGCCCATCCGCTTGGGCGCACCTTTCTCGATCACAATGTTATGGGCGGTGAAAAAGTTCGAGGTCGACGGCCCGCCAGAGCCAGCCACAAGCCCCGTGCGCTCGTTCGAGACGTCATGTTCCTCAAGCCCGCTGTCCGCAATCGCCTGCTCCATCGCAAGGTACGCATAAGCCGCCGTCGGCCCCATGAACCGCAACTGCCGCTTGTCGATCACGTCCTCAAGAACGATGTCCGGAATACCCGCCACCTGAGAGCGAAACCCGTGATCCGCATAGTCCTGCTGGAACGTGATGCCCGATTTGCCCGCTCGCAAGCTGGCCTCGACTTCCGAGACATTATTCCCGATCGGGCAAACGATCCCGATCCCGGTGATGACGACACGACGCATGGGCTCTCCTCAATCCGCTTTCAGGCCTATCTAGGCCACGGGTCGCATGTGGGGCAAGCAGTTAGGTGCATTCGCCGCGGCTGAACCGGACCACACATCAACTAAAGGCCGCCCAACGAGGCGGCCTTTTGTATTTCGCATTGTGGGCAACTTAGTTTGTGCTCTCGTCGTCCTCGGCCTCTTCCTCAGCAGGTGCGGCATCCTCGTCGGCTGCTTCTTCTGCCGGGGTGTCGTCCATGGTCTCAAGCTCGTCAAGTTCGGCAGCACCGATGTCCTCGAAGAGTTCCGCGATCTCGATCTCGGCCTGTGCCTCTTCTTCGGCGGCCTGATCAACCACGTTAATGCCAGCGGCCTGCAGTTCGGCCTCTTCCTCAGAGCGTGCGACGTTCATCTCGATCTCGCACTCGACCTCAGGGTGCAGCGTGACGATAACCGTGTGCAGACCAAGGTCTTTGATCGGTGCGGTCAAGGCGACCTGACGGCGATCGACCGAGAAGCCAGCCTCAGTAGCAGCCTCAGCCGCGTCACGGGTGGTGACCGAGCCATAGAGCGAGCCACCGTCAGAGGCCTGGCGGATCACGATGAACTGCTGACCACCAAGACGTTCGGCAAGGGCTTCGGCCTCTTTCTTGGTCTCAAGGTTGCGGGCTTCCAGCTGTGCCTTGTCGCTTTCAAAAGACGCGATGTTGGCCTCAGACGCCCAAAGCGCCTTTTTCTGTGGCAGCAGATAGTTGCGTGCATAGCCGTCTTTGACAGAGACGACGTCGCCCATCTGACCCAGCTTTGCGACACGTTCGAGTAGGATAACTTGCATGATGTTCTCCTTACTTCACGGCGTAGGGCAGCAGGGCCAGGAAACGGGCGCGTTTGATGGCACGGGCCAGCTCGCGTTGTTTCTTGGCAGAGACTGCGGTGATACGGGATGGCACGATCTTGCCACGCTCAGAGATGTAACGCTGAAGCAATTTCGTGTCTTTGTAATCGATCTTTGGTGCGTTGTCGCCCGAGAAAGGGCAGACTTTACGACGACGGAAAAACGGTTTCGAAGCCATGATAGTGTTCCTTTCCTAAACTTAGCGACGTTCGCGACGGCTGTCGCGTTCTTCGGATTTACGCATCTGAACCGATGGGCCTTCTTCGTGCTCGTCGACCTTGATGGTCAGCACGCGCATCACGTCATCGTGCAGACGCATCAGACGCTCCATTTCCTGCACAGCAGGGGCAGGGGCGTCGGTGCGCAGCAAGGCGAAGTGGCCCTTGCGGTTCTTGTTGATCTTGTAGGCCATGGTTTTAACGCCCCAGTACTCTGACTCGACGACTTTGCCGTCGTTGTCAGACAGGACTGTGCCAAAATGTTCGATAAGGCCTTCTGCTTGCGTGTTGGACAAGTCCTGACGCGCAATCATCACATGCTCGTAAAGAGGCATGAGGAATCTCCAGTTCTTTTCAGGGCGCACTTCAAAGGACGGGCGGTGATGTCGTCGCTCCCGTCCACGAGAGGGTGCGCCGATCAATGATTGACGACGACTGCGCGCTTATACACGTCACGATTTGCTTTTCAACCCGTCTCATTCTTGCCCTTTTTGGGAAATATCAGGTGTTTGATGGAATTTGGGCACTAAGGCGATGAACGCTTTTAGCAAGATCACAAACGACGAGCCGCGCGAACCGCTTCTGGCACAGATCGAGATGCCTTGGGGCTTTCGCTTGCGCCCGTCGGACATGAAGGAAAACGCCTCTGATCTGATCCTTGAGTGGGGGCTGACCCTGCTCGGTGGCGTGCTGATCCTGACAGCGTTTGGGCAATGGCTTTTGCCAAATGCGCTTTATTCCGGTGATGCGTTGATGCTGAAGTTTGTGCTGACCTGCATCTTGGGCCTATTGGGGGGACTGGCATTGTCTGTGGCGGGGCGTGGCTTTCGACCCGAAGTTCAGGTGGACCGTGTGCGTCACGAAATTCGGTTTGTTTCCCGCAATCCACGCGGTCGGGGCCAGATACTGGCCACTGTCGATATCAACCAGATCATTGGTGTCGGTATAACCAAATCAATCAATGGACCTGATTGTCACTGCCTGATTTACCTTATCGACGGTAAGAAGCCTTTGCGATTGGCGACCGGAACCGAAGACGAGATTCGTGAAATTCGCAAGAAAATGGACGAATACGTCACGCCTGCAGCGGAACGACTTGCCGCAAAGATGGCCGCCAGCGCCGCTTAACGTTTCCATCTAAGCGACTCTTTTTCACTACCGCGAATAATATGATTGCTCATGCTGAGCCGAGGTGTGACCCTATCCGTGAAACGGAAAAAGGGCCGGGAAACCCCCGGCCCATTCTTATGTGTGTGGTATGCGACTATTCAGCCGGTTGGCCCACCGCGTCGCTGCTGGCGTCGATATGCGTGGTTGGCAAGCCATGGTGCTCGCGCCGGCCATCGCGCCAGATCGCTTTGACCAGTGCCAGTCCCATCAGCACCATCACAAGGCTGAACGGAAGGGCTCCGATCACCATCGCGGTCTGGATGGCGCCAAGGCCCCCCGCAATGATCAGCGCGCCCACAACCAGCGCCAGAGCTGCGCCCCAGAACAGGATGTGGGGACGCGCTTTCGGACCTTCGTCGCCAGCGGCATTGATCGTGTTGATGATCAGCACGGCCGAGTCCGCCGAAGTGACAAGGTAGGTCAGAAGCAGGATCACGACGATCACCGACATGATATAAGCCAAGCCATCCGACAGCATGACCGCCAGCATGGCGAAAAGCTGATCGGATTGGTTTGCGCCTTGGATGGCACCATCTGCCACACCCTGAAGCTCCAGATCAATCGCCGTGCCGCCCACGAGGGCAAACCAGACAAAGCACATGATAGCCGGGATTATCAGTGCACCCAGCACGTACTCGCGGATTGTCCGACCTTTCGAGATGCGGGCAAGAAAGACCCCAACGAAAGGTGCGA
Organism: Silicimonas sp.; assembly: GCA_013003245.1. Classification (GTDB taxonomy): domain Bacteria; phylum Pseudomonadota; class Alphaproteobacteria; order Rhodobacterales; family Rhodobacteraceae; genus JABDJX01. Next base: position 24,086 of record JABDJX010000089.1, on the reverse strand, counting down.
ACGCAATCCACCATGCCCAGTAGAAGATTGTCCAAGCGCCTTGCCAGCCAGCCAGACGCCCTTCTGTGCCAGCCCCGTAAGCGCCAGCGATGGCCTCCTGAGGCAGGCCGGCGGCTGCTGCGGGCAACCCTTCCTGGAAGGAAGATAGTGTGCCCCAAGGGCTGGTTGCAGCAGTTTGGACAGCGGCAAGATCTTCCGCTTGAAGGGCCGCGACGGCCGCGGGCGCATTGGCTGTAAAGGCATCCAATGGCACCGGCTGGTGCACTGTGAAGATGTTGGCCGGGATCGACACCAGATAGTCGAAGATGCCGACAAACAGCGTTGACAACCCGAAGAAGGTCGAGCCGAAGATCAGGAAGAATATTAGGATGAAGAAGCTTAGTCCCATGTTGATGTTCGAGAGCCACTTGATCCCTTTGCCCACGCCCGAGAGTGCGGAAAGCGTCGAGGCACCCATGATCACAACCAGCGCCACAATGATGCCCGCAGTCGAAGAACTGACGGTACCGTCGGCAGCCGTTGTCTGCAGCCAGTCGCCCACACCGATGCGCACAAGGCCCGAGACGAATTGCTCGACACCGAAGCCCAGTGTCTGCGAGACGCCCAGCACGGTGGCAACCACCGCGACAATATCGACGACATGCCCGACCGGGCCAGACAGCGACTTGCCGAAAATGGGCGCAAGTGCCGAACGGATGGTCAGTGGCAATCCGCGTCTGTAGCTGAAGTACGCCAGCGCCAACCCGACAATGGCATACGAGGCCCAGGCCGCCAGCCCCCAGTGTGTGAACGACCAGATATAGGCATCCCGCACGTTTCCGGCAGTGCTGCCTTCTGTCGCGCCGGTGATGGTCGCGGGGTTCACACCAAAGTGGTACATCGGCTCGGCTGTGGCGAAGGTCAGCATTCCGATTCCGATACCTGCCCCGAACATCATGGAAAACCACGAAAAATTACTGAATTCGGGCTTGTCAGTCTCGACGCCCAGTTTAAGCCGCCCGGCAGCTGGCCAAAGCGCCAGTGCAAAGCAAAGAATGACGAAAAACGCCATGACATAGACGTACCAGAAGCTGAATGATGCCAGAATGATAGAGTTCACATCGCCCAGCACTTTGCCCGCTTGCTCTGGGAAGCCTACGGCCCAGACGATCAGTCCTCCTACAAGCAACTTTGCTGTGATGGTCACATCTTTGGTGAAACCGCGGTAAAATCCGCTCTCCGCAATGCGGATCGGTAACTCTGTCACCGGTGGTTTTATTGGCATGGACTTATTCCTCCCGTATTTTTTTATTCGCGCAGCCCCAGCAGCAAACCATGGCCAAAACAGGATGCGCGCAGCGACAGTCTAGATCCCTTTCGCTGAAACCCCAACTGCTCGTTTCTTACCTTGTTTATGCTGCTCGTGACGTTCTGTCGATTTGGCCCGTGGTGGGGCAGCTTAAACCGGTTCTGGACGCGGATTAGCGCTGAAATTTCGAAATTTTCTTTAGGTTTCAATGTGGTTCGACGCCGCGAGTTTGTTCATGGTGGATGGCCGTGCCTTCGCGTTTGCGCCCGATGACGCCCGAAAAATCCTCGCCGATTGCATTCTTTTGCCTGAATTAAGCGCGATGGTTAACGCGTATTTCAAGGACGCAAGCCGATGTTTCAGGATCAAAACCCAATCGCAGAGTTTCGCGGCGCGTGGGGCGTGCCGATCCAGATCGGGGCAAGCCTGATCCTGATTCCCATCGTTTTCGTCGACCTTTTCGGTGCCAGCCCTGCAGGCCTGATGCGTGACATCATCTTCGTCGCCGTCCTGATCGGATCCATCTATCTGCACGAGCTGGGGCATGCCTGGGGCTGCCTCATTCAGGGCGTGCCTGTCCGGCGGATCATGCTTTATGGCGGCGGAGGCTTTTGCGAGCGCAACCGGTCGGCCACGCGCTATGAGCAAGAGCTGATTGTGGCAATGGGTCCAATTGTAAACCTGGTCCTTTGGGCTGTATCGGGTTTGATCGCAAACATGATCACCGATCCCGAAATCTGGTGGGTCTTTGCCACGATCTCATCGGTCAATCTGTTCCTTGCGGTCATGAATCTTGTACCAGTGCAGCCGCTCGATGGCGGCAAACTCTTCGAGCTTTTCCTCTACCGCATCTTGCCTCCCGGAGCGGCGATCCGCGTGGCGGGCGGCGTTGGCCTGTTCCTGTCGATCCTGTGGATCCCGGTGATGCTGATGTCGTTCGCGGTTCTTGGCCTGATGCTTTTCTTTATTCCATCGCCGCGCCTTCACTGGCAAATGCTGCGATATCGCGAGGCATAGACGGTTGACCTTGGTTCGCCTGCTCTAGATTTGGGTGGAAAGAAGGGCCAAGACATGACAACTCCGACGATTTGGTGGGTGCGCAAGGATTTGCGCCTGAGCGACAATGCCGCGTTGCGTGATGCGGTCGCTCAAGGCGGACCGGTGATCCCGGTATTCATTCTCGACGAGGTTTTTGAAGGCTATGGCGCATGCCCCTTGTGGCGCTTTGGCCTTGGTGTCGCCAAACTGGCCGAGACGCTGGAGACGGCTGGCTCTCGGCTCATCCTGCGGCGGGGTAAGGCGCAGGACGTTCTGGCGGAAATGGTGAAAGAGACGGGTGCCAAGGCCGTGCGATGGAGCCGCGCCTATGATCCGGATCAGGTGAAGCGTGACAAGTCGGTTAAGGCGGCCTTGGAAGACGCTGGCGTCGAGGCGAAAAGCCTGCCAGGACATCTGCTTTTCGAGCCTTGGAGCGTAAAGACAAAAGACGGCGGTTTTTACAAGGTCTACTCGCCGATGTGGAAATCGGTGAAGGACCGCGATGTGCCGGCACCCGAACCGGCACCCGGCAAGATGCCTGCGCCCGAGAGCTGGCCTGAGAGTGACAAGCTGGACGACTGGAAGCTGGACGCGGGCATGCAGCGCGGTGCGGCGATTGTTGCGCGATACGTCAACGTCGGAGAAGAGGCCGCGCGTGGTCGGCTGGGCAACTTTATCGCAAATAATATCGAAACTTATAAAGAGCGCCGCGATTTTCCGGGTGTGCAAGCAACCTCGGGCCTGTCTGAAAACCTTGCGTGGGGCGAGATCAGCCCGGCAACGCTGTGGCACGCGGGCCTGCGCGCCATGCACGAAGGGTCAAGCGGGGCCGAGCATTTCCTGAAGGAAGTCGTCTGGCGCGAGTTTGCCTATCACCTGATCTGGCACACACCGCACATCACGCACGACAATTGGCGCGAAGGCTGGGACAATTTCCCGTGGAACGAAGACGAGCGCCTTGCCGAAGTGCGCGACTGGAAGCGTGGGCGCACAGGCATCAAGTTTGTCGATGCGGCGATGCGAGAGATGTATGTGACGGGTACGATGCACAACCGTGCGCGAATGATCGTGGCGAGCTATCTGACAAAGCACCTGATGTGCCACTGGCGGATTGGAAAGGACTGGTTCGAAGATTGCCTGATCGACTGGGACCCGGCAAGCAACGCCATGGGCTGGCAATGGACGGCAGGGTCGGGGCCGGATGCGGCGCCGTATTTTCGGGTGTTTAACCCTGAGACGCAGTTGGAGAAGTTCGACCGCGACCAGACCTACCAAAAGCGGTGGTTGGCCGAAGGGCAGGCGGCGCCGTCAGAGACGGCGTTGTCGTACTTTGATGCGGTGCCGAAAAGCTGGAATATGTCGCCTGACGACGCTTACCCCGATCCAATCGTGGCATTGAGCGCGGGGCGCGAGCGCGCACTAAATGCCTATCAGAACCGCGACTTTTAGGACTGAGTGCGATGCCGGTGATGTGACCAGTCGTGTGAGCATTTGAACTGCCGCGCGGCCCCTGTCATGCCATCGGTCATGGAAGACGACGACCGAGAGATCGAACTGGGCGATGAAAACGCCAAAGGGTCCTTTTGGGGCAACTTCGTCTTGATCGTGGTCACTCTGGCTTTTGTCATCGCGGCATTTTCCATAACCAAAATGACGTTCGGCCCACTTGTTCGGTCTGCGCTGGCCACGCAGTGGCAGCCAGCTACAGGCGTGATTGAAACAAGCTTCGTCGATATGCCCGCGCGGCGGCAGTACCGGATTGAAGCGCGCTATGCCTACGACTGGGAAGGGGAGCGTCTGACGTCAGAGCAGGTGTTCTTTGATGACACGGTTGGCCTGCGCAAGACGTATTACCACGAAATCAACCGGCAGCTTTTGCGCCACAAGAGCCCCGAAAACCCCATCACGGTCTGGGTAAACCCGGGTGCGCCGGATCAGGCGGTTCTGTTCCGTGCGGTGCGTTGGGACAAGTTTGCGGGCAATCTGCTGCTGTTTTTGATTTGGGCCGGGATCACGAAGGGGTTGGTCGGGTCGTCGATAGCGGTTTTGCGCAAATAGGAGGGCGGCACGGCAAGTTTGCGCATGGAATCCCATGGGATTACACTGAGTTTGTGCATGACACATGTAAAATATTGGGTCATATTCTGCAGGCTTGGCAGAATTCCGCCCATATGTTGGGAATTTATGGGAAAAAATGTATCTACCATGAAAGCACAACATATGGATAAATTTTCGCCAATAATCAAAATATAGACACAATATCTCGATTTAAGCTTGATTGCTCATCACTAACTTCCCACTAAATCCCCCAAATTTCTCTTGTGTGCCATAGTTTCCCATGGCATGAATTGATCATCGGATGAAACGGGACAGCATACGGGGCACCAAACGACCCCACGCAATAATAAGCAGGTTTCATACAGGCACCCGCCTTCATCCTTTTAGAGATCCGGCGCGCGGGCGAGCAGACATCCCCCCAGGTGGCGCGCGCAGCTGGACTAACCCGGAGACGGGACGAGGGCGGCGGATCGAACACTGGCAGCAGTTCGATCCGTCGTTTTCACTTTTAGGGGGCAGGTAAAAAGGGGCCGCGGGACAGTGGTTCGCAGGTTTAGAGGCGAAGGCCATCACAAGGTAGATGGCAAGGGCAGGGTGTCGATCCCGGCCTCATTTCGTCGTGTGCTTGAGGCCGGTGATCCCACATGGTCTGACGGAAAAGCGCCTGAATTTGTCATTGTCTACGGCGACCACCGCCGCAATTTTCTTGAATGCTTTACCATTGATGCCGCCAACGAGGTGGACGCAAAGATCGATGCACTGCAGCGCGGCTCGACCAAGCGTCGGCTGCTGGAAAAGCTCTTTAATGGTCAATCGCTGCTGACATCTGTTGATGACACGGGCCGTATCGTTTTGCCCGCCAAGCTGCGCCAGAAGATCGATATTAAAACCGAGGCCTATTTTCTGGCCACCGGCGACACCTTCCAGGTTTGGAAGCCCGAGACTTATGCCGAAGTGGACGAGGTCAAAACAGCCGAGCTTTTGGATGAGATGCCCGAGGACTTTGACGTACTCTCGCTTCTCGACGAGGAGGACGGGTAGGCTATGTCCCCAGCTGCCCGCGTGCAAGGCGATCCGCCTCATATCCCGGTTCTTTTGGATGCCATAATCGAGGCCTGCGCGCCTGTGCACGGCACCTGGCTTGATGGCACCTTCGGGGCGGGCGGATATGCGCGGGGACTGTTGGCGGCAGGCGCAGAGCAGGTGATCGGCGTGGATCGCGATCCGGTGATTTTTGACATGGCTGACGCGTGGGCGCGTGACTATGGCGACCGCCTGACACTGGTTGAGGGCACGTTTTCCGACCTCGACCAGTACGCCGATGCGCCGCTTGATGGCGTTGTTCTGGACCTTGGCGTTTCCTCCATGCAGCTTGATCAGGCAGAGCGTGGGTTTTCTTTTATGGGTGATGGTCCGCTGGATATGCGGATGAGCCAAAGCGGCGTATCAGCCGCAGATCTTGTGTCAGACGCCTCAGAGGCTGTGCTGGCGGATATCCTTTACCACTATGGTGAGGAGCGGGCGGCGCGCAGAATTGCGTCGGCCATCGTGAAGGGGCGGCAGGACACGCCAATCGAGACAACCGGAGCCCTCGTCCGGATTGTCGAGGCTGTTCTGCCGCGCGCAAAGCCGGGGCAAAGTCATCCGGCCACGCGCACCTTTCAGGCACTGCGGATCGCGGTGAACGACGAATTTGGTCAATTGGTCGAGGGGCTTGAGGCAGCTGAGCGTGCTTTGGCGCCGGGCGGCTGGCTTGCGGTTGTCAGCTTTCATTCGCTGGAAGACCGGATCATCAAACGATTTTTTCAGGCACGCTCCGGCAAAACCGGGGGCGGCAGTCGTTATGCGCCCGAAGTTGTGGCCGATGCGCCAAGGTTTGAAGCGCGCAACAAGGCGATTGCGCCATCAGAGGCGGAAGTGCGCCGCAACCCGCGCGCGCGCTCGGCTAAATTGCGCGTTGGGCGTCGTACGGATGTGCCTGCAAGCGCCGTCGACAGAACGAAACTGGGGATGCCCAAAGTGGTGGAAATATCATGAAATCAGTCTTTTACGTCGTCAGCGCATTGGCCGTCATGGCACTGGCCGTCTGGGCCTACCGCCAGAACTATGAAACCCAAGCCAGCCTGCGCGAGGTAAAGACGCTGCGCGCCGAAATCGCTGATCTGCGCGAGCGTGCTGGTGTTTTGCGCGCTGAATGGGCCTATCTCAACCGGCCAGAGCGGTTGGCCGATCTTGCGGATTTGAACTTTGATAGCCTTGGTCTTTTGCCGCTGCGCCCTGATCATTTTGGCGAGATTGACCAGATCACCTATCCCGTTGAAAACCCGATCGAAGTCATGGATCGCGAGGTGGCTGAATGACGCGCGCCCCGCTTCGCCCATTGGCGCGCATTCTGGCCGCGCGTCGTGACGGTGAGAATCCGGACGCGATTGAGCGCGAGAACCTTGAGGCGCGCCACGAATCCACCCGCGACGAGGACCGACAGCGGGCGGAAGGGCGGCTATTGGTGTTGGGCGTCGTGTTCCTTTGTGCTTTCTGCATGGTCGGGTTGAAAATGTCGTTCATCGCCGCTTCTGATCCCGCCGAGCCGCGTGCGGCGGCCTCTGGCGCTCAGATCGTGGCGGCTCGCGCTGACATCACCGACCGCAACGGGCGCTTGCTGGCAACGAATCTGACGACGCACTCGCTTTACGCGCAGCCGCCGCAAATGATCGAACCGCGTCGCGCGGCCAAGCAACTGGTCAAAATCTTTCCTGACCCCGACGAGGAGAAACTGACGCGCCAATTCACCGGCAAGCGCAAGTTCATCTGGATCAAGCGTCGGATCAGCCCAGAGCAGCAGCAAGCTGTGCACGATATTGGCGAGCCGGGTTTGCTGTTTGGACCGCGCGAGATGCGGCTTTATCCCAACGGGCATCTCGCCGCGCATGTCTTGGGTGGTGCCGGGTTTGGCCGCGAAGGGGTTTCATCGGCCGAGGTGATCGGTGTGGCGGGCGTAGAAAAAGCGTTGGACGAAGAACTGCGCGATCCGGGCCGGGGCGATGTGCCTTTGACGCTTTCGCTTGATCTGACGGTGCAGGCGGCGGTCGAGCGCGTGCTTGCAGGCGGTATGCGCTTGATGAGCGCTAAAGGCGCGGCTGCCGTTTTGATGGATGTAAAGACCGGCGAGATCATTTCGCTGGCCAGCCTGCCGGACTTTGACCCCAACGACCGCCCACGCCCCCTGACAAATGGTGATCAGGGCGACAGCCCGCTTTTCAATCGCGCGGTTCAGGGGCTTTACGAGCTTGGATCAACTTTCAAAATCTTTACCACCGCGCAGGCCATCGAAGAACGCCTTGTCAGCAGGACCACGTGGATCGACACAACCGGGCCTCTCAAGTGGGGCAAGCACCGCATTCGCGATTTTCGCGATCATGGAAAAGCGCTGATCGTGGAAGACGTGATCGTTGAATCCTCGAACGTGGGGACCGCGCGGATTGCAATGATGATCGGGGCAGAGCGCCAGCAGAACTTTCTTTATGACCTTGGGCTTCTGACACCCACATCTGTCGAGTTGATCGAAGCGCCCGGTGCGCGCCCGCTGTTGCCAAAGAAATGGTCGGAAATCCATTCCATGACAATCTCTTACGGCCACGGCATGTCGGCGTCTCCGCTGCATCTCGCAACCGCCTATGCCACGCTTTTGAATGGCGGCACCAAGGTCACTCCCACGCTGCTGAAACGCGACACTCCAGCGATCGGCGAACGGGTCCTGAGCGAAAATACCAGCAAGCAGATGCGCGATTTCCTGCGCGCAGTCGTCACACGCGGCACGGCATCGCTTGGAGAGGTTGCGGGCTATCAGGTGGCAGGCAAGACTGGTACGGCAGACAAGCCCAAGCCGCAGGGCGGGTACTATGAAGACAAGGTGATCGCGACGTTCGCCAGCGTTTTCCCGGCTGATGATCCGGCCTATGTTCTGGTTGTGAGCCTTGACGAGCCGGTGGAAACCAGCGGGCGCGAGCCGCGTCGCACGGCCGGTTGGACGGCTGTGCCCGTCGCAGCAGAGGTCATTCGCCGGATCGCCCCGCTTTTGGGATTGGCACCAGATGTTGAACCCAAGACCGCAGCAAGTGTAACACTGGCACGCAACTGACAGGCAACAAACGAGGCAGTTTCCATGCAAACCCGAGCAAAGACACGCACACTGGCCGAGCTCGGGCTGACTGCCAAAACGGCGGGAGAGGTGCGGGTGACGGGCCTTTCGGTCGACAGCCGGAACGTGAAAGAGGGCCATTTGTTTGCCGCCTTGCCGGGCACCAAGGTGCACGGCGGTGAGTTCATTCAATACGCTTTGCGGATGAAGGCGGCTGCGGTTCTGACCGACCCGGAAGGCGCTGCAATCGCGGCTGATGTGTTGGCCGAGAGCGATGCTGCATTGGTGGTGGTCGAGGACCCGCGCGAGGCCCTGGCGTTTTCAGCGGCCCTTTGGTTTGAAGCGCAACCCGAAATTCAGGTGGCGGTCACCGGCACCAATGGCAAAACCAGTGTGGCGACGTTCACCCGCCAGCTTTGGATTGAAATGGGGGCCGAGGCAGTCAACATCGGGACCACGGGTATTGAAGGCGCGTTCACCGCCCCTTTACAGCACACCACGCCCGAGCCGATCACGTTGCACCGCGCTTTGGCCGAGATGGCAGATGCCGGGATCACCCACGCGGCGATGGAAGCTTCCAGCCACGGGTTGGCGCAGCGGCGGGTTGATGCGGTGCGTTTGCTGGCGGCAGGATTTACCAACCTAAGTCAGGATCATTTGGATTATCACGCTGATTTTGAGGATTATTTTGCTGCCAAAGCAGGGCTTTTCAACCGTGTTCTGTCCGAAGATGGCACGGCTGTAATCAACATCGACGATCCATGGGGCCCGCGTATGGCCGAGGTTGCAGCGGACCGTGGCCAGGATGTGTTGACCGTAGGACGCGATCAGGATGCTGCCTTGCGCATCCGCGGGCAGCGCTTTGATGCGACAGGCCAAGAGTTGCGCTTTGAATGGGGCGGTCAGATCCGGCAGGCGCGGCTTGCGCTGATCGGTGGCTTTCAGGCAGAGAACGCTTTGATGGCGGCAGGACTTTGCATTGCCACCGGCTCTGACCCGGAAGAGACGTTCGATACGCTGCACCTTTTGCAGACCGTCCGAGGGCGCATGCAACTGGCGGCACGGCGCGATAATCAGGCGACGGTCTTTGTCGATTACGCCCACACGCCCGAGGCTTTGGCCACCGCGCTCAAAGCGCTCAGACCCCATGTTCTGGGCCGGTTGGTCGTGGCTTTCGGCGCAGGCGGGGACCGTGACACAAGCAAGCGCCCCTTGATGGGCCGCGCGGCGGCGGATTACGCGGATCAGGTGTTCGTCACCGATGACAATCCGCGCTCGGAAGACCCTGACCTGATCCGGGCGCAGGTTTTGGCCGGAGCGCGCAAAGGCTCTGCGGATATTTCCGAGGTCGGCGACAGGGCCGAGGCGATCTTGCGCGCGGTAGATGCGCTGTCTCCCGGTGATACGCTTTTGATTGCCGGAAAGGGTCACGAAAGCGGGCAGGTGATTGGCGATGTGACGTTGCCCTTTGATGACGTGGAACAGGCAAGCGTGGCCGTGGCGGCCCTTGATGGCAAAGGCCTATGACCGCGCTCTGGACCTCTGCGGACGCCCTTGAGGCAACAGGTGGTCGCACGCAGGGTGGCGATTGGGAAGCTTCGGGCGTGTCGATTGATACACGCACGCTCAAGCCCGGCGATCTTTTCGTGGCCCTCAAAGCCGAGCGTGACGGGCACGACTTTGTCGCGGGAGCCTTTGCGAAAGGGGCCGCCGCTGCCTTGGTCTCTCACGTGCCAGATGGCGTCGCCGATGATGCGCCACTTTTGATCGTTGACGACGTGCTGGCAGGGCTGGAGCGTTTGGGTGCCGCTGCCCGCGCGCGGACCCAAGCGCAAGTGATCGCCATCACCGGGTCGGCCGGCAAGACTTCAACCAAGGAAATGCTGGGTCATGTGCTGGGTCACCAAGGTAAAACCCACATTGCCGAGGCGAGCTACAACAACCATTGGGGCGTACCGCTCACACTTGCGCGCATGCCCCGTGAGACGGACTTTGCCGTGATCGAGATCGGGATGAACGCGCCGGGTGAAATCTCCCCCTTGGCGCGGTTGACCCGTCCGCATGTTGCCGTTGTCACCACCGTTGCCGCGGCCCATCTTGCGGCGTTTAAGAGCGTCGAGGGCATCGCCTATGAGAAGGCGTCGATCTTTGAGGGACTGGAGGACGGCGGAACAGCGCTTTTCAACGCCGACATTGAAACGGCACCACTTCTGAACGCCGTCGCCAAGGAATTCGCCGCACATCGCTTTGGATTTGGTGAACACGCCGATGCGGCCCTGCGCGCCGACAAGATCATCTTGACGGCAGATACTTCCGTGGTCGAAGGGCATTTCGCCGGAACGCAGTTTCTTTTCAAAGTTGGCGCGCCGGGCAGGCACTTTGCGATGAACGCGCTGGCCGTCTATGGCGTGGCACATCTGGTTGGCGCAGACACCGGCGTCGCGGCCTGCGATATTGCCACATGGCGCGCGCCTGCGGGGCGCGGTCTGCGTAAGCGGATCATGCTTGACCCGGTCGAAGACCACGCATTCCAGTTGATCGACGACGCGTTCAACGCAAACCCCGCCTCATTGGCAGCGGCATTAGAGGTTCTGGCGGCCATCGAGCCCGAGTGCGGCCAAGGCCGCATCGCAAAGGGCCGCCGCATCGCGATCCTGGGCGATATGCTTGAGTTGGGATCGGACGAAGAGGCGCTGCATGCAGCCGTTGCTGATCTGCCCGCGATGGCTGCTGTCGACCGTGTGCATTGTGTCGGACCGCGGATGCGGGCGCTTTATGAGGCCTTGCCGCTTGAGAAACGTGGGCGTGCTGTGGACACCGCGCAAGAATTGGGTGAGGACGCACATCGACTTATCGACGCAGGCGACGTGGTGCTGGTCAAAGGATCAAAGGGGTCGAAGGTAAGTCTTGTGGTGAGTGCTCTCAAAGCGCTGGCCCGGGAAGCAGAAGGAACGCATTGAGCATGCTTTATTGGTTAACGGCCTTTTCTGACGGTGGCGATTTTTTCAACCTTTTTCGCTACATTACTTTCCGGGCAGGAGGCGCGTTTTTCACTGCCCTCATCTTTGGGTTTCTCTTTGGGCGACCGCTGATCAATTTGCTCCGGCAGCGTCAAAGACACGGCCAGCCCATTCGCGACGACGGACCGGAAAGCCACATCACCGAAAAAGCCGGCACGCCTACTATGGGCGGCGTGCTGATCCTTGGCGCGCTGGTCACGGCGTCGCTTTTGTGGGCGCGGCTTGATATCGGTTATGTCTGGCTGGTGCTGTTTGTCACCATCTCCTTTGGCGCCATCGGCTTTCTGGACGACTATCAAAAGGTCACCCGCAACAGCCACGCAGGTGTATCGGGGCGTGCGCGGCTTCTTGCAGGGTTCCTTATTGCCGGGATTGCAGGCTATTGGGCCACGGCGATGCATCCCGTTGATCTGCAGGGGCAATTGGCGGTGCCGGTGATCAGCACCTTGCTGAACCTCGGGCTGCTTTTCATTCCGTTTACCATGATCGTCATCGTCGGATCGGCCAATGCGGTCAACCTGACAGACGGTCTTGATGGCCTTGCTATCATGCCGGTGATGATCGCTGCGGGCTCGCTTGGCGTCATCGCCTACGCGGTGGGCCGTACCGACTTTACCCAGTATCTTGGCATCAATTACGTGCCGGGAACGGGCGAGATCCTGATCTTTGCCGCCGCCCTGATCGGCGGCGGCTTGGGCTTTTTATGGTACAACGCGCCGCCTGCTGCTGTTTTCATGGGCGACACCGGCTCGCTGGCCCTGGGTGGTGCGCTCGGTGCAATCGCAGTGTCCACCAAGCACGAGATCGTCTTGGCCATCATAGGCGGCCTTTTCGTGGTCGAGGCCCTTAGCGTGATCATCCAGGTCGCCTACTTCAAAGCCACCGGCAAACGCGTGTTCCTGATGGCTCCGATCCACCACCACTTTGAAAAACGCGGCTGGGCCGAAAGCCAGATCGTCATTCGGTTCTGGATTATTTCGCTGATTCTCGCTTTGATTGGCCTCGCGACGCTGAAGGTGAGATGATGCGGCGAGCGCTTGTGACAGGCGGCAACCGCGGCATAGGCTTTGAGATTGCGCGTGGTCTGGTTGAGCAGGGCCTGCATGTGATCGTCGGTATGCGCGACATGTCTGCCGCCGACGCCATAAAGCGCGAAACGGGCGCCGCCCAAGCTGTCTATTGTGATCTTGGCTCGGATTATACCGACAAGCCTCTTCCACCAGAGGCCCAAGAGATCGACGTTCTGGTCAACAACGCAGGCGTTCTTCACAAAGCCCCAATTTTCTCGAACGAGGCGCGCTTCGATCTGACACTCAGCGTCATGCTGCACGGCCCTTACCGATTGATGCGTGCAGCTTTGCCGCACATGACGCGAAATGGCTATGGTCGTATCGTCAACGTCTCTTCAGGCTGGGGCAGTTTTGCCGAGGGCTTGGGCGGGCCGGGGGCTTATGGTGTCGCCAAGGCGGCGCTGAACGCCCTGACCGTTGCGGCAGCCCGCGAAGCGCCCGAAGGCGTCAAGATCAACGCAATGTGCCCCGGTTGGGTGCGTACCCGAATGGGCGGTGATGCGGCAAATCTGTCGCCCGAAGAAGGGGCGGACACCGCGATTTGGCTTGCCACCTTGCCCGATGACGGTCCATCAGGCAAATTCTTCCGAAGACGCACGGAAATTGAATGGTAAAGGGGCGAAATTGACATGGGTTTTTTACTGCGCTGGCTTTTCGCCTTCGTCCTTTTGGCGATTACCTACAATCCAACGTCGTTCAATTACGCCCGCTGGGCGAATGACAACTGGGAGGGCTCGCTGCCCCTGATCGTTCTTGGCGGCCTCGTGCTTCTGGTGATCTATGTCGTCTTTCTGACAGCCGTGTTTCGCGGCATCGGGCGGCTTGGCGTTGCGCTGATTCTTGCGGTCTCGGCAGCCCTTGTCTGGGTCCTTTATGATTTCGGCTGGCTCAGCCTCGACAACCCGACAGCGCTGACGTGGATCGCGCTTATCGCGCTGTCGGTCGTACTGGCCATCGGTATGTACTGGGGCATTCTCTGGCGGCGCATCTCTGGTCAGATCGAGGCCGACGACGAGTCCGGTCTGTGATCCCAGCCGCAGGCGTCAAAGGGCAGCGCATCGTTGTTCTGGGACTTGGCCGATCAGGTCTGTCTGCCGCACGCTCGCTGACTGCAGGCGGGGCCCACGCGCTGTGTTGGGATGACAGTGTCGTGGCGCGCGAAACAGCCGAGGCCGAAGGCCTGACGTTGTACGATCTGTCGCTGCGCGAGGCATGGGAGGGCGCGGCGAGCATGATTGTCAGCCCCGGTATCCCGCACCTATATCCCGAACCAAACCAATGGGTGGCACGTGCTGTCGAGGCGGGCGTGCCCATCGACAACGACATCGGCATCTTCTTCCGCTCGCTGGCCACCAGCGGATGGGATCACTTCGAGACACCGCCAAAGGTCATCGCGATCACCGGCTCGAACGGCAAATCAACCACCGCAGCGCTTTTGCACCATTGCCTGAACGTCGCGGGTCGCGAAAGCCAGCTTGCCGGCAATATCGGCCGCGGCGTGCTGGATATCGCCCCCCCCGGAGACGGCGGCGTCGTGGTGCTTGAACTCTCCTCATACCAAACCGAACTGGCCCGTGCGCTGACCCCCGATGTAGCGGTGTTCACCAACCTCAGCCCAGACCATCTTGACCGGCACGGCGGCATGGGCGGCTATTTTGCCGCCAAACGCAGGCTTTTTGCCGAAGGTGGCCCCGACCGTGCTGTGATTGGTGTGGACGAGATTGAAGGCCGCTTTCTGGCCAATCAACTCAGCGAAGGGCCAGGCGACGACCGGGTGATCCGCATCTCGAACAGTAAGCTGGACGGGACAGGGTGGTCTGTGACAGCCCGCAAAGGGTTCCTCTCCGAGCACCGCAAAACCCGCCAGATCGCCTCGGTTGACTTGCGCGCCGTGCGCGGGCTGCCCGGTGAACATAATCACCAGAACGCATGTGCTGCCTGGGCTGCTTTGCGGACACTTGGTTTGGCTCCAAAGCTTATCGAACAAGCCTTCCACAGCTTTGAGGGGCTGCCCCACCGCAGCCAGATCGTCGCCGAATATAATGGCGTTACCTATGTAAATGACAGCAAGGCCACCAACGTGGATGCCGCCGCAAAGGCGCTTTCGGCGTTCAAATCCATCCGCTGGATCGTCGGTGGTCAGATGAAGGGGGGCGGTCTTGGCGCGTTGCAGCCGCACCTTACACATGTGACCAAAGCCTACGTGATCGGCAGGCAGGCAGACGAGATTGCGCTGGAGCTCAAGAACACGCCACACGCGGTCTGTCGCACGATGGCCATTGCCGTCGCTGAAGCCATGACAGAAGCAGAGCCGGGCGACACCGTCCTTTTGGCCCCCGCTGGCGCGAGTTTCGATCAATACGACAACTTCGAGCGCCGTGGAGAACATTTTATCACCGAGGTGCAGCGGGGCCTGCAATGATCACACGCCCAAAGCCAGTTGACGGCGACCCGAACCACTATGCCTATGTGACGGTGACAGGAGATGGCAGCCTCGACGAACTGACCACTAAGATTGGTCACCCTCCCGACGAAGGCTGGGACAAAGACGACAAACCACTCAGGGGGTAACCGCGAAAAATACGGCTTCTCACGATGGTCCCTTTTCAGCGGGCTGCCGCGCGGTGCTCCGATCGACGATCACATAGCGGCTGTTCTGGCGCGGCTTGAACCGTTTCGTGAAGGTTTCTGCGCGCTTGGACCGGAATGGGAAAATTCTCTGTCACGGGCAGCTACGACGACCCCACAGAAACGATTGCGATCGGCGTGCTTAACCATCGGCGCGCAGCAAGTTTTGCGCTTGGGTATGACTTCGACTTCTATTTCGACGACGTTTAATTCATTGGTCTAAAAATATGGTGGGGGTCCGGGGGCAAAGCCCCCGGCGCAGCGATGCGGCGAATGCCGCAGCGCAAAATCACAGAATGCTTTGACCCGTCGACGCCCAGTCCTTCAAAAAGCCCTCAAGCCCTTTATCGGTCAGCACGTGCTGCGCCATCTTCTTGATCACATCCGGCGGAGCGGTGGCTACGTCAGCGCCAATCTTGGCCGCATCTGACATGTGGTTGGCTGAGCGGATCGAGGCCGCTAAAATCTGCGTCTCAAACCCGTAATTGTCGTAAATCTCGCGTATATCCGCGATCAATTCCATACCATCCAGGTTCAGATCATCCAGCCGCCCGATGAAAGGCGAGATGAACGTGGCCCCCGCCTTGGCCGCCAAAAGCGCCTGGTTGCCCGAGAAACACAGCGTGACGTTCACCATGCGGCCCTCGTTGGTCAGCACGTTGCATGCCTTCAGGCCCGCCCATGTCAGGGGCACCTTGACTGCGATGTTATCGGCGATCTTGGCCAACTCGCGCCCTTCGGCGATCATGCCTTCTGCGTCCGTCGCTACGGTCTCTGCACTTACAGGTCCATCGGTTATGCCGCAAATCTCCTTGGTCACTTCCTTGATGTCGCGGCCCGCTTTCATGATCAGCGATGGGTTGGTCGTTACGCCATCTACCATACCAAGCTCAGTGAGCTCGCGAATGGCGTCGGTGTCTGCGGTGTCTACAAAGAATTTCATGGCCCTGTCCTCTGGCATCACGGTTGGCTTTCGTGGCAGTGATAGCGCAATCGCCCCCGGGCCTGAACCCCAGATTCACAACCAAAGGCAATTCTTGCGATGCGCCACTTCGATGAAGGCACGCTGATCTCGGTCCTGACGACCCAGCCTCTGGATCGTGCGCTGGATTACAAGGCGCCCGAAGGCGGATGCTTTGAGGGGGCCTTTGTTGAGGTGCCTTTGGGCCCGCGCAAGGTTTTGGGCGTCGTTTGGGGTCAAGGCGAGGGTGGCTATGCGCTTTCCAAAGTGCGCTCGGTCATCCGCGTTCTGGATGCAGTGCCGATGCGCGCCAAAATGCACGCCTTCCTAGAGCGCGCCGCCGAATACACGCTGACGCCGATGCCCGCGATGCTGCGTCTTGCCACACGCTCGCCGGGGCTGGGGGATCCGCCCTCGATGCGCAAGGTTTACCGGCGCGGCACCACAGAGGCGCCCGACCGCTGGACAGAGGCGCGGCGTAAGGTTGTCGCCGTTCTGGACGAATATGGAGGGTTGGCATTCACCCTCAAAGAAGTTTCTGAACAGGCCGGAGTATCGACATCCGTGGTCAAAGGGCTGGTCGCCCAAGGTGTTGTTTCTGAGGAAGAAAGTCCGCGCGATCTGCCCTATCCACGCCTGGACCCTGGTCAAAGCGCCTTTGATTTGACGGATGAACAAACCACCGCCGCCGATGCATTGAAAACCGGCGTGGCCTCACGAAGCTACGGGACAACGCTGCTGAAAGGTGTGACCGGCTCGGGAAAAACCGAAGTTTATCTTGAGGCCGTGGCCGCCTGTCTTGAGGCCGGGCGGCAAGCGCTGGTGCTCCTGCCCGAAATTGCGCTGACCGCAGAGTTTCTGACCCGCGTTGAGGCTCGCTTTGGCGCGCGTCCTGTCGAGTGGCACTCGGGCGTCACGATGACCGAGCGACGGCGCGCCTGGAAAATGGTGGGCGAAGGCTCGGCGCAACTGATCGTTGGCGCGCGCTCGGCGCTGTTTTTGCCATTTGATGATCTTGGCCTGATCGTTGTCGATGAAGAGCACGATACGTCCTACAAGCAGGAAGACGGTGTGCTTTACAATGCGCGCGACATGGCGGTGCTGCGCGCATCCTTGTGCAAGGCGCAGGTGGTTTTGGCCTCTGCCACGCCGTCGCTTGAAAGCTGGGCCAATGCCGAGGCGGGCAAATACAACCGTGTCACGCTGACCTCGCGCTTTGGCGATGCAGTTCTGCCGGAAATGCGCGCGATTGATATGCGCGCCGAGGCGCTGCCGTCGAATCGCTGGATTTCCGACACTCTGGCGCGCGCTGTGCGCACCCGGATCGAAGCGGGCGAGCAGGCGCTTTTGTTCCTCAACCGCCGTGGCTATGCGCCGGTGACGATTTGTCGGGCCTGTGGGCACCAGATTGGCTGTGATCACTGCGATGCGCGGATGGTTGAGCACCGGTTTCAAAGGCGGCTGATGTGTCACCAGTGCGGCGAGACCAAACCCATCCCGCATGCCTGCCCGTCGTGTGAGGCAGAGGATCGGCTGGCACCCGTTGGACCGGGTATCGAGCGCATGGCAGAAGAGGTTGCCGCACTTTTTCCAGAGGCCAAGGTCGAGGTGCTGTCGTCCGATCTCTTTGGATCAGCACGCGCGCTTAAGGCGCGGATCGAAGCGATTGCAGCGGGCGAGGCTGACATCATCATCGGCACGCAAATCGTTGCAAAAGGACACAATTTCCCGCTGCTCACGCTTGTGGGCGTGATTGATGCCGACCTCGGCTTGCAAGGCTCTGACCTGCGTGCGGCAGAGCGGACGTTTCAGTTGATGCGACAGGTTGCAGGCCGTGCAGGGCGGGCGGAAAAACCGGGTACCGCCTTGATGCAAACCTTTCAGCCGGAGCACCCGGTGATCCGGGCGATCCTGTCTGGCGATGAAGAGGACTTTTGGCGCGCCGAAGCCGAAGAACGCCGCCATGCAGGAGTGCCGCCCTACGGGCGCATGGCAGGAATTGTTTTGTCGTCGCCGGACGTGCAGGCGGTTTTCGACGTGGGCAAAGCGCTGGCCGCGCGATCTGAGCCCTTGCGCCGCATCGGAGCCCAGGTCTTTGGCCCTGCCGCCGCTCCGATTGCGCGCGTGCGTGGCCGGCATCGGGTCAGGCTTTTGATCAAAGCCGACAAAACCGCCCCTTTGCAGCCTGCGATCTCTGCATGGATTGCACAAATTCGGCTCCCCGCCAATTTGCGGCTGTCGGTGGATATCGATCCACAAAGCTTTTTATAATCTATCAGTTATTCTGATCAATTGCGTCAAAACTATTCATTTTTCTTACAAGTGGGATTCACTTAATTTGGTGTCTCAGGGCGCATCAACGCCTTCCATTCAAGGAGCAACCAATGTCCACTTTGTCCGTCACCAACGTATCACCCCAAACAAAAAGAACTCCTCTTAGTCGTGAAGTCACTTCACTTCTTGCGGGCGCAAGTGCAGCGCTTTTGCTGGTGATCCTGGCCGCATCACTGAATGCGCCCGAGTATCTTGATCCCCCTTCAGAGGCGCACTTCGAAGGTACCAAGCATAATTTGCCTGACCAGGGCATGCCTGTGCGTCGGCTTTATTGATTACCAAGCGGCAAGGTGACACCGAAACTGAAGATCGCATCAACGGTGTCACCATCCCCCGGCATGATGTTCATGAACACATGCCGATAACGCAGTTGCACCCCAGCCAGGGGCACAACATCGCCGACGGCATGGCGGATATCAGAACCATTGCCGGGGTAGTGCGCCAGACCGGTGAACACCGCGGCAGACGTCTGGTTTCTTTCAAAAACGGTTTTTGCGATTGTTGCTGCAACCGACCCGCGCCCGTAAGAATTGCGGAAGGCCCCGACAGTGACCGTGACGCCGTGCGGTCGATCCCAACTGAGGAAAAGGCCGGGGTTCATCTCCTCAAATTCAGTGGTGGCGCCAGCATGATGCGACCCTAAATGGATCGCAACACGGTCTGGTCCGGCAAAAACCGGACCAGCCGCGATCATCAAACAGAAAAGCACTCGCAACATGGCTTCTGTATGACGCCAATGGATTAAGAACCTCTGTCTATGATCTGGGCAATTCGGCGAATTGGGCGTACAGGCCATTCATATGCGGATCCAATCCTTAGATGACGCGCGCGCAGGTCCGTTGTGGCGCAGACCGACGACGCTTTTGTTCTTAATGGCGGCGGCGATGCCGCTTGCTTTTGCGACGTGGTCGGCACTTTTGAACAATTTTGTTATTGAGCGTGCAGGGTTCACCGGCGTCGAAATTGGCTGGCTGCACACTGTTCGCGAAATTCCCGGATTTCTGGCAGTGGGTGTGATCGCGCTTCTTCTTGCCATGCGTGAGCAGGTGCTCGGTCTGGTGTCGCTTTTGATGCTGGGCATTGCAACAGCGGTGACCGCGTGGTTTCCGACTTTCGGCGGGCTTCTCTTTGTTACCATGATGTCATCGTTTGGGTTTCACTATTTTGAGACTGTCAATCAGTCGCTGCAGTTGCAGTGGCTGCCCAAAGACCGGGCGCCACAACTACTCGGGTGGATCGTGGCAATCGGGTCAGGTGCGTCATTGTTGTCTTATGGATTGCTCGTTGCGACGTGGGATCTTTTCAACCTGAGCTACAACACCGTCTACATTATTGCGGGCGGGGCCTGCGCGGCGATTGCGCTTTATTGTATGGCCGCCTTCCCGCAAATAGAAGCGTCAGAGCCGCAACTGAAAAAGCTGATCCTGCGTCGCCGGTACTGGCTTTATTATGCGCTTCAATTCATGTCTGGTGGACGGCGGCAAGTCTTTGTCGTCTTTGCTGCATTCATGATGGTTGAGAAGTTTGGGTTCGAAGTGCACGAACTCACAGCCCTGTTTCTGATCAATTTTCTGGCCAACATGGCGTTCGCTCCAGTGATGGGGCGCGCGGTTGCGCGCTTTGGGGAGCGCAACGCACTGGTCTTTGAATATGTTGGCTTGATTGGTGTATTTCTTGCCTATGGTGGCATCTATTTCTTTGGATGGGGTGTGATTTTGGCCGCGACGCTTTATGTGCTGGACCATTTGTTTTTTGCGCTGGCTTTCGCGCTTAAGACCTACTTCCAAAAAATCGCGGACCCTGGTGATATCGCGCCTACCGCCGCGGTGGCTTTTACGATCAACCATATCTCGGCGGTCTTTTTGCCTGCACTTTTGGGCTATCTTTGGATCGTCTCACCTGGCGCAGTCTTTGGCGTGGCCGCCGCCATGGCTTCGATCTCTCTGGTTTTGGCGCTGATGATCCCACGTCACCCGATGCGCGGACGCGAAACGATTTTCACGCGCGGCCTTGCCACACCGGCAGAGTAGAAAATCGGGCGCGGCGACCCTATATCTCCGTGAGGTTAATAGGAGGCGCGGATGTTTGGATTATTCAAGAAAGCTGAAATGGTTGAGCCCGACAGGGCAATCCCTGGCAGAGCCGAGCCCATTGCAACGGCAGAAACCCATTATGTGAACGGTCGCCCCCTGAGCTTGGACGTGCCTGAGGGTTTTGAGGTGGCGATCTTTGGCATGGGCTGTTTCTGGGGCGTTGAGCGGATGTTTTGGAAGCTTGACGGGGTTTACCTGACCATGGTGGGTTATGCGGGTGGTTTCACGGAAAACCCGACCTATCAGGAAGTGTGCTCGGGCCAGACAGGCCACAACGAGGTGGTGCGCGTGGTTTATGACCCAAGTGTTGTTTCGTATGACGATTTGTTGCGCGTCTTTTGGGAAGGACATGATCCGACCCAAGGCATGCGGCAAGGCAATGACGTGGGAACGCAGTATCGCTCGGGCATCTATGTGACGACGGACGCCCAGAAAGTGGCTGCCGAGGCTGCGCGCGATATGTTCGCCGAGCGTTTGGAGGCGCGCGGCTTTGGGGCGATCACATCAGAGATCGTGCCTGCGCCGATGTTTTATTTTGCCGAAGACTATCATCAGCAGTATCTGGCGAAGAACCCGGCAGGGTATTGCGGGATTGGCGGCACCGGTGTGACCTGTCCTATTGGGACGGGCGTGACTGCCTGAGATTTCGACGCCTGTCGGCGTCGACCCGCGGGGGCTCTGCCCCCGCACCCCCGCCATATTTTTGGACCGATGAAGGTTGAACCGGCCTTGCCTGCGCGGTAGGCGCGGGGGATGAAAACATGGACAGCGCTGACAACACTTGGTGATCAAAGCCGTGCAGGTGGATTGGGAGAAGCGCTTGAAAGGCTTGACCCTGCACCAACGGGCGTGGGCGTCTTTGAAGTAGAAGACGGGTCAAAGACGTGGGAAGTTGGAGCCTATTTCGTTGATCGCCCTGATGAGATCGCCTTGGCACTTTTGGCCGCAGCGCATGGTGCTGCGGAATTTGTCATTTCGGAAGTCCCGGACACCGACTGGGTGGCGCATGTGCGCCGGGAGTTGCCCCCTGTCGAGGCGGGGCGGTTTTTCGTCCATGGTAGCCACGATGCGGCCCGTGTGCCCGACGGCAGTATTGCTCTCTTGATCGAAGCGGCGATGGCCTTTGGAACCGGACACCATGGCACGACGCTTGGGTGCTTGCGCGCATTGGACCGGCTGGTGGATCAGGGTTTTACGGCCAGAACGGTTGCTGACATCGGGTGCGGTACAGCAGTTCTTGGCATGGCTGCCGCACGCATCTGGCCTGCGGCAGAAGTGATAGCCTCCGACATAGATCCGGTGGCGGTGGACGTGGCGCGCGTCAATCTTGCAGCCAATGACTTGGAAGGCCGTGTAGAGGCATTGGAAGCGGTTGGAACCGATAATGCGGCGCTTAGCGGTCCGTTTGATTTGGTTTTTGCCAATATACTCAAAGGGCCCTTGCTCTCGCTGGCACCTGACATAGCCCGTGTGACCGCACCGGATGGTGTTGCCATTCTCAGCGGGTTGCTTGTGACGCAGGCAGACGAGATCGTAGCTCACTATACACATTTGGGCTTTAATCTTGAGTATCGCGCGGATATTGTTGAGTGGACGGCGCTTACATTGCGGCGAAATTCTTAAAATCCTAGCGAATTGCAGCCTTTTTAAGGACTTACGCCTTAATGCTGCCACATTTTCTTCGGACAGTTGACGTCTCCGGAACTTCCCCGGTGCCTAGGAGGCTGCCAAAATGTCTGCTTCGCAGTTTGATGAATTTGATCGGCGTATGCGCCGCATTAGCAAGCGACACTCAAAATTGTCGCAAGGCTATGTCACGTCCGTGAACCCTGATGGTTTGGTTGTCGCCAAACCTCAGCGCCGCAGCCGTCGCGGAACAATCCGCGGGTTGGTTATCCTGTTGACCGTCATGTTTGTTTTCAAAGGTGTCTTGCATGCCCAATTGGGTGCAGGTGCTTACGAGGATCGCGTGAATGCGTTGAAGGCGGGTTCGGTTGTTGAGCAGGCGGGCGCTTGGGTGATGTCACCTGATCCGCTCACACTTTGGATATCAAGCCAGGTCGTTTCCCTCGTGCGATAGAATTTTGTCGAAGGCTTTCGGCACATGGAAAGGTCGCACAAAAAAGGCCGTGTCGGTGGACACGGCCTTTTTCGCGTTTTGAGCGAAGTCTCAGATGCGTCCTTTGGAAGCGATCTGGTCAATGTCGCCGCGCGACAGACCAATGTCTTCCAGCTCATGATCAGACAGTTTCTGTAACGCCGCACGCGTGCGGCGTGCCTGGTTCCAGTTGACCACATAAGCAACCATTTGAGCGAAGAGGTCTTGGGCGCCGGTCATCGCGCTGGCGGACCGGTCATTTGCGTAGGATGTGTAAGCCATTTGCGTATTCCTATAGTTCAAGGTGTGTTCGATGAGGCGCATCTAGAAGGCGATTGTGTCCACTACAAGACCAGTCGCCGCATGCCCGATATGACCAGTGCGCATGGCTTATTAACGTAAGGTAAATTACTGCTTTAAAACAGAAAATATCAGTTCTGCATGTCGATTTTGAACTCCTTAGAGTCGCAAATTGATGCCCACTTGAAGGTTCGTCGAAATATGGGGCTTGTTTGGCAGGACATTTAAATTCTTGGAAGATGTTCGCGTTTCGTGCTACTGCGGAAAAAGGCGTTGCAAAAGCCGTTAAAAAGGCTCGGAGCGCTCTTATAAAGTGGTGTCGAGCAGCGCATCCGCTGGGAGCAAATATGGGCAAGTCAGTTGGTACCCAATTCTTGGACGCAGAATTTGCGTTCCTACTCAGAAGACCGGAGCGTGTCTCTCTGGAAGTGAGTTTTATGCGATCTGCGGTGGAGACGACATGCGTGTGATGGGATTGGATCCGGGGCTTCGTGCTTTGGGGTGGGGTGTTGTCGATGTGTCTGGCTCAAAGCTGGTGCATGTGGCCAATGGGATTTGTCACACGGCGACGGGGCCTTTGGGGCCGCGGTTGGTTGCGCTTTTTGATGAGCTTACCTCCATTTGGGAGACTTTTGCGCCGGATGCCGCAGCGGTAGAGCAGACATTTGTCAACAAGGATGGGGCTGGCACCTTGAAACTGGGCCAGGCGCGCGGGATTGCAATGTTGGTGCCAGCACGCGCGGGCATTGAGGTTGGAGAGTACGCGCCCAATGCGGTGAAAAAAGCGGTCGTTGGTGTAGGGCATGCCGACAAGCGGCAGGTGGAGCATATGGTACGCATGCAATTGCCGGGGGTCGAGATTGCCGGGGCCGATGCGGCTGACGCGTTGGCGATTGCCATTTGTCACGCACACATGCGCCAGAGTGCGGCGCGGATGCGGACGGCGCTGGCATGATTGGAAAACTCTCGGGACGCATCGATGCGCGCGGCACCGATCATGTGCTGATCGATGTCGGTGGCGTGGGGTATGTGGTGCATGTCAGCGAGCGGACGCTGGCAG
>JABDJX010000058.1 GCA_013003245.1 Silicimonas sp. | reverse complement strand
CCCCCGGACCCCCTCCAGAGTATTTGACCCAAGAAGAAGTCCAATGAGTGAGCACCTCATAGAGATCAAGGCGGTTCGCCATGCGTACCAGACCGCCAGTGGCCCTTTGCCTGTTCTGGATGGACTGGAGGTGGCCGTGCCGGAAGGCGGTTTTGTGGCTGTTGTCGGTCCTTCTGGGTGCGGCAAGTCAACGCTGACGCGGCTTGTTGCGGGGTTGATGAAGCCCGATGAAGGCGAGGTGTGGCTGCACGGCGAGCGGGTCAAAGGGCCGCGTGCGACCGTGGGCATGGCGTTTCAGAACCCGGTTTTGCTGGAATGGCGGACGATTTTGAAAAACGTCATGCTGCCTTTGGAGATCGTGAAGACAGGCATGTCTGCAGCCCAGCAGGAAGAGCGGGCGCGACAGCTTCTCGCACTTGTCGGGCTGGAGGGGTTTGAGGACAAGCGTCCCTCGGAGCTGTCGGGAGGCATGCGCCAGCGTGCCTCGCTGTGCCGGTCTTTGGTGCACAAGCCCGAGGTGTTGATTTTGGACGAGCCGTTTGGTGCGCTTGATGCGTTTACGCGCGAAGACCTTTGGCAGACGATGCTGAAGGTGAAGGAAGAAGAGCCTTTCACCGGTGTGCTGATCACCCATGATCTGCGCGAGTCGATTTTTCTGGCCGATCAGGTGATCGTGCTGTCGGGGCGGCCTGCACGCACGCAGTATGTGATGGATATTCCCGCCGACCGAACGGGCACTTTGGATGATCTTTATACGCCTGAGGCGGCGGAACGGCTGAACATCCTGCGCCACCAGATCGAGATTGCCCAGGGCCGTGCGCCCGCCGGGGAGGCTGCCTGATGCTGCGCAAGATTGCTGTGCCTTTGATTGCGATGGTGGTGTTCCTGGTACTGTGGGAGTTGATCGTCTGGGCCAATGGGTGGCCGAACTATATCATGGCGTCGCCGTCGGATTTGCCTGCGGCCTATGCCAAGTATTGGAACCTGTTTTTCGTGATGGGCTGGCAAACGCTTTGGCGCACGGTGCTGGGGCTGCTTCTGGCCATCGCCTTTGGCGTATTTCTTGGCATGGTGATGGGATTTTCGCGCACCATGCGCGACGCGCTTTATCCGTTGCTGGTGGGCTTTAATGCCATCCCGAAAGCGACTGTCGTGCCGATTGTGGCGCTTTTGTTTGTCGGCGCGCATGACTTCAACACGGTGCTCATTGCCTTCATGATCTCGTTTTTTCCCATCGCGGTTTCCGTCTCAATCGGGCTTTCCACGCTTGAGCCAGAGTATCGCGACATCCTGCGGTCTCTTGGAGCGTCGCAATCGACGATTTTCTGGAAGATCGCCTTGCCCAAGACGCTGCCGGAGTTTTTCGGTGCGCTGAAGGTTGCGGTGACGCTGGCCTTTATCGGCACCAATCTGATGGAGATCGTCAGCCCGCACGGGCGCGGACTTGGCGCACTTTTCGACAGCGGGAAGACCAATTCGGACTATCCGTTGATGTTTGCCGTGCTGATTGCCTTGGCCGCGCTGGGGATCGTGCTTTATTACATTGTTGTCTGGCTGGAGAAGATTTTTGCCGGGTGGGCCGAGCGTCCGAGCACCTGACAACGGCTGCTTATCGCTTGGGCTGATGCCCGAAGATCGCGCATATCTCTACTTTTGACACATTGCTGCCTGATAATCGTGGTGATCGGGTGACAGCGGCTTGGCGTCTTAAGCCCATGTTCACTACGACACCGCTGAAAGCTTGATTGCTGCTTTTCGAACCGGTTTGATTAAATCATGAGCGGTTTGAAAACAGTTTTCGTCGCGCTTTTGGTTCTGTCGCAGCCGTTGCGGGCGATGGACACACCCTTGATCGCGACCTTTGCCTCTTGCACGGGGCGGTTCTCGGCCGAGCTTGAGCACGCATGGCTTATCAACGACACGCGCACTGCCGAGATTGAGCATCGCCGGTTGCAGTTCATCGATTTGCTGGACGCCACCGTGCCGCCGGACGCGCGGCCCGACATGCTGAACCTGCGCATTCAGGCGAAAGTTGCACACGCGGGGCTTTTGAGCCAGGCGCTTTTCTCGCAGGATGCGGACCGGTCTGCATGGGCCTTGCGCCGCGCGCAGTCTGAAATCAGCTACTGTGCGGGATTTCTGCTGGACAGCTGATGCATATTTGAGCACAGCGAAGTCGCTCAAAAAACAGGCGACATGTCTTTCAGTTGCTCAATTATCAATCGTTGAGCCCCAACGGCGCCTTTGGAAGGTCTGCTGATCTCGAAGTTCCCCCGGGATCTGTGGAACCACTGCCGCGGGATGTCTGCATCCCGATGAACGTGCGATGGTGCTGGCCTTGCAATTCCAAACACCACCGCACTCCGCAATGTGATTGCGTGGGGCGCGTATGGGGCAATCAACCCCTGAAAGCAATCAGCCCTGCGCGTGTGTCCAAAGGGAATACGCAATGTCGAAAAAACTCATAAGCTCAGCAGCGGCCATTCTGATCGGCTCGATGCTGCCGGCAATGGCGCAGGACTGTCCGATCAAGGTCGGCGTTTTGCACTCGCTCTCGGGAACCATGGCCATCTCGGAAACCACGTTGAAAGACACGATGGAAATGCTGATCGAACAGCAAAACACCGCTGGCGGTGTTTTGGGGTGCGAATTGGAAGCGGTGGTCGTTGATCCGGCCTCTGACTGGCCGCTCTTTGCTGAAAAAGCCCGCGAACTGATGTCGGTGCACGAGGTTGATGTGATCTTTGGCAACTGGACGTCGGTGTCGCGCAAATCGGTGCTGCCGGTGATCGAGGAACTCAACGGTCTTCTGTTCTATCCGGTGCAGTACGAGGGCGAAGAGTCGTCAAAGAACGTCTTTTACACCGGCGCTGCTCCCAACCAGCAGGCGATTCCTGCGACGGATTATTTCCTTGAAGAGCTTGGAGTTGAGAAGTTTGCGCTTCTGGGCACCGACTATGTCTATCCGCGCACGACCAACAACATCCTTGAAAGCTATCTTCAGCAAAAGGGGATCGCGTCCGAGGATATCTTTGTGAACTACACGCCGTTTGGTCACTCCGACTGGTCCAAGATCGTCTCTGACGTTGTGGCCCTTGGTGCTGATGGCAAAAAGGTCGGCGTGATCTCGACGATCAACGGTGATGCGAACGTGGGTTTCTACAAGGAACTGGCAGCGGCTGGAATTTCGGCTGATGACATTCCGGTTGTTGCGTTCTCGGTCGGTGAAGAAGAGCTTTCAGGTCTGGATACCTCGAACCTTGTGGGCCACCTTGCGGCTTGGAACTATTTCCAGTCGGCTGACACTGATGCCAACGCCGAGTGGGTTGCAGCGTGGAAAGCCCGGATGGGTGAAGAGCGTGTGACCAACGATCCGATGGAAGCGCATTACATCGGCTTTAACATGTGGGTGAATGCGGCAACCGCGGCTGGCACCACGGATGTGGATGCGGTGCGCACGGCGATGTACGGACAGGAGTTTCCGAACCTGACCGGCGGCACGGCTGTTATGCTGCCGAACCACCATCTGGCGAAGCCGGTTTTGATCGGCGAAATTCAGGACGATGGTCAGTTTGACATCATCAGCCAGACCGAAGAAGTGCCGGGCGATGCGTGGACAGATTTTCTGCCTGAATCGGCGGTTCTGAAATCCGACTGGGCCGAGCTTGAGTGCGGGATGTACAACACCGAGACCTCAAGCTGCGTTCAGATCAAGTCGAACTACTAAGACTGATGATCAAGCGAATTCGGGGGGCGGTGTGCGCCCTCCGAAGCATCAGGGGGCATCCAAAATCCATGTCGGTATTCCATCGATATTCCATCGGTATTTTATCGGTGCTTGTGTCGGTCATCGCGCAGCCACTTGTGGCACAGACCGCAGACGCGCCGATCCAGCAGTTGCTGCAAGAGCACGGCGAGATCATCGCCAAAAGCTCGCGCCGGACCATCGGCCCCGCAATTGATGCGCTGGCGAGCAGCGGCTTGCCAGAGGCGCGCGGTGTTCTGAACCGCTGGCAGAACAAAGAGATGTGGGTGTCAAAAGAGACCGGGCTTTTTGTCTACGGCGAGACGTCGGGCAAGGATTTGCAGGCCTACGATTTTGCGGGCGGTGCCGATCTGGGCACGTTCGTCGCGCGTGACTTCAAACAGCTCAAACCCAATAGCGGCATTCGCGGCATGATCGGGGCTGCACTGGTGCAGTTTCAGCTCAATGATCCCAATCCTGTGGCGCGCGCGCGCGCCTTGGATGCAATCTCGCGCGATGCGGAAGCCTCGCATCTGACAGCGCTGCGCGGAGCGATTGAGGGCGAAACCGATCCTGATCTGAAAGCGCGCAAGGAGCGGCTGGAGCGGCTTTTGACAATCCGCTTTGACGAAGACGATGCCGAGCGGATTGCGGCCATCGAAGGATTCGATGGCGATCTGAGCGTTGATTATCGCGCAGCGCTGACGCCGCTGGTCGCGACGCGTCTGGAAGTGGCTGAGGCCATGCCGGAAGGTGACGACATTCGCGGGCAGGTGATCCTGGGCTCGGAGGCTTTGTCACGCGAGGACGCTTATGACCTTTTGGTGAGCTCGGATCTGGCACCGCCGCGGATCAGCCGCGACGACAAGCGCACGGCCCTGATCGACAATCTGTCTGACGGGTTTGTCGGCGGCATAGAAGTGGCCGACCTGAACACCGAAGCCGCGCGTGATCTTGCCTATGCAGAGCTGGCGCGCGAGGGCGTGGTCGAAGCCGTGGCGACCGAAGCGCAGGTTGACGAGATTTTGGCCGAGTATGTGTTCTATGAACGCTTTGTCGGGGCACCCCCCGCCGTGGCCATGGCGGCAGCGCAGGCGCTGGCAAGTATCGAAACCTCGACCGCCGTCAACCAGGCGGTTGATCTGGGCCTTGATGCGCTGTCTCTGGCGTCGATCTATTTTCTGGCCGCCATCGGCCTTGCCATCACCTTTGGCGTGATGGGCGTGATCAACATGGCGCATGGTGAGTTCATCATGATGGGGGCCTATACCGGATACGTGGTGCAACTGGTGATCCCCGATTACACGATTGCGATTTTGGTCGCCCTGCCTTTGGCGTTTGCCGTGACCTTCGGGGCAGGGGTGGCGATGGAACGGCTGGTGATCCGCTGGCTTTATCACCGCCCGCTTGAGACGCTTTTGGCGACCTTTGGCATCTCGATTGCTCTGCAGCAGATCGCCAAGAACATCTTTGGCACGCAGGCGCGGCCCCTGACCTCGCCTGACTGGCTGGACGGCTCGCTGGTGATCAATGATATCGTGTCGATCAGTTATATCCGCATTGCGATTTTCGTGTTGGCGCTGTTGTTCCTTGTGCTGTTTCTTTTCGTGATGAACCGCACGCGGCTTGGGCTTGAGGTGCGGGCAGTGACGCAAAACCCGCGCATGGCAGCATCAATGGGGATCAACCCCGACAAGATCAATATGCTGACCTTCGGTTTTGGGTCGGGCATTGCAGGCATCGCGGGCGTGGCCATCGGGCTTTATGCCAAGGTCACCTCTGAGATGGGGGCGGATTATATCGTGCAGTCGTTCATGACGGTCGTTGTCGGCGGAGTAGGCAATATCTGGGGCACGCTTTTGGGGGCGACCATGGTTGGCTCGCTGCAAAAGGGGATCGAGTGGCTGAACCCGTCGAACACGCTGGCGGCCCAGACATACATGATCCTGTTCATCATCCTCTTTATTCAGTTCCGGCCGCGCGGCATCATCGCGCTTAAAGGACGGGCGGCGGAGGCTTGAGGATGGATTGCGCTGCCTGCGGCATCGCCCCGCCGGGGGGCTTTGCCCCCCGGACCCCCCAGGATATTTTTCCCAAAAAGAAAGAGCAGCCATGACGGATGCGGCTTTCGGCACGGCTCGGCGCACGCCGTTTGTGGTCCGCTACCCTTCGGTGCTGATCTTTCTGGCCTGTCTGGCGCTGTTTACCCTAGGCGTGACGATCCTGTCGGAAGGCTTTGGGATCGGGGTGGTGTCGACCAGCTTTGTCAAGACGCTGGGCAAGACCTTGTGTTTATGTCTGGTGGCCCTCGCGATGGACCTTGTCTGGGGGTATTGCGGGATCCTGTCGCTTGGGCACATGGCGTTTTTCGGTCTTGGTGGCTATGCGATCGGCATGTGGCTTATGTACGAACGCACGCGGCTGATCGTTGTGGACAGTCTGGCTGCTGCTGGCCTGCCACCGACGCCAGAGGAGATATCGAGCGGGATTGCAGGCCAGATCTTTGGCGTCGTGGGCGCCTCGGAATTTCCGCCGATCTGGGCCTTTGCCCATTCGCTGCCGCTGCAACTGGCCGCTGTTGTTATGGTGCCGGGGCTGCTGGCACTGGTGTTTGGATGGCTTGCGTTTCGCAGCCGGGTGACGGGGGTGTACTTGTCGATCCTGACGCAGGCGATGACGCTGGCCTTGTCGCTTTATCTGTTTCAAAATGACAGCGGCTTGCGCGGCAACAACGGGCTGTCGGGGCTGCAGAACCTGCCGGGGCTGGAGGCCACATCTCAGGCGGTGATTTCGGTGTGGTTCTTGTGGGCGTCTGCCGCAGCGCTTGGGATAAGCTATGTTCTGGCGACATGGATGGTGTCGGGCAAGTTCGGCTCGGTCCTGCGCGGCATTCGCGATGACGAGGCGCGGGTGCGGTTTCTGGGCTATCCGGTTGAGGCGTTCAAGCTGTGTGTGTTTACCGTCTCGGCGATTTTGGCCGGGATCGCAGGCGCGCTCTATTATCCGCAGGCGGGCATCATAAACCCCGCCGAGCTTGCGCCGATTGCCTCGATCTATCTGGCGGTCTGGGTTGCGATCGGTGGGCGCGGGCGGCTTTATGGCGCGGTGATCGGGGCGGCGTTCGTCTCGCTTTTGTCGACGTGGTTCACGGGCGGGCAGGCGCCCGATCTGGCGCTTGGGCCATTTCGTATCCAGTGGGTCGATTGGTGGACGGTGCTTTTGGGGCTGTCGTTTGTGGCTGTCACGCTTTTTGCGCCCAAGGGCATTGGCGGGCTGTTTGATTTTGTCACCGCCAAGCGGTCGCCTGACCGGCATGGGCAGGACCTTGGCCCGGATCAGGGATCGTTGCGCGAACGCGAGGCGGAGGGATGAGCGCGCTTTTGGAAGTCTCTGGCGTGTCGGTCAGCTTTGACGGGTTCAAGGCACTGAACAACCTGTCGTTCAGTATCAACAAGGCAGAATTGCGCGCGGTCATTGGGCCCAATGGGGCGGGCAAGACCACCTTTATGGATGTGGTGACCGGCAAGACGCGGCCCGATGAGGGGCGGGTACAATGGGGCGAGCCACCGGTGTCGCTGCTGGGCAAATCCGAAAGTGCCATTGCCGTGGCGGGTGTCGGGCGCAAGTTTCAGCGGCCCACGGTTTTTGAGGACCAGTCGGTGCGCGATAACCTGATGATGGCGCTGAAAAAAGAGCGCGCGCCGCTGGCTGTGTTGTTTTTCAAGCCTGGCCGTGCAGATTTCGAGCGGGTGGCAGAGCTGGCTGAGGTGATTGGTTTAGGGCCGCAATTGGTGCGCAAAGCAGGAGAGTTGTCGCACGGGCAAAAGCAGTGGCTGGAGATCGGCATGCTGCTGGCGCAAGAGCCACAACTTCTTTTGGTGGATGAGCCCGCTGCGGGCATGACGACGGCAGAGCGTGAAAAGACGACGGAGATCCTGAAAGAGGCTGCGAAGTCGCGCGCCGTGGTCGTGGTTGAGCACGATATGGAGTTCGTCCGGCGGCTTGAGTGCAAAGTCACCGTTTTGCACGAAGGGTCAGTTCTGGCCGAAGGCTCGCTTGACCATGTGACACAGAACAAGGACGTGATCGAGGTGTATCTTGGCCGATGATTTCCTGAGCATCGAAGGGCTGACGCTGCACTATGGCGGCAGCCAGATTTTGAATGGTGTCGATTTTGCCGCCGCCGAGGGCGAGGTGACCTGCGTGATGGGCACCAACGGCGTTGGCAAAACCTCTCTTCTGAAGGCGCTTTCGGGAACGCATCCCAGATCGCGCGGTGAATATACGCTGGAGGGGCAGAAAATCGGGTCACTGAAAGCGTTTGATCTGGCGCGCCGCGGCGTGGCCTATGTGCCGCAGGGGCGCGAGATATTTCCGTTTTTGACGGTGCGCGAAAACCTTGAAACCGGGTATGCGTGTCTTCCGCGCGCCCAACGCGAGGTGCCGGGCGAGGTTTTTGAGCTGTTCCCGATCCTCAAGACGTTTCTGAACCGGCGGGGCGGTGATCTTTCGGGCGGCCAGCAACAGCAACTGGCCATCGCGCGCGCGCTTGTTGCAGGCCCCAAGGTTTTGCTTTTGGATGAACCGACCGAAGGTATTCAGCCCAATGTCATCCAGCAAATTGGCGAAACCATTCGCATCCTGAAAGAACGCGGGACCATCGCGATTGTTCTGGTCGAGCAATACCTGAGCTTTGCCTATGACCTTGGTGATGCCTTTGTCGTCATGGAGCGCGGCGCGGTCAAACTGCGGGGACGCAAAGAGAGCCTTTCCCTTGATGAGTTGACGGCCAGCACGGCACTGTGATGGTGTGTTCAGGCCACCGCTGGCGGGTCGTTTTTGTTGGTCGTGTTGAGATTGCAGAACGCGACAAGGTCTTCAAACGGCATCGGTTTGGCCAGACCAAACCCCTGTAGCACATGGCACCCAAGCGCGCTCAATTGTTGTGCGTGGTCTTCTGTTTCTACACCCTCTGCTACAACCTCGACATTAAGAGCAATGCCTATATCTATGATTTTCTTTACTAAGTCTGTATGGCGTTGGGAGTTTATGATGGGGATAACAATGCTGCGGTCGATCTTCATCGCTTGCGGGTGTACCGCCATCAATCCAGCGAGTGACGCACGGTCGCTGCCAAAATCATCAATCTCAATCTCGATACCGTGTTCTTTGAAATCGTCGATGGCGTGATTGAAAGTGTCGGTGGGGTTGTCCAGAGATGTTGATTCCAAAAGCTCTAACGCGATTTTTGTATGATCCCCTATCTTGGCGATCAATTCCTGCGCCAGACCATGTTGAAGCAACCGATCGACGGTGATGTTGAAGCTTACACGTGGCACCGGATCTGCAGTTTTCGCAAGTGCGCGCAGATCATGTGCGACCTTCTCGAAAAGGATCTCGTCGATTTTGGCTACGACATTGAGGTCTTCAGCAAGGGTCAGAAATTCGCCGGGAGAAATCCATCCCAAAACGTCATCGTTCCATCTGCACAGAACCTCGACACCGCGCAGTTTGCGGGTTTGGGCGTAAAATTGCGGCTGGTAATAGGGCTGGAAGAGTTCTTGTTCAATCGCGATGACAAGCCGGTCTGAGAGGTCCTTTTGCCGGAGCGAAAGTGATGCGAGTTCTTCGGTAAAAAATTTGAACCCATCGCGCCCTGCACGTTTGACTTCATAAAGGGCAAGATCGGCATTGATGACGGCACGCGACGCGACAAAGTCAGTGTCGCTCCCGTAGGCAATTCCGATGCTGGCCCCGACGTTGCACTGTTGGCCGTCAAATTCGATTGGCTCTTTGATCTGAGAGATCAGGGACTGTGCTATCGATGATGCTTGCTCTTTGGTGATCTTGTCGGACCAGATAAGCAGGAATTCGTCGCCGCCGGTGCGATAGCATCTTGCCTGGGGTGCGACGTTTGTCAAAAGGATAACCGAAACGGTGCTTAAGACATAATCACCGGCTGTATGTCCCAGGGCGTCGTTTACTGCTTTGAAGCGGTCGATGTCGATCTGCATGACACAGAAATCTTGCCTGCCTGCTGTGTTTTTCCTGGTCAGCTCCTCCAGATCCAGATCAGCCTGTCTGCGATTGCCCAGCCCGGTCAGCGGATCGTGCATCGCCATCCATTCCATCTCATCACTGGTTCGTCTGATATCTGCGAGGTTGGATTCAATGATCTGCTGCTGCTGTTTATTGCGTTCAGAAAGTTGCTGACGCTCGTTCATTTCAAGGCGCAGTTGTTCGAGTGCATTGCCAAGCGTGTCGAACCCAAAAGAGCGTTCGGACAGCACGACGGCCCTGTCAAGATCACCGCGCGCCAAGCCGATGATGGTTCCGGTTACTTGCGCCAGAGGGGTCACAAGGCGGCGCCGTGCCAGCCAGATCAGGCCCATGACGGATGCGGAAAAAAGCCCCGCCAGCACAACGAAATTTGAAACGTAAACGTTCACCCAAAGAGTTGTTTCGTTACGGACCAGTTCGGCGTGTTCGGTAATTTTTGTCGACAGAGTCCCCATGGTGCGTTCGAAGGCGGTCAGCAGAGCAATCCGTTCTTGGGTTGACTGTCGGATCGATGTCCAACTGTCCGCCATGGTCGCGGTCGCCGTTGATATGACGTCGGGATCGCCGTGCAAAACGGGTGACAGACCAAGCAGGCCGGACATGCGGATGCGGATTTGCGAAATATGATACTGAATTTGGCGATCGGCGATCACAAGACTGGCGGCGGTTGGTGTCGGGAGTTCCAACTGTGTCTGAAGTTCCTGAAGAAAGAGATTAACCCTGTTCAACGACGTGCTTAGGTCATTGACCGCAGACAGCCGCTGGCGCACGAGCCGGGTTCTGTTGACGGCGTTTCTGTTTTCTTCGGCCAGTGCCTTCAAACGTCCTTGCCCCGCGCGAATGTAACCTTCCAGCCCAAGAAGAGAAAGTCTTACATTTGTGGATATCGCAGCCGGTTCGGCTTGTTTAAGTTGCGTCACGGCTGTTCGGACGCGGGCAATACTGGGTGAGCAAAGCCTGCCGCCTATCTCTTTTTCCTGCGCGGCACAGACCGTGGGAATGCCGCTTATGTCCAACGTGTCGATTGAGGAAAGCGTTATTTCCGCGGGAGAAGTCTTACTCAGTCGGTCGATGGCGACAATCTGTTGTTGCAAGAGTTGTGCGTTAATCAAGGCTGACGTGAGTGCTACGCGCAGATCGCCAATGTCGCGGGTCCGCGCATCGACCAGATTGGACTCGCGCAAAATGTTTTGCTCTTCGACACCAATTTCTTTGTACCACCCGGCGGTGATGGACTGCAATGTGTCGATACCGCGGGCGAATTTGTCCCGGTAAGGAACAATCACATCCCGTTTTTCTTCTGATCGGACAAAATGGTTGCGGGCCTCGGCCTCAAGTGCGGCGACATCTTTTATGAACGGTTCTTGCTCATTGTGCTGCGCGCCTTCGCCTATGGCGCGCTGTAAACTTTCAAACGACGTGATGACCTCGGAAATGTTCACATCTGCGTTGCCACCAAGCAGGTTTGCGGTTTTCAAGAATAACCGTTCGCGCAGCCCGTCCAACTCGGATGTCCATGCCCACTGGTCTATTTCGTGCTTCAGCTTGCTGACGGCAACAATCTGCAATGATGCCAGAAGGATACCCATGATTGTCGCACCAAAAAGAACGCGACGCAGGCCCCGTGTCAGGATCGTACTATCTGCTTGTTGTTTCACGGTCGCTGCAAAATTTGGCGCCGGTCAGCGACAGACCATCACTGTCGCGTCAACAGAGGCAGATCGTTTCGAGAAACATTTGTAGTCGTACGCTTCTTGCGTGTCGTAGTGATACCATTTGAGGTTGGCGTCCTCTCCCACCATGGCTGCGGCAGAGATGATCGGCCAAACCAGTGCTCCGCTAAGGTCCGGCATTTCAGAGTAGTCAGCAGCGATAGTTTCAGGCTCGCGATTGTCGGCAATCACCGTACTGCCTGAGAAAAGGTTGACCCCCATGCGCGATGCAACAAACGGCTGATCGACGTCGTGCATGGCCTTGATGGCAGCTTCTATTCCAGTGTCGTCGACGATGCTGATCATTGCTTCGGCAAGGCTCTTGGCCTCTTCCCGGGTGCCAAAATCACCGTCCGCCAAGCCGAACCTGGGTACTGCGCCAATTATAATGGCACAGATAAAGTGTCTGAACATGTTGAACCCTCACGAATTGCACCCCCAGCCGTCTGGGATGTCTACCCTGAACGGATTGCGAAAAAGCTAATGCAGGCGCAGTCTGATCGGCTATGACGTTGGGCAAAGCAGCTTCACAAGAAAGGCACGATATGCCCGATCTTCTTAGAAAACCCTTTGGTTCCCGCGGCAAGGTGCACCAGATCACACCTGAAACGGCGGGGTGGCGATACGTTGGTTTCTCGCTTTACCGGCTCAGGCCCGGAGATAGGGCCGCCGAGGCGACAGGCGACACCGAAGTGATTTTGGTCGTGGTCGAAGGCAAAGCTGCGATCACCGGGGCAGGGCAGGACTGGGGCATTCTGGGAGAGCGGATGGATGTGTTTGAGAAGTCGCCGCCGCATTGTCTTTATCTGCCCAACGGCTCTGACTGGCAGGCGGTGGCCGAAACCGATTGCGTGCTGGCGGTGTGCTCCGCGCCGGGCGCGGGCGGTCACGAAGCGCGCCGGATCGGGCCGGATGGCATCACCCTGGCCGAACGCGGCCGTGGCACAAACACGCGGCACATCAACAATATCGCAATGGAGGCCGAGGATTATGCCGACAGCCTGCTTGTGACAGAGGTGTTCACGCCCGCAGGCCACTGGTCGTCCTATCCCAGCCACCGTCACGATGAAGACGACTATCCCCGGATCACCTATCTGGAGGAGACCTACTACCATCGCCTGAATCCGGCGTCCGGCTTTGGCGTCCAGCGGGTGTACACCGATGATGGCACGCTGGATGAGACGATGGCGGTCAGTGACGGCGATGTCGTGTTGGTGCCGCGCGGGCATCATCCGTGCGGTGCCCCTTACGGGTTCGAGATGTATTACCTCAATGTGATGGCAGGCCCTTTGCGCAAATGGCGGTTCGTGGCGGCACCAGAAGTTGAGTGGATCATGAAGCGGGATGCCTGACGGATTCTAATCCACGCGGGCGGCTTGTCCGTACTTAGTGTAAATTGGAGGTTTCATGCTTCGAATTCTAGCATTTTGTGGACTTGTCTTAACAGCTCATCAGGCAAGCGCTGTTGAGCGCGACGCGCCTTTTGGGTCCATCGATGGCGGCACGGTGTCATTGTCTGAGTGGGATGGCCAACCGGTGCTTGTGGTGAACACGGCCTCTCAGTGTGCTTTCACCAAGCAATACCGCGCGTTGCAGGACCTTTATGACCAATACCGCGATCAGGGTCTGGTCGTTCTGGCGGTGCCGTCTGATGATTTCCGTCAAGAGCTGGCGACCAACGCCGAAGTGAAAGAGTTTTGCGAACTTCAGTACGGCATCGATATGCCAATGACGGTGATCACCTCGGTCAAAGGCGATGGCGCCCACCCTTTCTTTCGCTCTGTGCGCGAAGAGACGGGATTTGTGCCAAGCTGGAACTTTAACAAAGTGCTGATCGGCCCGGACGGATCGGTTGTCGAGACGTTTGGATCAACGGTCAGGCCGCTTTCGCAGAAAATGACGCGAGAGATTGAGGCGCTTCTCGATTAACGCAAGCCGAGTTGCTCCAGCACGTTCGGGATTTTCTGCTTGAGCGCGAAAAAACCTTTGGTGGCATGCGGCCACGCCAGATCATCATAATCGCGCCGCACCTCGTGGAGTGTGATACCGGCGTCTTCAAGCGCCGGTTTTACCGCTGCAACTTGCGTGGCGACCGGTCCCACAGGGGCGTAGGCGGTTACTACGTTTTTCAGGTTTTCGCCTTCCGCTTTTCCGATGATCTTCTGCGCCCAATTATCTGAAGTAATTGAAGTATCTTCAGTTGCGCTCATCCGTTTGACAGCGTCCTGAACGGCTGATTGCGCGAATGTTTCGACCAGCGGCGAGACGTCCAGCGGAGAACGCTCCTGCGTGGCGATCAGCCCCATCACCGATGCAGGTTTGCTTTTGAACAGCGTTTCGGGGCGGCAATCTTCTTCGGTTATCAGCAGCAGGTAATCCTGATCCGGTTCAGCGTCTGCCGCCGGGATTGGGCGGCGCGCGTGCTCGCCGGTCTCGCTCAGCGGGATCACGCTGTTGGCAAGCTGGTATTCGGGCCGAAACCGCCCTTCGGTGTATTTCGAGATGTTTGACACCCGCGCCTGATAGGCCTTGCCCTTGGTGTGCAGTCCCGCGATCCATCGCCAGCCCAGCGTGTTCGACGCCGGATCACCATCCAACAGGTGGCGCAGAAAGAAATCCGCGCCAAGCTCCCACGGCAGCTTCAGCGTGAAGACCCAGATCGAGGCGAACCACATGCGCGCGTGGTTGTGCATATAGCCGGTTTCCACCAGTTCGCGCGCCCACTGATCGAAGCCGTCGATCCCTGAACGCCCCTCGATTGCGTCCTCATAATCCACCGCCATAGCGCGGTCCTTTTGTAGGCTCATCAGGGCTTTGTCCAAGCCCTCCAGATAGCCCGTCCAGACACTTGGGCGCTGTTCCAGCCAACCTTTGAAATAGGTCCGCCAGAACACCTCTTGAATGAACTTCTCGGCGGTTGAGGGGGCGTGGCGCGCAAGTGTTTCTTTCAAGACCTCTTCTTCGGTGATCAAACGGTGGCGGATCCACGGCGACAGTGCCGAGACGTTGCTGCGTCGCTCGGGCCCGAAGTCATAGTTGCGCTGACTGGTATAGTGCTTTCCTGCGCGGCTGATGAACTGGTCCAGCCGCGCAAGGCCCGCCGCCCGCGTTGGCGCGAACGTGACTGTCTCGGACGGGGTCTCAAGCCCCAAAAGGGCGTCTGTCTGTGTCATAAGGGTGTCCTAATCCAGTGGCAGGCTAAGCTGCGCCTGCTTTTTCGCGGTGGGCCTGCGGCCCCGGTTCGGATTGCCGCTTTTGCGACTGCCGTGTTTGGCTTGAATGCTGTTGGCCTGCGCGCGAAAGGCATCCGTGCCGCGCACCGCCCAGATGCGTTGGCGCGCTTGCTTGGCCGCACTCAGGTGGTCGATGATCGGGTTTGGATAGGCCTTGCCCAGCACATCGCGCGCGTTCTCAGCGGTCCACGGCTCTTGCAGATGCGCGTCCGGGATCGCTGCCAGTTCGGGCACCCAGCGGCGCACGAACGCGCCTGTGGGGTCCTGATCATGGCCTTGTTTGACGGGGTTGTAGATGCGGATCGTGTTGATGCCGGTTGTGCCTGATTGCATTTGCGTCTGGCTCCAGTGAATGCCCGGCTCGTAATCGGTAAAAAGCCGCGCCAGCTCCAACCCCGGCGCGCGCCAATCCAGCCAGAGGTGATAGCTGGCCGTGGCCATGACCATTGCACGCATGCGGAAATTCAGCCAGCCGGTGGCGCGCAGCGAGCGCATGCAGGCATCAACAAAGGGCAACCCGGTCTCGCCGCGCGCCCAAGGCGTCAGCCGTTCCTGATCGGGGGCAGAGGGGCGGATGCCATCGTAGCCCCGGTGCAGGTTTTCAAACTCGATGCGCGGCTCATCCTCCAGCTTTTGGATGAAGTGGCAGTGCCAGTGCAGCCGCCCGGTGTAGGATCTCAGCGATGCGCGCCATTTCGTGTTGCAACCCTGGGCTTTCAGTTCGCGTTGACGCGCCCACGTGGCTTGCGCGGCTTCGCGCACAGAAAGTGTGCCCCATGCCAGATGCGGCGAGATCCGCGAACAGGCGTGCGCGCCTGCCAGAGGGGATGACATCGCTGTGCGATTGGTCTCGCCGCGCTCGGTCAGAAACGTGTTGAGCAGGTCCGTGCCCGCCTGCCGTCCGCCGGGTTGTCGGAAGTCGCAGGGATCGGGTGCAAGACCAAGATCGCGCGCCGAGGGCAGGGTGCCGGGATCAATCTGCAAGGGTCGCATGGCAGGCGCTTTGGTTATCGGTTCGGCCATGAACTGATCCCAAGACTTGGCCCAGCCATCGCGCGTGCGCAGGCGCCGTTGCACCCCGTGGTTTTGCAGCTCGTGCCAGACAATGCCCTTGTCCCGGCACCACGCAGCGACGCGTTTGTCGCGCTGAAAGGTCCAGTCGTTTCCGGTTTCTTCATGCGACCAGAGTGCCTTGAGGGTGTGGTCGGCGTGCAATTGTTCAAACACGTCAATCACATCGCCGGTGCGCACCACCAAGGGCTGGCCTGCGCGTGCGAGATCAGCGCGCAACTCGCTCAGACTTTCGCTGACAAATGCCCAGTGACGGCCCGCGTGGTCGGGTTGCCGCCAAAGCTCTGGTTCAACTACGTAAAGCGGCAGCACATCGCCGTGCTGGGCCGCGCGTGCAAGGGCACGGTTGTCGTGAAGACGTAAGTCTCGTTTCAGCCAGACGATCTGCATAGCCGACTATCTGGGTCGATTTCACACCGTGTCCACCAATGGGTGGCAGCAAAAGGCTTGCGACCAATTGCGGGCGCGGATCAGTCAAACATATCGGGCTGATCGATCACCAACTGGTTCCAGATCGTCTGGAAATGCAGCCACCCGATATACTCGCTGCCCACATGTTCGCGGCTATAGCGGGCGCGGTCATCGGGGATGCGGATGGGTTTGATACCGCTTGCGGCGATATCAAGCTGTTGCTGACAGCAGCGCTCCAGTGCGATGAACCAAAACGCTGCACTTTCGATGGAATGCCGCGAGGCTGTCAGCAGGCCGTGGTTCTGGTGCAGCGCGGCTTTCACGCCCTTGAACGCCTTGGCCACGTCAGAGCCTGCGTGGTTTTCCACTGCCACCGCACCGGCTTGGTCGCCAATCACAACGTGATCTTCAAAGAAGGCGCAGGCGTCTTGCGTGATCGGATCAATCGGCAGCCCGGTTGCGCACCATGCCGTGCCATAAGTTGTGTGCGCGTGGCACATCGCAAGGATATCGGGGTGCGCGTCGTGGACATTGGCGTGCAGCACAAAGCCTGCGCGGTTCACCGCGTGGTTGCCTTCGATAACGGTGCCCGCATGATCGACAAGGATCAGGTTCGACAGCTTGACCTTGGCGAAATGGATGCACATCGGATTGGTCCAGTAAAGCTCGGGGCGCTCGGGGTCGCGAATGGTCAGGTGGCCTGCAAATCCATAGTCAAATCCCTGCAGGGCAAAGGCGCGACACGCCGCAACAAGACGTTCCTTCCTGTGCTGGCGTTCGGCCTCGACGGTGTCGAACTCAGGCAGTTCGGGAAAAATCAGGCCGTCCTGTTCGGGTTGATAAATCGACGTGCGGTTCTGAAGATCAAGCATGGTGTGAGTCCTGCATATATGGGCCGGGGCAGGCTTCAGTATTGTAAGACTGCGACGCGTTGTCCACTGCGCACGGCCCTTCTCAGACGGTTTTCAGCATCCCGCCGTCGACATGATAGGCCGAGCCTACCGAGTAGGAGGCGCGCGGGCTGCACAGGAAAACGCAGAAATCTGCAAGCTCTTCGACACTGCCAAAGCGTTTGATGTCGGCGTGTTCGTCGGCCACTTCCTGCAGGTAGCTTTCCCAATCCTCGCCACGCAATTCGCGCGCGGTATTTTCCCAGTCAGGCGTTCTGATCAGGCCCGGATTGACCGTATTGACGCGGATGTTGCGCTTGATCATTTCGCTCGACAGGCACTTGCCGAACATCAGCAGCGCGGCCTTGGTGGTGTTGTAGATCGGCTCATACCACAGCGGTTGCACGGCGCAAATCGAGGCGTTCATCAGCATGGCACCACCGCCCTTGGCCTCCATCTGGTCGGCCAGAGCGCGTGAGAGCCGCACGGCTGCCATCACGTGCAAATCCCAGAAGTCGGTCCATTTCTCGTCGGGGGCATCGGCCACCGTCTCGTTCGATCCGGTCCCGGCGTTTGAGACGAAGATATCCGCGCCACCCGCCTGTGCGGCAGCGTCAATGACGGCCTGACATCCCTCCATAGTCGAGACGTCCGAGGCGACTGCGATGGCTTTGACGCCAAACGTGGCAGCAATCTCACTGGCCGCGGACTCAACGGTGCTTTGGGTGCGCGCGGTGATCACCACATCAGCACCTTCGCGGGCAAAGGCGCGCGCGATGCCAAGCCCGATGCCCTTGGAGCCACCTGTGACGACCGCCAGTTTGCCCGTTAACCCCAGATCCATTTTACCCTCACCCGGCCAATCAAGCCGCCTGCTGCTCGGGCTCTTTGGCACCTGTCATGTAGGCCACGGCGTCGGACATCGAATGCTCCTTGGGATCGATAACACACAACCGCTTGCCAAGCCGGTGCACGTGGATGCGGTCTGCGACCTCGAACACATGCGGCATGTTGTGGCTGATCAGAATGATCGGAATGCCACGCGATCTGACGTCAAGGATCAGCTCCAGAACGCGGCGGCTTTCTTTCACGCCCAAGGCTGCCGTCGGCTCGTCAAGGATGATGACCTTTGATCCAAACGCAGCGGCACGGGCCACAGCAACGCCCTGGCGCTGACCACCCGAAAGCGTTTCAACCGC
Organism: Silicimonas sp.; assembly: GCA_013003245.1. Lineage (GTDB taxonomy): Bacteria > Pseudomonadota > Alphaproteobacteria > Rhodobacterales > Rhodobacteraceae > JABDJX01. The sequence continues at coordinate 12,430 of JABDJX010000058.1, read as the reverse complement.
CTGATTGATGTTCTGGATGGTCATCAGGCCAAGCTCTGACAGCTTTTCGCGGGCAAATTTCTCCATTGCCGGACGATCCAGTTTGCGCAGGTACTTGCCCATGAAGCCGGGTTTGCGCAGCTCTCGCCCCATGAAGATATTGTCGGCAATCGACAGGGCCGGGCTGACCGCAAGGGTCTGATACACCGTCTCGATGCCGTGCGCGCGCGCCTCGATGGGATTGGCGAAGGCGACCTTCTCGCCTTCAAGGTGAACCTCGCCTCCGTCTGCCTGAATGGCCCCTGAGAGCGCTTTGATCAGGGTCGATTTGCCCGCACCGTTGTCTCCGATCACCGCGAGGATCTCTCCGCGCCGAAGCTCAAAATCGCAGTGATCCAGCGCGGTCACACGGCCATAGCGTTTGACAAGATTTTTTCCGGTGAGAATGACGTCCGTCATGATGAAACCTTTCTGATCCATTGGTCCACTGTCACAGCGGCGATGATAAGCACGCCGATCAGCAGGAAGGTCCACTGCGCGTCCGCACCAGCCAGCCTCAGACCCATTTCAAAGACGCCAACGATAAGGGCACCAAGAAACATCCCGATGATAGAGCCGCGGCCGCCGAAGAGGGATATTCCCCCGATCACCACGGCGGTAATCGACTGGATGTTGCCCTGAACACCGGTTGATGCGCCCGGAGAGATTGCCCCGAACCGTCCGATGGCGACCCAGGCCGCGATCCCGCAGAGCAGGCCGGCAACAGTATAGACCTGGATCAGGATGCGGTCGGTGTTGACCCCCGCCAAATCGGCCGCTTCCTTATCATCGCCCACCGCATAAACATGTCGTCCCCATGCCGTGTTCGACAGGATATAGGCAAAAAGGAGGACCAGCAGCAAAAAGGCGATCACCCCGTAGGTGACACGCGCATCACCAATGCGGATGATCTCACCCCAGAACTGCAGCGAGGGAGCCTCGGCCTCGATGTCCTGGCTGCGGATCGTCTCGTTGCGCGAATAGATGTAGTTGGCCGCGAGGATAATCTGCCATGTGCCAAGCGTGACAATGAAAGGCGGCAGCTTCAGCCGTGCCACCATCCAGCCGTTGGCAAAGCCCATGAACGAACTTGCGGCAAGCCCGAGCACGATCGCAAGCTCGGCCGGAAGCCCGTATCTCATTGAGAAATTACCCATGATAACGGTGGTAAAGACAAGGATCGCGCCGACCGACAGGTCGATTCCGGCGGTCAGGATGATAAGCCCCTGTGCAATTCCGAGGATGCCGACAATGCCCACCTGCTGAAGGATCAGAGACAGCGTTCCGACCCGCCAGAAATTTGGATTGATCAATCCAAAGACGATGACTGCGCAAATGATAACGACCAGCGGAACGAGAAACGGATACTTGTGCAGGTTATCGTGCACAAAGCCAATAAAGCCTTTCTGGTGCTGCTCGAACTCGGCAACACTGTCTGTCACCTTGTCTGCAACGGCTTTTTCAAAATTGTCGGTATCTGCAGCCATGTGTCCCCCCTCCGCGGCGCGCAATTACAGGCGTCGCGTCATCTATTAAAAAGGGCGGGCGACGTCGCCCGCCCCTTCATTGTTCAGTGTGCGCTTAAATGCGCAATCCGATCAACCCCAGCAGAGCTCAAGGCCTTCGGCAACGCTGATCGATGGTACACCCTCGACCGGGTTGTCGGTGATCAGAGCGACGCCGGTGTCAAAGAAGGCCTTGCCCGGTGTGTTTTCAGGCAAAGAACCGTCCGCTGCAAACTTGGCGATCGCCTCGATGCCCAGCGCGGCCATCTTCAGCGGATACTGCTGAGACGTTGCGTCGATCACGCCGGCTTCGACGTCGCGCACGCCGGCACAACCACCATCGACGCCGGTGATCAGAATGTCATCGGCGTTCATGCCCATGGCCTTCATGGCTTCCCAGCCACCAGCCGCGGCAGGCTCGTTGATCGCGTAGACCACGTTGATGTCAGGATTGATCGCCAGCAGGTTTTCCATCGCCTTACGGCCGCCCTCTGGCGTGCCCTGTGTCACGTCGTGACCAACGATGCGCGCATCGTCCTCGTCGCCCCACTTGCCAACATCCTTGGTGTCGATCCCAAAGCCATCCATGAAGCCCTGATCGCGCAGCACGCCTACGGAAGGCTGTGAGACATCAAGGTCGAGGAAGGCGATATTGGCGTCCGCTGCGGCATCGCCCAGCGTCCCGGCAGCCCACTGACCGATCAATTGACCAGCAAGGAAGTTGTCGGTCGCGAAGGTCGCATCAGCGGCTTCGATTGGCTCAAGTGGTGTGTCAAGTGCGATGACCAGCAGACCGGCCTCGCGAGCACGCTGGACAGCGGGTACAACTGCGGCCGACTGTGCAGGCGTGATCAGGATACCCTTGGCACCGTTGGCGATGCAGGTCTCGATAGCAGCCGTCTGTGCTTCGACATCGGTGTCGAACTTGCCCGAGAACGAGGACAGTTCAACGCCGTTTGCTTCGGCGGCCTGCTGCGCGCCTTCTTTCATCTTTACGAAGAAAGGGTTGGTTTCAGTTTTGGTGATCAGGCAAGCGCTGACGGAGTGACTTCCGGCAATCGCCGACGTTCCGGCGACGCAGGTCAGTGCGATAGCAGTTCCCGCAATTAGCTTCTTCATGGTATCCTCCCAAAAGTTTTTTTTGCCGGAATCAGTCCGGCCTGTGTTAACTCTTATCACCGACTGCCAAGCTGTCAATAAATAAATAAAAGTGATTTATAAATTGACACACGGCAGAGTTAGAGGCAGCCTGCGTTGCAGGAGGCAGCTGCCCGTGTCCCTTGGCGACGTCGAAATCATTGACCCGGAAGGTGGTGCAAATCAATCAGGTTTGCGCGATCAAAACGCGCGTTTGGTGCTGTCCTACATTCGCCGCCATGGGGCCATGCCAAGCGCCGAGATCGCCCGCCGCTCGGGTCTGTCGGCGCAGACAGTTTCGAACATCACGCGCGCGCTTGAGGCGGACGGGCTGTTGCTGCGGCGCGAGGCGATCAAGGGCAAGGTCGGCAAACCCTCTGTCCCGGTCGCGCTTAACCCACGTGGCGTGCATGCTTTGGGCCTGAGCATCGGGCGCAGGTCAGCCGAGCTGGTGCTGATCGACTTTCTTGGCACCCAGCTTGAGACAGTGTCCACTACCTATCCTTATCCAACCATCGAAGATGTCTTTGCTTTCCTGCGCCGTGGTATGGATCAGATTTTCGCTAAGCATCCTCGCGTCAGGGCAAGCGTCACCGGCATCGGCGTGGCGCGCCCCAGCAAGCTTTGGCAATGGCTTGAGGTTGTCCATGCACCCGAAGAGGCGATGCGCAAATGGCAGGACCTGAATATTATCGCTGCGATTTCAGAGCGGACGGGCTTTGAGGCTTTTGCCGAGAACGACGCCACCTCCGCCTGCGTGGCCGAACACCTTTTGGGCCATGGTGATACGTATTCGGACTTCGCCTATATCTTTATGGGCGCTTTCATCGGAGGTGGTCTGGTCCTGAACGGCAAGGTCTTTTCGGGCCGCACCGGCAACGCGGCCTCGTTTGGCCCAATGCCAGTATCGGATGGTAAAGGCGGGACAACAGAGTTGCTGAACGTCGCATCGCTTCATGTGCTGGAAAGCATGCTTAGCAAGGCAGGCATCGATCCGATGCGCCTGCGGCAAAACCCGGATGACTGGAGCTTTTGTGAGCCGCATCTTAGCGCATGGATCGCGCAAACCAGCCAGTCACTGGCGATTGCCTCGGCGGCCATTGTGACAGTTGTCGAGGTTGAGGCCATTTTGATCGATGGCGCGATGCCCAAAGAGGTAACAGAGCGGCTGACGCAGTTGACATCAGAGGCGTTTGAAAACCTTGAACTGACGCTGATCGAGCGTCCCTTGATCGCGCAGGCACGCGTCGGCAAAAACGCACGCTCGCTTGGCGCGGCACTGCTGCCGATCCATTCGCGCTATTTCCTGGCCTGACGCATTTCACGGCCTGCCTGGTTGACCCCACCACAATAGACTGAACCGAGTGTGCCGAGGAATTAAGCGGCAAAATTGGCTGCTCATAACCAACAATTAACCATTTTTGTGAGTAGTGATCCCGTGCCGACGAATTCATCAGATATCCTGACCCAAGCGCGCCGATCCTCGCGGCACGTGCTTTGGTTTGCGTTTTTCTTCAGCATCTTTGTGAACCTGCTGATGCTGACCGGGCCGCTCTTTATGCTGCAGGTCTATGACCGGGTCCTGGGCTCGCGCTCGGAAGAGACGCTGGTGGCTTTGCTGGTGCTGGTCATCGGGCTTTACGGGCTTATGTGGCTTTTGGATTTTGCCCGCACCCGGCTTTTGGCGCGGTATGGGGCAAGGTTCCAATCCGCATTGGACGAACGCGTCTTCGCGGCACAAATGGATCGCAAGAACGCGAACCGGCCCGAGGCAATGTCGGCCAGCCGCGATCTGGAAGCGGTACAGGCGTTTTATGCCTCGCCCGCACTGACCTCGCTTATGGATGCACCTTTTACGCCGGTGTTCATCGGTGTGATCTTTATCTTTCATGCCTGGCTTGGTTGGTTTGCCTTGGCCGGAGGCGTGATCCTTGTGGCGATCACCGGTCTCAACCAGGTGCTGACGGCAAACCGCGTGGCCGAAGCACAAAGGGCAGCCGAGACGGCGCATCGGTTTGCCGACAACGCGCGCCGTGCATCCGAGTTGGTGCAAAGCCAGGGCATGCTTGGCCCGGTATCCGAACGGTGGATGCAACGGCGTGTCGCGGCGTTGCAGGAAAACATGACAGCCGTTGACTGGACGGGTGCGTTTTCGACCTTTACCAAGGCGTTTCGGTTGTCATTGCAATCGCTGGTTCTGGCACTTGGGGCCTGGCTGGTTCTGAAGGGTGAATTGACCGCTGGTGCAATGATCGCAGGATCGATCCTGCTTGGACGCGCGCTTGCGCCGATCGAGCAAATCATCGGGCGCTGGCCGCAGATTGCGCGGGCACGTCAGGGGTGGACATCGCTTGCCCGGCTGTTTGAGGGCGCTGAAAAAGACGCTGTGCGCACGCGTCTTCCGCGACCCGAAGGGCGGCTGGATGTGAAAAGCGTGACAGTCACCACCGGGCCCGGAAAGCCGCCGGTTCTTTATAATGTCAGCTTCACGCTTGCGCCGGGCGAGGCGCTTGGCGTGATCGGGCGCAGCGGCTCGGGCAAGACGACCATCGCCAAGACCATTCTGGGTCTGGCGCAGCCAACTGTCGGCGAGGTGCGCCTTGGAGGTGCGCTTATCAGCCACTATGTGCCGGATGATCTTGGCGCGCATATCGGGTATCTGCCGCAAGACCCGATGCTGATCACCGGAACGATTGCCGAGAATATTGCCCGGATGTCGCTTGAGCCCAACAGCGTGAAGGTGGTCAGGGCCGCGCAAAAGGCCAAGGCGCACGATCTGATCCTGTCGCTGCCAGATGGCTATGACACCCGGATCGAGGATAACCAGATTGGGCTTTCAGGCGGGCAACGGCAGCGCATTGCCCTGGCGCGTGCGCTTTTTGGTGACCCGGTGTTGCTGGTTCTGGACGAGCCGAATTCGGCACTGGATCAGGAGGGCAGTGAAGCCCTGAACGCGGCGATCCGCACGATGAAATCGGAAGGGCGCTCGGTGATCATTATGACCCACCGCCCGGTGGCAATTTCGGAATGCGACAACCTGCTGGTGGTGGACGCAGGCGCGATCAAATCGCACGGCCCCCGCGATGAGGTGATCAAGTCGATGATGAAGAACGCAGGCGATGTGCAGCGCGTTGTAGGGCGGGCGAGCGCATGAGCGTACGTCCAACCTATAGCACCGGATTGCCGATTTTGGTCGGCTTCACCGCCCTGATCCTGCTTGTCGGCGGGGTCGGGCTTTGGAGCGTGCGCACGCAGATCGCCGGCGCAGTCATCGCCAATGGCATGATCGTGGTTGAGAATAATCGCCAGATCGTGCAGCACCCCGAGGGTGGCATCATAGGCTCGATTGAGGCGCGCGATGGCGACGCGGTGCCTGTGGGGGCGTTGCTTTTGCGCCTTGATGACACGCTGCTTAGATCAGAGCTGTCGGTTGCCGAGCTGCAGTTGACCGAACTTGGCGCGCGCCGGGCGCGTCTGCGGGCCGAACGCGACGCGGCTGACACCATCGCGTTTCCCGCGGCACTTTTGGATTTGGACGAGGCAACGGCGCTTGAGCAGATCGAAGGTCAGCGCACATTGTTCAGTGCGCGCCGCATCTCGCTGGAAAAAGAGCAAAGCCAGATCGCGGAGCGGATCAATCAGACCGGCAACCAGATCGAGGGCGCAGAAGCGCAACTTGAAGCCCTCGCCATTCAGGAGGCATTGATCCGCGCTGAATTGACCGATCAGGAGACGTTGCTGGAAAAGGGGCTGGTGCAGGCCGCTCGTGTCTCATCCCTGCGCCGGGAAGCTGCGCGGCTGGCGGGTGACATCGGCAGGCTGCGCTCTGATGTTGCCCAATACAACGGGCAAATCGCTGCTTTTGAAATCGAAATGCTCAAGCTGGAAACCAGCCGCCGCGAGGCCGCCATAACCCAATTGCGCGACATTCAATACCGCGAATTGGAGTTGGGCGAGCAAAGGCGCAGCCTGTTGGAGCGGCTTTCTCGGCTTGAGGTGCGCACGCCTGTCGCAGGGATCGTTTACGGCTCGACCGTGTTTGCGCAAAAGGCGGTGATCCAGCCCGCTGAGCCGCTGATGTACGTGATCCCGCAGGACCAGCCGCTGATTATCAATGCGCGTGTAGAGGCGATCCACATTGATCAGATATTCGTCGGTCAGCCGGCAACCTTGCGCTTTACCGCGTTCAATCAACGGCTCACGCCCGAGGTGAGCGGACACGTCATGGCCATCTCGGCTGACGTCTTTCAGGATGAGTTTACCGGCCTCAATTATTACCGCGTTGAACTGGCCCCCAAAACTGCGGAGTTGCCCAAGCTTGAGGATCAGGGCCTGCTGCCCGGCATGCCGGTTGAAGCCTACCTACGCACCGAGGACAGAACCCCTCTGTCCTACCTGACAAAGCCGCTCACCGATTACTTTGGACGGGCGCTTCGGGAAGGGTAGGTGGCGTTGCCTTTTTTCGCCGCCGCAAATTGTGCGGGCGGCATGAGGCCAGATATCTCAAGCACCAGCTTGCGCCGCACCGTCTCGGCGAAACTGTTGCGACCCTCTGCCGTAACCATGAACGCACCGGGGCCGCCGATGATCCGGGTTGCATATTCCTCTTCAAGATTAGCACCCGCACGCCGCCCGTCTTCGGGGCGCAGGATCGGCAGAGCGTTGATCGTGATACCCGCGGCAAGCACTTCGGCGCGCGCCTCTCTTATCGACGGACCCGAGGAGTTGCGAATGCTGTCGCCGGAAAAATCGATGACGGCGCGCGGGGCAATGATGTCATTGCGCTCAATCAGCCGTTTTGCATCCAAAAGGGCGCTGCCGATGGCATTGCTGCCATAGGCCTGGCGTGGAGGGCCTGTCAGGGCGTCTGCGAACGCGCGTGCTGTTTCTTCGCTGTCGATGATCGTCCAGGGCACGACCACGGCTGTGTTGGCCGCCCATTCCACGTAAGTGACCGCGACATTGCCGTAGATCGAATTGCCGATGGCCGCGATTACCGCCGCATCGGTGATGGCCAGCGCATAGCCTTGACGCTGAAAAGCAAGCTCGTCGGCGTCGATCGACCCTGATGCGTCGGCAAGCAGAACCAGCTCAAGGCCCGCTTCGCGTTGGGTTTGTGCGGCAAGTGGGCTGGCGATAAGTACAAAGATCAACAGTCTTAGAAGCATGAACAGGACTATCTTTAAGTACCGTGTTGTGGGCAAGAGATTTGCTGCCGCAACGCGCATTCCGCGCCTTCCGGCGACAGCGCTGCTTAAAAAGCTGGCAAAACAGGTCCGAACGATCCGCGCGTTGAGGGACTAAACCGGGCGCAAGCTGCCGATTGCACGGTCATATGACCAGTGCAACGCACAGTCCCGGGTTTAGCGACTGAAGCGAAAGCCGCCCGCCATGCTGCTCGGCCACAGCTTTGGCAATGGCAAGGCCAAGTCCACTGCCATCTGCTGGCTTTACCTGTTTGAACCGCTCGACCGCGACGGAATGCAAGTTGTCTGCGATGCCTACGCCATTATCGGTCACGCAGAAGGTGGTCACCCCATCGCTTTGGGTTGCTGCAAGCGTGATTTCCGATAGCTGCGGGCCTCCGTGCAGCAGAGCATTGTCGATCAGGTTTAAAAGCGCTTCTTTCAGCATTGTCGGGTCGAAAACTGCCGTGCTGCCAAGTGGTGCGCGTGTTTCTAAGGTTACCCCGGCGGCTTGGCATGCGGTCTGCATTTCTGCGTCCAGAGCGTCCAGAAGTTCGTAAATCGACTGCGCAGTAAAAGGCTCTACACGTTCGGCCCGGGCGCGTTCATAGGTCAGCAGATTGTTTGCCAGATCACTGGCCCTTTTTGCCGCGACGCCAAGGTCTTCACTTCTTTGATGAGCGTCTTCCAAAGTGGATGCCGATTTAACGGCACCGGACATCGCAAGGATGCCCGCAATCGGGTTGCGCAGTTGGTGTGCTGCGTCTGAGATAAAATCGTCCTTGGTTTTCATCGTCGAGGTAACTTGCGACAGCAAGCCGTTCAGTTTTGCAACGATCCCGCTTGCCTCGACCGGAACGGCCCGCCTGATCGGGGTCAGATCGTCGGGCGAGCGTCTGGAGATCGCGTCTTCAAGCGACACCAATGGGCGCAGTCCCAGGCGCACGCCGAACCAGACTATCAGTGCGACGGCCACCAAAATCGACGCCATCACCGTGAAGGTACGCCATGACAGGTCGCGGACAATGGCATTGCGCAGCGACGTGTCTTGCCAGACCGTGAAGGTGAAGTCGCCCGTCAGCCCATCGATTTGCATGGCGTCGGTGAACCTGAGCGCCCGCACATCGCGGCTTTGATGGCGGCCATCAAAATAGAACTGGTTGGTGCCGCTTTCGCGCCTTTCAGATGTGACGGGCGGCGTGGCATATCCGGTGACGAATACTCCGTCTGGCGCATAGACGTGATAAAAAACCGGCCCCCCCGAAGTACTGCGCAAGAGCGCGTTGGTCTCGGGGCTGAGCGCGTCACCGCCCGAGACAGCGACATCCCGTGAAATGGCCAGTGCGATTGAGAGAAGCGAGCGATCAAATCTGTCACTGGCGCGTGACTTGGCGTCTGACGCAGCCCAAACAGCAACCAAAACGCAAATCAGCAGTAGGGGAATAAGGATGATGAGCGTTAACCGAATGCGCAGCGAAAAAGCCGTGTTCATGCGCCGACCTGCAGCTGATAACCCAAACCTCGTTGGACTTTGATGCCAACGCCGTAGGGTTTCAACCGTTTGCGCAGGCGCGAGACATAGACCTCGACCACTGACTCTTCGACGTCCGTGCCAGTGCCGTAAACACTGTCGAGAAGGTGCGCCTTTGAGACTGTGCGCCCTTGTGCCGCTGTCAGAGTTTCAAGCACGGACATCTCTCGGCGTGGCACGTCGATATCGCCGTCCGGACCGGAAAGCTGCCTGCGTTCAGGATCAAAGGTAAGCGCGCCGAGTGAAATGGAGTCGACGACAGGGGTTGCGCGACGTCGCGCCAAAGCACGAATGCGCGCTTCTAGCTCCGGCATCTCGAACGGTTTGACCAGATAATCATCGGCACCAGCATCCAGCCCTGCAATCCGCTCATCCGTTGAGGATCGCGCCGTCAGAAGCAAAACAGGCCGTCTGTCGCCCCGTCTGCGCATGTTTTGCAGCACGTCTATGCCACTCATTCCCGGCAAGTTGATATCAAGAACGACAAGATCAGCACCGTCGTTTTGCAAAAAGGCGTCTGCGGCGGCCCCGTCATGGATCAGGTCAACCGCATGCCCGGTATCCTGCAGGACATAGGCAATGCCCTTGGCGACGCTTTCGTTGTCTTCAACAATGACAATCCGCATAAAATTTTCGCTTTTGAAAGGTTCATGCAAGTTTGACGGTCAATGTTGGGAACATCAAGCAGGCGGGAGGTGCCTGTTGATTCGAATTCAGGACCCCAAACGGGGCCATCTATAGGGAGGACACCATGTCCATCAAAACCACACGCGCTGTGGCGTGCAGCCTGGTTGCTGCCGCTTCAATGACATTTGCAAGTGACGCCACGGCTGGCGGCCACGGCATAAACCTTGAAGGCAAAACCGTCGAGTGGATCATTCCGTTCTCGGAAACCGGCGGTTCGGCCAAATGGGCCAACTTTTATGCACCGCTTTTGTCCGAGGCTTTGCCGGGCAATCCAACGGTTGTCGTCACCTTCATGCCGGGCGCAGGCTCGACCAAGGGTGCGAACTTTTTTCAGGAAAAGGCTTACGAAGACGGCACGGTAATTTTCGGCTCTTCAGGCTCGACACAGTTCCCGTATCTTCTGGGCGATCCACGCGTGCGCTATGAATATGGCGGCTGGAACGTGGTTCTGGCCTCTGGTACCGGCGGCGTCGCCTATCTGCCGCCTGATCTGGCCGCATCGGTTGCCGATGGTGGCGCTGCTGCGATTGCGGGCGAAGACCTGATCTATGGCAGCCAGGGGGCCACGCGTCTTGACCTTGTGCCTTTGCTGGCATGGGAGATGCTGGGTCTGAACGTGGAGCCTGTGTTTGGCATCAAGGGCCGCGGTGATGGCCGATTGATGTTTGAGCGTGGCGAAGCCAACATCGACTATCAGACATCGTCGTCTTATCTGTCGGGCGTGACACCGTTGGTAGAGGCGGGCACGGCTGTGCCATGGTTTGCCTTCGGTGCGCTGGACGACGATGGCAACATCGTGCGCGACCCGACTTTCCCGGAGATGCCAAGCTTTAAGGAAGTTTGCGAGGCAACCGAGGGCTGTGAGACCTCTGGCACTCAGTGGGAAGCCTGGAAAGCCTTCTTCGTCGCAGGTTTTCCAGCACAAAAGATGGTGTTCCTGCCAGCAGGTGCCAGCAACGATGCGATTGTGACCTACACAAAAGCCTTTGAAGACGTCAAAGCCCGCGCTGATTTCAAGGAAATCTCAACCGCGCGTCTCGGCGTTTACCCACAGATGACCGGCCCCGCGGCACAAACCGCACTCGACAGTGCGACCAAAGTGCCAGCGGAAGCGAAAGAGTACATCGTGAACTGGCTTTCTGAGCGCTATGGCGTGACGCTGAACTGATCACGCGCTGACACTTGCCTTTCGCCCCGCGTGGGCGAAGGGCACCTGATCTGAACCTTTAAAAATCGGTGGTCGTCATGGACGTTTTTGCAACTGCGCTTCCCGCGTTGAGTGACGCGTTTGGTATGATCCTGCAGGTGCATGTGATGGGCTATCTGGTGCTTGGCGTCTGCATGGGCCTTGCGATCGGTGTGTTTCCCGGCCTTGGCGGCATCGCTGGTCTCTCGCTCCTCCTGCCCTTCATGTTCGGGATGGAGCCTTTGACCGGCCTTGCGCTGATGGTGGGCATGGTCGCGGTTGTGCCGACCTCGGACACCTTCGCCTCGGTTTTGATGGGCATTCCCGGATCATCCGCGTCTCAGGCAACGGTGCTTGACGGATTTCCCATGGCCAAGAAGGGCAAGGCGGCGCGCGCACTGTCTGCCGCCTTTGCCTCTTCGCTTTTTGGCGGGCTTGTGGGGGCGGCTTTTCTGACCGTTTTCATTCTGGCCGCGCGGCCGATCGTGTTGCTCTTCAAAACGCCCGAGCTTTTGATGATCACCATCTTTGGCCTTTCGATGGTTGGCATCCTCGCGGGCCGCGTTGCCATCAAGGGGATCGTGGCCGCCTGTCTTGGTCTTTTGGTCGGCACCATCGGCGAAGGAGCCAGTGCCGGTGCGCTGCGGATGTCGACCTATGACATGCCCTATCTGGTGGACGGCCTGAAACTGGTCATCGTCGGGCTTGGCATTTTTGCCATCCCCGAGATCGTCGCTCTGTTGCGACAGGACAAAGCCATTTCCGACCGCGCGCAACTGGGCGGCGGCTGGATGGAAGGCGTTAAGGACTGGTGGGCCAACAAGTGGCTGTCTGTGCGCTGTTCGCTGATCGGTGTGATGGTTGGCGTTATCCCTGGACTGGGTGGATCGGTTGTCGACTGGATTGCTTATGGCCACACGGTGCAAACAGCACGCGACAAATCGCAATTCGGCAGTGGCGATGTGCGCGGTGTGATTGGTCCCGAAAGCTCGAACAACGCCAAAGAGGGCGGCGGCTTGGTGCCCACTCTGCTCTTTGGCATCCCCGGCTCTGGGTCAATGGCGATCTTTATCTCGGCCATTGCCCTGCTCGGCACCGGTTCGATTGAGGTCGGGCCGAGCATGCTGAAAAACAACCTTGATTTCACATATGCCATCGTCTGGCTGCTGGCCCTGGCCAA
>JABDJX010000074.1 GCA_013003245.1 Silicimonas sp. | reverse complement strand
CGCCGATCTTGATGCGTTTTGCAGGCGTTTGGACTACAAGTTTCAGCGCCCGGAGCTCTTGGTGCGCGCCGTCACGCACTCTTCCATTTCGACGGACACACGCCCCGATAATCAACGCTTGGAGTTTCTGGGCGACCGAGTTTTGGGCCTTGTGATGGCCGAGGCGCTTCTAAGCGCTGATACCACCGCCAGCGAAGGTCAGCTTGCCCCACGTTTCAATGCCTTGGTGCGCAAGGAAACCTGTGCTGATGTGGCACGGCAGATCGACCTCGGTGCCGTTTTGAAACTCGGCCGTTCCGAGATGATGTCAGGTGGGCGCAAAAAAGAGGCGCTTCTTGGCGATGCCATGGAGGCAGTGATCGCCGCCGTTTATCAGGACGCGGGGTTCGACACGGTGCGGGCCCTGATCCTGCGGCTGTGGGGCAAGCGGATCGAAACGGTGAAGGCTGATGCGCGTGACGCCAAAACCAGTCTGCAGGAATGGGCGCAGGCTCGCGGGCAAACACCGCCCTCTTACATCGAGGTGGCGCGCGATGGCCCCGACCATGCGCCCTTGTTCACGGTCGCTGTCAAACTAACCAGCGGCGAAACTGAGAGCGCTCAGGCCCCCTCAAAGCGTGCCGCCGAGCAAGCTGCAGCCAAGGCGCTTTTGGCAAAACTTGAGGGGTGATCAATGCATCTCACCACGGCCAAACATCCAAATTGTCTTTTCGACGCGGACAATGGCACCGCATGGCGCTACTAAAGGGCCGAATCAAGGAATAGCGCCGCATGACATCATCTGAAAAAAACCGCGCAGGCTTCGTGGCCCTGATCGGCGAACCTAATGCTGGCAAATCAACCTTGCTCAACCGCATGGTGGGGGCCAAGGTCTCTATCGTCACCCACAAGGTTCAAACCACCCGCGCGCGCATCCGCGGCGTCGCCATCGAAGGCCAAAGCCAGATCGTTTTTGTCGACACGCCCGGCCTTTTTCGCCCGCGCAGACGGCTTGACCGCGCGATGGTGGCCGCTGCGTGGAGTGGGGCTTCAGACGCCGATATTGTTGTTATGATGGTCGAGGCACATCGCGGCATCACAGAGGGTGTCAGCGCGATTCTGGATGGATTGGCAGAACGCGGTGGCAATGCGCCTGTGGTCTTGGCGATCAACAAGATCGACCGCGTCGAGGCACCAGTGCTTTTGTCTCTGACCAGGGACCTCAACGACCGCTTCCCCTTTGCCGAGACATTCATGATCTCTGCCGAAAAAGGACATGGTGTAGAGGATTTGCGCAATTGGCTTGCTGCGGAGCTTCCTGAAGGTCCGTGGCTCTACCCCGAAGACCAGATCGCCGATCTGCCGATGCGGATGATCGCGGCCGAAATGACCCGCGAAAAGCTGACACTGCGCTTGCATCAGGAACTGCCCTATCAACTCACGGTCGAGACCGAGGGCTGGGAAGAGAAGAAAGACGGCAGCGTCAAAATTGACCAGATCATCTATGTTATGCGCGACGGGCACAAAGGCATCCTGCTGGGCAAGAAGGGCGAGACAATCAAAACGGTCGGCAAACTGGCGCGCGAAGAGATTAGCGAATTTCTGGGCCGCAAAGTGCACTTGTTCCTGCAGATCAAAGTGCGTCCAGGATGGCTTGACGAGGCAGAGCGTTATTCCGAGATGGGTCTTGATTTTTCGGACGGCAAGGCATGATCAAGTCGGCACATCCCGATGTATCGCTTTGGAGCTACGACCGGCCCTCCCGCGGCTACTTTGGATATCACCTGCGCGCCGGATCGTATGTCGCAAGAGAGAAGCTCTGCCAGAAACTGACGGACCTGAACCCGTCAGATTCCATAGTTCTTCGGTTTGGAGCCACCCTCGGCGATGTTGTAAAAGCAGGGTGGACCCGTACGGACTACGGGTTTGTGACACTTGTTCGCGATGACACGCCTGCACAATCTGATCAATTGAGCATCGCTATTCCAGACGACAGCTGGCCGGTCTTTCTGGCGCTGCTCGAACAGGTCGAAGTGCACGATGAAGGTTCGGTCAATGTGGTCACGCCAAACGGTCATATGCCACTTTGGGTGTGGTGGGACGCTGAATGAGCAGGCTGACCACCGAGATTTGGGTCGCTGCCTACCTGACCCGCCTCCGCCTTGCGACGATCCCTGCGTTCATTGTTCAAAAAGGTGACGGCACCGCAGGCGCCGTTCTGGTCAAGGTCAACACGCTCGACGGAAAGGCCTGCTGCTACCAACGCTCTTTTGATCTGATGTCGGGTCACCGCCGCTGGGTTGTTCTAGTTGAGGGTGACGAGCCCAAGGTCGACGATAGCGTGACCAAACAAAAGGGATTTGATCCCGACCTGTGGGTGATCGAGATCGAGACACGTGACGGGCATCATTTGCTGGATGAGCCGGGGTTGGAGTGATACGGAACTTGCAGGCTTTCGCCTTAGGCAGGCTACGGGGCAAAGACCCAAGGAGCGATCATGAATAAACAGCTCTTTTCCGTCTACAAGCGGTGGTGCAAGCATCGCTTGAATAAGGCGCTTCCGGGCATTGTCGATGAACTGGCGGGCTATGCGCAGCAATCCGACACGACCGGCACAAAATGGACAACGCTCTGGTGGGCAGTCCACACGATTTTAACCTACAAACCCAAGGTTATCCTCGAATGCGGCACCGGTGCGTCGACCATCGTTTTTGCGGCGGCGATTCAAAAACTGCATGCGCAGGACGCAACCTATCAGGGCCGCATTATTAGCATGGAGAGCGTCGCAGCATGGCGCGACATCGCTGTCAGCAACCTGCCTGAGAAATACAAAGAAGATGTCGAGATCATACTGGGCGAAAGAGAACCCTATCAGATCGCGTTTTTCAGGGGCTACTGCCACAGCAACATACCGCAACTCGACTATGAGTTCGTTTTCCTCGACGGCCCGAATTACGACGATGACCGGGGCACGAGCTTTTGCGGAGACATTCTCAAAGTATTGGAATGGTCTGAAAGGCGTTTCATTCGCGCGGTCGTCGACACGCGCGTGTCATCGGTTTTCGTCCTGCAAACGCTTTTCGGCACGCGGGCTGTGCGCTACTATCCGTTCATCAAGACCTGTGCTCTGCGGCTCCCTAAAAGGAAGCTGACCGAGAAAATCACAACGAGGGACTTCTCATCGAACCTGTTTGGTCGGATCAGGCTCAAGAAATTCGAGTAACCTCAAGACGTGCAGGCCGTCCACGGGATCGCGAGATTCGCCGACGCATTAAAAGTTGCCTCTGATCTCAGACTACCTGCCTCAAGAAAAACCTTCGCTCCGACCAATTCTGACCCCGCAACAGTGATCGAACGCGTCGCAACCGTGTCGTCAAGATCGATGGTGAATGACACGTCTGACCCTGGTGCCAGGCCAGTTAGAGCAAGCGAAAGCACCTGATCACCGTCGCGCACCGCTGGCTCTCGCGCTACCTGTGCCTCGCCTGCAACCAATTCAAACGGTTGAAAAACCTCAACGCCGGCCCCGCTTTCGGTGACATCAAAAATAAGAGCGCCCGCAGAAGGGCGCAAATCGAACGTCACGCGCAAAGGGCCAGTCGGACAAGTTGTGCTGGACAGAACAAAGCGATCCTTCGGTGCGCCTTCGATAAACTGTACCCCGATATCGGCAGCACTCTGCGTGGCCAGCACGCACAAAGCGGCAGTGACACGGGATGTTCTCATGAGTTTATCCTTTTGGTAACGCAGTACAAAGGGTCGTCCGAAACCATGAAAAGTCAAATGAGGGTTCATTCAGAATGCGAGATCAGTTTTAACACTTCCGGCCCCAAATCCTCGACAATCAGAGCCACGCCTTGGGCATTGGGGTGAATCCCGTCGCCTTGCATAAAGTCACGCAATGCCGCCACACGATCTTCCTGTGCGGCGATGGCACCAAGAAAATTCGGGTGATAAAGCGCACCATAGGCTTTGGCCAACTCTTGGTACATCGAGTCAAAAGCCCGTTCAAAGTCCGCCCCATAGTTGGCCGGTGCATCCATTCCCACCAGCAAAACGGGCAGCCCGCGCTCCGTTGCGACCTTTAAAATGCCATCCAAATTAGCACGGCTCACCGTAGGATCGATCCCACGCAACAGATCGTTTCCACCAAGGGCCACGATCAACGCATCCACATCCTCGGTCAGCGTCCAATCGATGCGAGAAAGCCCGCCCGCGGTGGTGTCGCCCGAAACACCTGCATTAATCAGCTGCACGTCCGTCCCTTGTGTCTCCAGCCACCGCGAAAGCTGCGGTACAAAGCCCTGATCTGCGGGCAATCCATAGCCTTGCGTTAGGCTGTCGCCCATCGCTGCCACTGTGACCGGTTCGGCATAAACCACTGCGGCACTTAGAATTGTCACCAATCCGGCGTTGCGAATTCCGCGTATCAACCCATATCCCACATAAGGGACACGCATCGGAGACAGCATGGCCGAGACACTTCTTGCTCTGAACGACGCCCAGCTTGCCCTTGATGGCAACGCTGGACGGATAGAGATCCTGAAAGGCATCACTTTGGATGTCCATGCGGGCGAAACGCTGGGGCTGGTGGGGCCAAGTGGCTCGGGCAAGTCGTCGCTCCTTATGCTGATGGGCGGGCTGGAACGTGCCACGGGCGGTCAGGTCATCGCATTGGGGCACGATCTGACAGCGCTGGGCGAAGACGCTTTGGCCCGCGTCCGCAGAGAACATATGGGGGTGGTTTTCCAATCCTTCCACCTGATTCCGACAATGACGGCGCTCGAAAACGTCGCAACCCCGCTGGAACTGGCCGGTGCAGCCGATGCTTATGAGCGTGCCGCCGCCGAGTTGGAGGCCGTGGGCCTTGGCGACCGTAAGGACCATTACCCGTCAGAAATGTCTGGCGGAGAGCAGCAACGTGTCGCCTTGGCGCGCGCTGCCGCCCCGCGTCCGCAACTGCTTTTGGCCGACGAACCCACGGGCAATCTTGATGCCTCGACGGGTGCTGCCATCATGGATTTGCTCTTTGATCTGAACGCGCGCCATGGTGCTACACTGGTGCTTGTCACCCACGCACCCGAGCTGGCCGAGCGGTGTAGCCGCATCGTTCGCCTTGTTGATGGCCAGATCGCCGAAGAAACCCGTGGGGCGCAGGAGGCGGCAGAATGAGCCTGCGCGTTGCCGCCCGCATCGCGCGGCGTGAACTTCGGGGAGGCCTTACTGGCTTTCGCGTCTTTTTGGCCTGCCTGATCATCGGGGTTGCCGCAATCGCCGCAGTGGGCAGCGTGCGCCAATCGATCAACCTTGGTCTGCAACAAGAGGGTGCGACCTTGCTTGGCGGAGATGCCGAGCTTGAACTGACCTATCGGGTTGCCTCTGACGAAGAGCGCGCGTGGATCGCGCGTAACGCGACCCAATCTACAGAGCTGATCGATTTCCGCTCGATGGCGGTTTTTGGCCCCGCTGGTGCTGAAGAACGCTCGCTTACACAAGTGAAAGCTGTCGATGCGGCGTATCCGCTTCTGGGCGACGTTATTCTCGAGCCTGTGATGCCACTTGATCAGGCCCTTTCTGGTCAAGACGGTACACCGGGTGCGGTGCTGGACCCTGTTTTAATCGAGCGGCTTGGCATGCAGGTCGGTGATCGCTTCAATCTTGGAGCAACGGAATTCATCATCAGTGCAGCACTGGTTCGGGAACCCGACGCCGCCGGTGGCTTTGATTTTGGCCCGCGCTCCATCGTGCTCAGCAATGATCTGGCAGACAGCGGCCTGCTGCAACCGGGCACTTTGTTCGAGACCGAGTACAAGATGCTTTTGCCTCCGGATGCTGATCTTGATGCGCTGGAAGCCGAGGTCGAAGGCGATTTCACAGGGGTCCGCTGGCGCGACCGGCGCAATGGCACGCCGGGTGTGTCGCGCTTTGTCGACCGGTTGGGGTCCTTCCTTGTGTTGGTGGGCCTCGCAGGGTTGGCAGTGGGGGGCGTTGGCATCTCGGCGGCTGTCACTGCCTATCTCGATCGCAAGACCGAGGTCATCGCGACCCTCAAGACGCTTGGGGCCGATAGTCGCACGATCTTTCAAACGTATTTCATCCAAATCAGCGTTCTTACCCTCGTGGGTCTTGTTGTGGGCCTTGCGCTCGGTGCAGTTATCCCGCTTTTGATTGCCCCGATCCTAGAGGCGCGTTTGCCCGTGCCGGCCGCCTTTGGCCTGCATCCCGGCCCGCTTTTCGAGGCGGCTCTCTATGGCGCTCTGGCTGCGTTGATCTTTACGCTTTGGCCGCTGGCGCGCGTCGAAAATGTGCGCGCCGCAACGCTGTTTCGCGATGGTGGCGGACCGGGCAAGGGCTTGCCGCGTTTGCTTTGGGTTGTCGTGACAGCCGTACTCTTTGGCATTCTGGTCATGTCTGCGGCAGCGCTTTCGGGCCTGTGGCAGCTGACCTTCGGGGCCGCTTTCGGTCTGTCGGTCGCCTTCGTGCTGTTGGTTCTTGCCGCCGCAGGCGTGCGTAAACTGGCGCGGCGCGTTGCGCGCACGAAAACGATGCGCGGGCGGTCTGCAAGCCGCCTTGCACTGGGATCGGTCGGCGGGCCAAGCGGCGAGGCGACGTCTGTCGTGCTGTCTCTGGGCCTTGGCCTGACGGTCCTGGCTGCGGTGGGCCAGATTGATGCCAACCTCAAGAACGCCATCGCCAACGACCTGCCGGAACGCGCGCCATCGTTCTTTATGGTCGATATCCAGCCCGATCAGATCGATGGCTTTCGCGACCGCCTGAACGCAAACCCTGCTGTCTCAGGTGTTGAAAGTGCGCCAATGCTGCGCGGGATCGTCACCCAGATCAACGGCCAGCCTGCGGAAGAGGTAGGGGGCGATCACTGGGTCTTGCGCGGCGACCGGGGCATTACATACGGGCTTGAAC
>JABDJX010000260.1 GCA_013003245.1 Silicimonas sp. | reverse complement strand
TCCCCGGCTTGCGCGGCACACCGGCGGTGACGATACAGACGTCTGCGCCTGCAATATCGGCATAATCATTCGTGCCTTTCAGATGGGCATCAAACCCCTCGGCAGGTCCTGCTTCGGCGATATCAAGCGCCTTTCCCTGCGGCGTGCCTTCGGCAATGTCAAAGAGGACGACGTCGCCCATTTCTTTCAGTGCAGCAAGGTGAGCAAGTGTGCCACCGATTTGACCCGCGCCGATAAGCGCGATTTTGGGTCTGGCCATGTGAGATCTCCGGATCCGATTGGTTTCGGGCGCGATGCGTAGTCCTTCAATGCTGCATGTGCAAGGGCAGCTGTGAGAAAAGCGTTGTTTTCACCCTTTGCACAAGCTGGTTAAGAGAATGAGAAGCTTAATGGAATTCGCGCTATGACCTTCGATCTTGCCTTTTTTGCTTTGGCGGTTCCAGCCGTTATCCTGGCTGGAATTTCAAAGGGAGGCTTTGGGTCTGGCGCATCGTTTATCGCCACACCGATTCTTGCCATCGTTCTTCCGCCCGAGTTGGCGGTTGGGATTTTATTGCCCCTGCTTATGTTGATGGATGTGGGTGGCCTGAAGGCGTATTGGGGCAAGTGGGTCAAGCTGGATGCGACGCGGCTGATCATTGGCAGCTTGCCGGGAGTGGCCTTGGCAGCGATGATTTGGACCGTGGCAAACCCCAATCTCTTGCGGTTTTTCATCGGGCTGATCGCCGTCGGGTTCGTCGCGTTCCAATTGGCAAGGGCGCGCGGATGGCTAGCGCCAGCGAAAACACCCGCAGGGAAAACGGCTGGTTTGATTGCTGGTGCTACCGCTGGATTTACAAGCTTTATCAGCCACGCAGGCGGACCACCGGCCACGATTTATCTTCTGTCACGGAACTTGAGTAAAACAGAATATCAAGCAACTACCGTTTTGGTCTTTTGGGCAATCAACATCGCCAAGGCAGTGCTTTATGCCTTTCTGGACATTTTTACCGCGCAATCTCTTCTGGCGGGTTTTTATCTGGCGCCTGCTGCGCTTTTGGGCACCTGGCTCGGCGTGCGTGCGCACAATGCCATGCCGGAAAACGCTTACTTTTTGGCCACCTACGCCCTGCTTACGATTACAGGATTTAAACTGATATTCGACGCGGTGACCTGATTTTTTTAGCTGCGAATGCCAGCGGGTTTGGCGGGTTCGTCCACATTTTCAAACGACTGACCAGAGGCAACAAGGCACATCGTGCCGTTGGGCATTGTGATGGTGATCGTCCATGTGCCCGTATCCTGCGAGGCAAAGACCTCAACAACGCGGCCTTTGGTGGCCATGCCGATAGACTGGCGGCTTTCACCGTACTTCGAAGACAGCCGTTCTACCACCGTTTCACGTGCGCCGCAGTTTTGCTGTTGTTGTGCAAGAGCGGGCGTCGAGAAAGCGCCGACGGCCGCTGCAATAAGTGCAAGTCCTAGTTTCATCTTTTGTCCTTTCCGGGGGCGTTCGAGCCTCCTGAGCAAAGCGCCCCGTTCAAAGGGCAACGGCATTAACAATGAGAACAGAAGGCGAAAATGTGGTTAATGCCCGGATCCTGAGGCTATTGTCTTGGTAACCTCATTGAAAACACGTCATTTCTGCGATGCGGCGTAACCCTTGCGTAACCACATTTGCCCGTGCAGGGTCGCGCCAGAAAAAACCTAACGGAACGAATCATGGGCTTATCCACAGAACTTTATCGCTCTGTCCTTTACATCCCGGCGTCGCGCGCGCGGGCGATCGACAAAGCCCGAAACTTGCCAGCCGACGCCATCATATTTGATTTCGAAGACGCGGTGACGCCCGATGCGAAGGTCGACGCGCGGGTAACGCTCGCCGCGGAATTAAAAACTGGTGGATTTGGCTCAAGAGCACGGATTGTAAGGATCAATGCGCTGGACACCGAGTGGGGCCGTGATGATGTCCGCGCGGTTTCTGATATGGCGTGCGACGCGGTGCTTTTGCCAAAAGTGGATGGACCGGGGCACATCGACGCCATCGCCGCGCTGACGGATAAACCCGTCTGGTGCATGGTGGAAACGCCGCGCGGGTGCCTGAATGCGCTTGCCATCGCCGACCATCCTGCCGTGGCCGGTTTTGTCATGGGTACCAACGATCTGGCAAAAGATATGGGGTGTGACACCGGAGGTGACCGTTTACCGATGATGGTCGCTTTGCAAACCTGCCTCGCCGCAGCCCGTGCCGCAGGGATCGTTTGTGTCGATGGGGTTTACAACGCATTCAAAGATGATGACGGTCTGCGTGCCGAGTGCGCGCAAGGCCGGGCGCTTGGCATGGATGGAAAGACGCTGATTCACCCGGCACAGCTGGAGATCGCAAACAATATCTTCGCACCGACGGCTGAACAAATTGACCTGGCTACACGGCAGATTGCCGCTTTTGATGACGCACAGGCAAAGGGCGAAGGCGTGGCCGTCGTCGATGGGCGTATTGTCGAGAACCTTCACATTGAAACCGCGCGCGCGACCCTTGCGCGCGCTGCGGCTATTCGCGAAAGGGCGTCTTCATGACACTTCTTATTCTTGGTCTCCTGATCTGGACTGCCGCTCACTTTTTCAAACGTATGGCCCCCGCGGCCCGCGCATCAATGGACGACAAGATGGGCAGCGGTGCCAAGGGCGTGATTGCTCTGTTGCTGGTCCTCTCCATCATTTTGATGGTTGTCGGATATAAGAACGCCGATGGCGCTTTCTTTTGGGGGCGCAGTTCCGCGATGGTCGGGGTCAATAACCTGCTCATGCTGCTGTCTGTCGGGCTTTTTGGCGTGAACAGCTCAAAATCCCGGCTGCGCGGCAAGGTCCGGCACGGCATGTTGTCAGGTGTCCTTGTCTGGGCGGTGGCGCACCTTTTGGTCAACGGTGATACGCCGTCCATTTTGCTGTTTGGAGGTTTGGCGGCATGGAGCATTGCCGAGATGATTGTTCTGAACCGCACCACTGAACCCGATCCGCCCTATGAGGGCAGCCTTGCAGGCGACATCCGCCTGTTGATCATCACGCTGGTCGTTTACGCCGTCATTTCGGGCGTTCACCTCTGGCTTGGGTACACGCCGTTTGGGTAAATCATGAAAACCAATCCGGGCCGTTTTTTCGAAGACTATCATGTGGGCCAAGTCATCGAGCACGCCGTCCCGCGCACCCTCTCTGGGGGTGAGCGCGCGCTTTATCACGCGCTTTATCCGGCACGTCATGCGCTTTATTCCTCTGACGCCTTTGCGCAAGCCTGTGGATTAAGCAGCGCGCCGCTTGATGATTTGCTGGTTTTTCACACGGTCTTTGGCAAAACCGTTCCTGACATTTCGCTCAACGCCGTGGCCAACCTTGGCTATGCCGAGGGACGTTGGCTGAAGCCTGTGAGAGCTGGCACCACGATAACATCGCGCTCTGAAGTGATCGGGGTCAAAGAGAACTCCAACGGCAAAACCGGGGTAGTCTGGGTGCGCACGCAAGGGTGCGATGAGAGCGGTGCAGGCGTTTTGGAGTACGTCCGTTGGGTGATGGTGCGCAAACGCGACGCCACCTCGCCGGTGCCGGACACTGTAATTCCGGACCTGAACAGTGTTGTGGCTCCAGAGACGCTCCACATTCCTAACGGCCTTGATTTCAGCGCCTACGATTTCTCGCTTGCTGGCGAGCCGCACCGGTTTGGCGACTATGACATCGGCGAAACAATCGACCACGTGGATCGGGTCACCATTGAAGAGGCCGAGCACATGCTGG
>JABDJX010000229.1 GCA_013003245.1 Silicimonas sp. | reverse complement strand
CCCCCATGAGGCGACGACGAAGTCGGCGCAAACCCTCTGTTAACCAACTTCGCGCAGGTATAGTCTCCGGCGACACAGCAGATTCGGGCAGGAGGCAAAGCACAATGGCAGGCTCAGTAAACAAGGTAATTCTCGTCGGCAATCTGGGCCGCGATCCCGAGGTGCGCACGTTCCAGAACGGCGGCAAGGTGTGCAATTTGAGGATTGCGACGTCGGAAAACTGGAAAGACCGCAACACAGGCGAGCGCCGCGAAAAAACCGAATGGCACTCTGTCGCCATTTTCTCCGAACCCTTGGCCCGCGTCGCCGAGCAATATCTGAAGAAAGGCTCCAAGGTCTATATCGAGGGCCAGCTTGAGACTCGCAAATGGCAGGATCAATCCGGCAATGATCGCTATTCCACCGAAGTCGTCCTGCGCCCATACACCAGCACCCTGACAATGCTAGATGGTCGTGGCGATAATCAGGGCGGCGGTGGCGGCTATGACGACCGCGGCGACAGCTATGGCGGTGGTGGCGGAGGCGGCGGTCAACCCGCGCCGTCAAATCAGGATCTGGACGACGAAATCCCGTTCTAAATGGTCCGCTGGCGGCGACGCTCCAGCCAAAGATGCACGACCAGTCCCAAAAACAGCAGCGATCCGGCGGTGAGCATCATAGCTGCATTGCCTGACACAGCGATAACGGCAGCCAAAAGCGGTGTGCCGATGGTGTTCCCGATGTTCCCGGTCTGCGCCATCGATCCATAGGCGGCAGCACGGTCGGCCGCCGCCTCATTCAACTGCGGCACTGCGGCAAAGCTTGCCCCTTGCACAAGGCCAAGGGCTGCCGCTAAGGCGATGCAAAGGGCCGGGTGACCGGGGGCCGCCATCAGCGACAGCGCAAGAGCAGCTGATGCGGAAAATCCCAATTGTATCACACGGACCGCAGGCAGGATTCGCAACAGAAAAACGCCAAGGGTAAGAGAACTGATGATGCTCACCAAAGGCATCGCGCCGATCACCAGGGCGCGCACCTCAGCGGCAATGAACTGCGGCAAAAGTGTCAGAAGACTGACAAAGCACAGCGTATAGAAAAGCCACCCGACGCCTGCTGCACTGATCCAAGGCGAGCGGTAAATCGCGACGTGTCGTTGCAGGATATGGCGGATCGAAAGCACCCCTTCCGGCCTGTCCTTTGCGATGCGCGGCAGGCGCAGGGCCAGCGGCAGCGCGATCAACCCCATGAAAATACCGTGCGCCGCAAAGAGCCCGCCGACCCCAAAGGCATCCGCCAGAGGCAGGCCGCCAAAGACCAGAATTGCAAATGACACGCCAAAGAAGGTGCCCCACAGGGTCAAGGTAAAGCCCGCGTGGCGTTTGGCTGAAAGCTCTGCAATCAGCGTGGGTGCCGAGACGACAATGGCCAGATGCGAGATGCCTTCAACGATGCGCGACGCCAAAAGCAAGGGCAGGGGCGGCAGGGTGGATTGGTAAAGTGAGATCATCGTACCAAATCCAAGCGCCCACAAAAGCGTACGCCGATACCGCAGCCGCGCAACCACAAGGCCCGCGAAAACGCCCAACACCATCCCGGTGAAGCCGACAAGCGAGACGGCGAACCCAAGTGTCGTACCGGCTTCGGGGTAATGCGCCCCAAGCCGGTCATAGACAACGCTGACCTTGCCATATTGCGCAGCCGCCCCAAGCCCGGCGATCCAAAGCAGGATCACCAGCACCCAATCGGTTTGTTGGCGGGTTTCCATTAACCGGACTTTCCGTCGATGGGACGCATGCTCCGTTATCTGGCGCTCAGCGCCTCGCTTAGCACGTCCCGGAGGGCTTCGCGTGGTACGTCACTGGTGACAAAAGCGTCGCCAATACTGCGGGCAAGGATAAAGCGCATCTGACCGTCGATCACCTTTTTATCCTGCCCCATCAAAGCGATAAGCGTGTCGGCATCGGGAAGATCGCCGGGGATGTCGGCCAGATCGGTCTTCATGCCCATCGCACTTAAATGCGCGCGCACCCGGCTTGGGTCTTCTTGCGCGCAAAGGCCAAGCTTGGCGGAAAGCTCAAAGGCAAGCGCACATCCGATGGCAACGCCTTCACCGTGCAAAAGACGGTCGGAATAGCCCGTTGCGGCCTCAAGCGCGTGACAAAAGGTGTGACCAAGGTTCAGCAATGCGCGGTCGCCCTGTTCGGTCTCGTCGCGCGCGACGATGTCGGCTTTCATCTGTACCGAGCGGCGCACGGCTTCGGCGCGCAGGTTCGCGTCGCCTGCCGCCAGGGCGGTGCCGTTGAGTTCCAGCCAGCCAAAAAAATCCGCATCGCCCAACATGCCGTATTTCACGACCTCGCCATAGCCCGCCAGAAAATCGCGCGGAGCGAGGGTGGAGAGCACGTCGATATCGGCCAGAACAAGGGCGGGTTGATAAAAGGCGCCAATCAGGTTTTTGCCCGCAGGTGAGTTGATCGCGGTCTTGCCACCAACCGAGCTGTCGACCTGCGCCAAAAGCGAGGTCGGGATTTGCACGAACCGCACGCCGCGCCGCAGGATGGCGGCAGCAAAGCCGCCAAGATCACCGACAACACCGCCACCCAATGCGATGACAATATCATTTCGCTCGATTTTTTCTGCCAAGAGCCACTCAACAGCCTGTTCCAAACCGTCCCAGCCTTTGGTTGCCTCACCGGGCGCCAGCGCCAGCGCGCTCATCGTGATGCCCGCCTCTGCCAATCCTGCGCGCAGGCTCTCCAGATGCAGCCCGGCCACGTTTTCATCCGTCAAAACGGCCACGCGCGGACGCGCCAGAAGCGGCGCGATCTCATCGCCTGCGCGTGCCATCAGGCCCTGGCCGATGCGAACGTCATAGCTGCGTTCGCCAAGGTTCACGCGCACGGTACTCGTGGTCATTTGCTTAATCTCCCAATACGTCTGGCCGGGTTTTAAGGGCCTCGAACACCTGATCAGTCATGTCTTCTATGGAATAGGAAGGGTCGGCCTCGACGATCAGATCGGCCATCGCATAAATCGGAGTCCGATCCTCGAAAATTTGGGTCAAAGTGCCCTTTGGGTCTTCATTGTTCAACAGCGGTCGGGTCGTCTTGTGCCGCACCCGTTCCCACAAAAGCTCAAGGTCCGCGCGCAGCCATACGGCAACCCCGCGCTCTGATATCATCTGACGATTTCTCTCCGCCAGATATGCACCGCCCCCGGTCGAAAGGACCGCCGGCGGGCCACCCAGAAGCCGGGCGATAATCTGACTTTCCTTATCGCGAAAGAACGCCTCTCCGTCGCGCTCAAAAATCTCGGCCACCGCCATGTTTGCCGCCGCCTCAATCTCGGTATCGCTGTCAAGAAACTTCACGCCAAGCCGCCTGGCAAGGGCCGCCCCGATCGCGGTTTTGCCTGCGCCCATCATGCCCACCATGGCGATTGTTTTTTTCAGCCCGAATGGCAAAACGGCAGCGCCCCGCTTATCTTTTCAAATCGGCCTTCTGAATGGCGTGATCTTCAGGAAAAGACCAGTTATAAAGTGGCAGAGAACCGCCAAAAGGCGGCGCAGGGCTCAACGCAAGGGCTTGGGGCAAAAGGTTTTGTAAGATGCTTCGATTGTTGAAATTTCTCTTTGTTTTGGTGGTGCTGATAGGATTCGCGGTCTTAGGCTATGCCTATCTTGGGGATCTGAGCCCATCGCAAAGAGCGGTCAGCGAACCGGTGACGCTTGATGAGAACTAGCACCTCTCTTGTGGTGGGGTTGGTGATTGGGCACGCAAGCATGGCGCTTGCGGCTGAAGGCGATCCTTTGTCGGCAATCGATTGGCTGTCGAACTCGATTGCCATACCTGAAGAGGCACCAGCGCCCACAGCACCCGAGCCGGTGGAGCCACCTTCGGAGATTTCTGTCAGCACTCTGGATCAGCCTTTGCCGGATCGGGCCGGGCTGGTTAATGCACGTGATTTGGGCATACCTGCGGGGCTTTGGGGTCGCAGTTCGGCGGCAGAATTGGCCGGGATGATCGCGCAATTGCCCGAACCACAGGACGCACCGCCGACGCTGCGTAGGTTTTTGCGCGATCTGATGGTCGCGCGCCTTGATCCGCCGGTGGATGCCGCCAGCGACCAAAGCCTCTATCTGGCGCGTCTCGATAAGCTTTTGGCGTTGGGGCAACTTGATGCCGCCAAACAGTTGATCGCGGCCGCTGGCGCACCTGAACCACAGCGGTTTCGGCGCGCGTTCGATATAGCTCTCTTGACAGGAACCGAGACCGAGGCCTGTCAGACCATCGAACAAACACCGGATATCTCGCCCACATACCCTGCGCGCGTTTTTTGTCTGGCGCGCAATGGCAAGTGGGATGTGGCAGCCCTTACCCTTGGCAACGCCGAGGCGTTGGGCATTCTGACGCCTGAAGAAGACAAGCTTTTGCTGATATTCCTTGATGCAGAGCTTTTTGAGAACGAACCGGTGCCGCGCGCCCCACGTGTGCCTTCGCCTTTGATCTTCCGGCTTTACGAGGCGATCGGAGATCGCATTCCGACTGATCAACTCCCGGTGGCTTTTGCTGTTGCTGATCTGAGCGACACGGTGGGCTGGCAAGCCCGTTTGCGTGCGATCGAGCGTCTGGCGGCTGCAGGCGCGGTAAGCGTCGATCAATTGGTCGAGGTGTATTCAGAACGGAGAGCTGCGGCCTCGGGGGGCATTTGGGACCGGGTCAAGGCCGTACGCGCTGCGGTCGATGCATTGGAGCGGGGTGATGACGCGCAAGTGACGCAAACGCTGCCCGAGGCTTGGGCCTTTGCCAAAAGCGCCGGCTATGAGGCGGGCTTTGCCACTTGGGCAGCGCCGCAACTGGATGGCTTGGACCTGAGGGGTGCGGTGCGGCATGTCGCGTTTGAAATTGCGCTCTTGGCTTGGGACGTCGGTTTGGCGGCGCAATTCGTCGGCCCCTCGGCCGAGGATCGTTTTTTGCTTGCACTGGCCCAAGGGGCAGGCGGGGCAGAGCCCGGCAATGATCCCCTTTCGCGGGCAGTTTTGCGGGGCTTGGGCGCGCTTGAGCCAAACCAGAGGTACAAAGCGCTTTTGGACGATGACCGGGCCGGTGAGGCGGTCCTGCTGGCCTATGCCATGTTGAGTGACGGGGCGGCAGGTAACCCTGCAGGCGTGGCCGATGCGCTCACGCTTTTGCGCGCACTTGGGCTTGAGACGCTGGCGCGTCAGGTGGCGGTCGAGCTTGTGCTGAAAGAAGGTGCTGCATGAGCGACGGCCGTAACATTGCGACCTTTTTAGAGGCACAAGCCGCCGAGCTGGATGCAGCTGAAAACACACTGCTTGCTTATGCGCGGGACCTGCAGGGGTTTGCCGACTGGCTAGGCAAGCGCCAGCTTCTAGACGTCTCGCAAGGGGATATCGAGAGCTATCTGGTTGATCTTGACGCGGCTGGCATGTCGCGGTCTACGCGCGCCCGGCGATTGTCGGCGATCCGACAGTTTTTTCGCTTCGCGTTCGAAGAAGGCTGGCGCAGTGACAATCCGGCGATTCAGATCAAAGGCCCAAGCCGCGAGAAACGGCTGCCCAAGACACTGGACGAGGCAGAGGTCGATGCGCTTTTGGACGCCGCGCGTGATGGCGAGAAACCAGCAGAGCGACTGCGCAACACCTGCCTGATGGAGCTTTTATACGCCACGGGCATGCGCGTGAGCGAGCTTGTGTCCTTGCCTGTCTCTGCGGCGCGCGGCAATCCGCAAATGCTTTTGGTGTGCGGCAAAGGCGGCAAAGAGCGGATGGTGCCGCTGTCACCGCCTGCGCGCGATGCACTTGCCGAATGGATCGAGCGGCGCGATGCCGACGAGGCTCTGGCCAAGATCGAACGGGGCAAACAGCCCTCGAAATTTCTGTTCCCGTCGCGTGGTAAGCTGGGGCACCTGACGCGCCACCGGTTCTATTCGCTGATCAAGGAACTGGCGGTCGCGGGTGGCGTTTCCCCGGGCAAAGTCTCGCCGCACACGTTGCGGCACGCCTTTGCGACGCACCTTTTGGCGCGGGGGGCTGATTTGCGGGCGATCCAGACGCTTTTGGGCCACGCGGATGTGGCGACGACCGAGATTTACACCCATGTGCTGGATGAACGGCTGAAG
>JABDJX010000204.1 GCA_013003245.1 Silicimonas sp. | reverse complement strand
GCTCAGGCTCAGGCTCAGGCTCAGCTAAAAGTGGTGGTGTTGCCTCCAAGTCAAGAGGCGCCTTTAGGTTCAAAGGCTCTTCTGCTTCTGTTTCACTGATGGCACTTTCTTTGCTTTCAACGACCGGCACCTCAAAAGAATGCTCCAATGGTGCCTCGTCAACCAGTGCGTCTTCTTCCACAAAAGCGTTCGAGAGTTGGGGCGTTTGTTCTTCAACACGCGGCATGGGCCGCACATCCAGTTCATCGGCCGCAAGCAGATCTAAGGACGGCAGTTCATCTGTATCGACGGCATCTCTTTCAAAGGATGGGGCAGAAATTTTCAACGCCTCTTGGTTGTTCTGTTCAGGACTTGTGATCGTTTCTGCTTCCAAAACTGGGGAAGCTTCCGCAACATCAGGCCGTTCTATCTGGCGCAGACACTTGTTCATATCCGCGCGCATCACCGGGCGTGGCAGAACCGAATTGAACCCCTGCGAACTGCCACCTAAACTGTCAGTCAGCAAAATTGTAGCGGCGGGTTGATAGTGCGCCCGCAAGGCCTCTGCAACGCTTTCAGGCTCTTCCAAGATATCCGAACCAATGAAAACAACATCATTAGATCGCGGACGAAGGACAGCAATATCGTCAAGTGATTCAACCATCTGCGCATTGAGCCCCATCAAAGACAGCTGCTTCAGCAGGATCGCCCGATGCATGTTTGGCCGATCAAAGACCAAAGCGCGGTTAATCCACGAGGGTGCAGTTACATCCTTGGCTTCGACTTCGACAGAGACCGGCAGGGTCACCTGAAAGCCAAAGACCGACCCTTTGCCCTCTTCGCTATCGGCCCAGATTTCACCACCCATCAGAGCAATCAAACGTCGAGAAATCGCCAGACCCAGACCTGTGCCATCATGCGCGCGATCCTTTTCATTTTCAACTTGGTGAAACTCACGGAACACGTCTTCCAACTTTTGCGTCGGGATGCCGATGCCGGTATCCTCAACCGTCAGGTGGATCCTGTAGGGGCCATCATCCTCGATAGGCAGCCCGACAACGCGGATCGCCACATGTCCTTCGCTCGTAAACTTGATGGCGTTGCCCACAAGGTTCGTCAAAACCTGGCGTAGTCGCCCTGCGTCTCCCAGAAAAAGCGTTGGCAAAAACAGATCATAATCCACCGCAATCTGCAGACCTTTTTGGTCAGCGCTCGGTGTCAAAAGCGTCACCACATCGTGAATGCAGCGTTCAAGGTCAAATTCAAGCTCTTTCAGAACAATCTTTTCGGCTTCAATTTTCGAGTAATCCAGCACGTCATTAATGATGACAAGCAACGCCTCGCCAGAGGTGCGAATCGTATCGATGAAAGACTTTTGTTCTTCATCCAAATTGGACTCAGCCAAAAGCTCTGACATTCCGATGATACCATTCATCGGAGTCCTGATCTCGTGGCTCATGTTGGCGAGAAACGCAGACTTTGCGCGATTGGCCGCCTCGGCTTTTTCGCTGGCGTCTTTAAGCTGCTCTTCCCGCTCAATTTGGTCGGTGATATTCAGCGCCAGAGTGACAAGGTCTTTGTCACGCGTACGCCGTTCGATCAGCTTTACATATGTGCCATTCCAGATTTTCAGAACGGCAGGGTCTATTCGGTGGCTTTGCAGCCGGTCCAGCATCATGGTTTGCCAGTCGCAAGCCTTCATCCCACCCGTATCGACGATGCCTTCTTCCGACAAAAGCGCCAAAAGTTCGGTCATGTGGATACCCGGGCGCACCATTTCCAAACCATCAAACACCGCAAGATACGCCCGATTGGCTGCGACAAGGATGTTCTTGCGATCAAACACAGCAAATCCGTCACGAATGGTTTCCAAAGAATCCCAAAGTCGACGTTCAGCAATGGTGATCGCGCTCTCCGCCGTGGCCAAGTTCTTTTGAGCCCGATCATACTGCGCCTTAAGCGCCTCTGCTTCGGTCCGCGCTGAAACGACCTGTTCCTGCGTGCTGGCAATTTCGTAAGACAAATGACGCGCGCGGACAGACAAATCCTGATTGGCGGAGTAAAGCTCGGATTTCATCTGGTCCAGCATCCGTTCCGCCGCCAAACGCGCGCGACGTTCCGATGCCAGTTGTTCCGATAATTCCATGAGGCGCCCTCCAGCAAGATGCACCTGTTATGAATTTATTTAGGTAAACAGCGCGTTAAGCACCTCAGAGACGTTCGATTGCCAAAGCAATGCCCTGCCCGCCCCCAATGCACATGGTTATCAGCGCTTTTGACGTTTCTGTTCGTTCAAGCTCATAGAGCGCTTTGACCATCAAAATCGCTCCGGTCGCGCCTACTGGGTGGCCCAGCGCAATAGCGCCTCCGTTGGGGTTCACACGTGCAGGATCCAGACCAAGACCTTTGTTCACCGCCAGCGCCTGTGCCGCAAATGCTTCGTTGGATTCGATGACGTCAAAGTCGCCAACACTCAGACCCGTCCGCTTGCACAAAGCTTCAACAGCGGGCACTGGGCCGATACCCATCACTTCAGGGCGCACACCTGCGTGCGCATAACCCAGAACCCGCGCTTTAGGCGTAAAACCAGCGGCGGCGTCTGCGCGCGCCAAAACCAAAGCTGCTGCACCGTCGTTGATGCCGCTGGCGTTGCCTGCGGTGACCGTGCCATCTTTCTGGAACGCAGCCCGCAAGCCAGCCAAGGCCTCGACGGAGGTCTGCTTTGGATGCTCGTCCGTATCAAACGCCACCAGGTCGCGGCGCACCTTCACCTCGATCGGCACGATTTGCTCTTTGAACCGCCCCTCGGCAATGGCCTTGGCAGCGCGGTTCTGGCTCACCAAAGCAAACGCGTCCTGTTCTTCGCGCGTCACACTGTGTTCGGACGCCACGTTCTCTGCCGTCACCCCCATGTGGCCCGTGCCGAATGGACAGTTCAAAGCGCCTAGCATCATGTCTTGTGCACCCGCATCTCCCATCTTCTGGCCCCATCGCGCAGCAGGCAGGATATAAGGGGACCGGCTCATGCACTCGGCACCTCCGGCCAGAGCGAAATCAGCGTCACCCAACGCCAACCCCTGAATGGCAGAAACCAGCGCCTGCGCTCCAGAGCCACACAATCGGTTCACGTTCATCGCAGAAGTGGTCTCCGGCACACCTGCCTCCATGGCGGCAACGCGCGAAAGATACATATCGCGCGGCTCGGTGTTGATGACATGGCCAAAGGTAACGTGGCCGATCTGGCTTCCCTCCACGCCTGCCCGATCCAAAGCCGCCTTCGAAACGGCTGCACCGAGCGAGATAGGTGCCACGCCTGCAAGTGAGCCGCCAAATGTGCCGATTGCGGTTCTCGCGCCTGAGAGAATTACGATGTCATCCATGTGCCAATCTCCTTTGCCCGAACGATATCCCAAAAAAATGCGACGGAAAATCCTCGACGCTGCGTTTAACCAGCATCAACAAAGGCAAGGACCTGAAAATATGAAAACGTCTACAGCAAAAATCATAGCCATCGCGATGATGGGCTTGGGTGCCACGACCGCTATGGCGGCAGGCCAAGGCGAAGTTCGCGAACGCCCCACCTTCGAGTCGATGGACATCGACGGCGATGGCGAGATTACCACAGCTGATCTCGAAGCGATGCGCAATGAGCGGTTTGCATCTCTCGACACAGACGGTGACGGCAGCATCAGCGAGGCCGAGTTTGTCGCCAAGGCGCAAGCTGACGCCGAAGAACGCGCGTCTGCGATGTTTGCGCGGCTGGATGCAGACGGAGACGGCATGCTGAGTGAGGATGTGCTGCAAAGCCGGTCACGCGGCGGCAATCCTGGGCGGATGATCAGCCGGTTTGATACCGACAACTCGGGCGGCGTAAGTGCCGAAGAGTTCGAGGCAGGCATGGAGAAGTTCGCCGAGCGTCGCCAAAAAGGCGGCAAGAAGCACGGCGGCGGTTTTGGCCGCAACTGATCCCAAGATCGTGCCGGATTGCTCAAAGAGTGATCCGGCGCTAAGCCGGACCTGCAATGGACCAGACCAATGCCTCTGCTTCTGACACAGACGGCGCGCCCGACGCAGCGCTTCTTGTCGCCTATGCAAATGGGGATGCTGTCGCGGGCCGCACTTTGCTCAATCGGCTGGCCCCAAAGCTTTTTGGATACGCCACCCGTGTTTTGGGTGACCGCGCCGAGGCAGAAGATGTGGTGCAGGAAACCATGCTGAAGCTTTGGAAGGTTGCGCCCGACTGGCGACAGGGCGAGGCTCAGGTTTCAACTTGGGCCTATCGCGTGATGGTTAATCTCTGCACGGATCGGCTACGCAAACGAAAGAACCACGGTCAGGTGGCCCTGGATGCCATCGCCGAGCCTGAGGCCGATTTGAAATCAGCCGTTGATCAGATGACCGATGCAGCGCGCGTCGACGCTTTACGATCCGCCTTGGACACACTGCCAGATCGACAAAGGCAAGCGGTTGTGCTGCGGCATCTGGAAGGTCTGACCAATCCTGAGATTGCGCAGATCATGGACATCGGGATTGAAGCGGTAGAAAGTCTGATCGCCCGCGGAAAACGTGCGTTGAAGGCCGCATTGGCCGGGCGCAGGGAAGAATTGGGGTTTGAGAATGGTTAACGACTCAAGACAAGATCAGGCGCTCGCCGCCCTGTTTGATGCGGGAAAATCCAACGCGGCTACGCCCGAGGCTGACTTTATGGCACAGCTGCAGGTCGATATGGAAGACGCCATCCCTGTCACAGCAGTGTCTTCGTCAATGCCTCCACCTTCCCTGCTGACACGCCTTGGCGGGCTCTTTGCGGCGTCCAGCCTAACAGGTGCCGCAGCGCTTGGTGTCTGGATTGGATTTGTGATGCCCGAGACACTGAATACACTAACGGACGGGTTTATCGCGGATGAAACCGTCTCTCTAAGCGCGTTGCTGCCCGGTTCCGATCTGGCCGCCTTGTCTGAATGAAAGCCCAACGATGACTGACACAACCACATCACCAAAAAAAGGCAAATGGTTGATGCCGTTGCTTTTCACATCGCTTGCCGTAAACCTTCTGATAGCGGGTATGGTCGTTGGTTGGTCATTTTCCGACGGACGCAAAGATCGCACGCAAGGCCCGA
The DNA here is from genome assembly GCA_013003245.1 of Silicimonas sp. GTDB lineage: Bacteria > Pseudomonadota > Alphaproteobacteria > Rhodobacterales > Rhodobacteraceae > JABDJX01. Next base: position 3,618 of record JABDJX010000204.1, on the reverse strand, counting down.
TAAGAGGTGTCTTGGGTGAACCGTTTGCGCGCGCGTTACCCGACAGCGCAAGGCAAGCCATTCGCAGTGACATTGAACGCGAACGAAGCCGGATCAGCGAAAGCCGCGCAGCATTGCGCGAAAGATTTCAAGCGTTTCTTGCAGCTCTACGCAGCGATCCCTTCGTGCCGGAGGACGTCGTGCAGCTGCTTGAAGAGCAACGTCAGGTCGGGATAACCCGGCAAGAATTCGGAGAAGAACTGTTGTTGCGCCGCCTGAACGAAATGTCGCTAGAGGAAAGAAGTGCCTATGCCGATAGGCTGGAGCAGCTACTGAAGAATCTCAGGCGACGCTGAATTCCACCCGGTTGCGCCCACAGGCTTTGGCGCGATACAGCGCTGCATCCGCCGCTTCAAGCACATTGCCGAACACGGAAGGTCCAGATGCTCCGGGCGCATCAAACGTGCCTGTCCTTTGCATCGGAATTGCCGTTGGCACTTTTCCGGCAGCAACGCCAATACTGATCGTGACATCAATTCGCGCACCATCGGATATCACCACGGGGTCCGATGCCATTGCCAAACGCAATCGCTCAGCGGTATGGCCCGCCTCTTCTTCAGTGGTATCTGGCATGACGATTAGAAATTCCTCGCCACCATGACGAGACACCAGATCGCAGGCACGCACGTTTTCCCTCAACCGTTCGGCCACTGCACACAGGACCATGTCACCGGCGCCGTGACCGTGAACGTCATTGACCTGTTTAAAGTGATCGATATCCGCCAGCATCATCACAAATCCCTGGCCACTATCATGCGCGCTTAGCAGCGTATCGGCGATATAAGCCTCCGCATAGCGACGATTGTAAAGGCCAGTCAAAGGATCGGTGGCTGCCGCGCGATAGCTTTGCTCGTCCGAGTTGCGCAACTGATCCTGAAGATGCTTTCGTTCCAGCATAGCATCAACGCGCCATGCAATCTCTTCGCCGCTGGACGACACCTCGGCAATGTCGCTTGCGCCAAGGTTCAAAGCGGTTGTAGCAACGTCGTCTGCCTCTTGAGGGAAAACCACCAAGACACTGGCATGCCGCAAATGGCTACGCGCCCGAAGCTCTGGCAAGAGATCCTCCAACGCGTGAGCAGTTTCTGCAATTATCACATAAGCGTCTGGGCTATGGCGCGATGCGTCTTCGCGCAAGACATCATCTGGCGACAGATATTCAACACTGTGCGAAAGAATTGCCGAAAGAAGTGAAACCGTCCTTGCGCAATCTTCCTTGGCTCCTATGCACCCAATACGAAATGAGGGGCGGAAATCGGAGCGGGCTTCGGCAAAGCCAAAGCTGGCTGCCGCGACACGGCGACGCTCGCATTCGCGGGACGCTTCACTCTCACGGATCAGGCTGCGCAGACGGGCCAAGAGCAGACTGTCGGGCAAATTGCGCCCCAACACTTCTCGCGCGCCTGCACGCAAAGCTTTTATGCGCCGCATCGGTGTGGGGTCAGAGTCGATGCAAAAGACTGGCGTGTTCTGGTATTGTTGTGGGACCAACGCGCCCTCGGCACCGTTTAGGCCATCTGGGCCTGTCCCAAGCACGATCATGTCTGGCTCGATCAAGGCCGCTTTATCGTCAAGAGAACTGACAGTCTCAACGTCGTAATGCGCCGCACTGAGCGATGCAGCAAGCCGGATGCGATTGGTCGCCACCGGTTCGACGATGAGAAGGCGTTTGGGCATGCTGTCTCCCGAATTTGAATCAAATTTCTGTTCCCGAAGACATTGTTTTCGAATAATCGTTAATAATTCCTTTCCAAGGGCCCCAGATGACACCACTCGCGCAAGAATCGGCCGAACTGTTGGCAATCGAAGCCCTGTCCTGGCTGGTGGGGAATGAAGAACTTTTGCCAGTTTTTCTTGGCTCTAGCGGTGCAACAGAGGCGGACGTGCGCCAGGGTGCCACAGACCCGGTGTTTTTGGCCTCAGTTTTGGATTTTTTGATGATGGACGACGCGTGGATTACAGCGTTTTGCCAATCAGCGGACTATGCGCTTGATTTCCCTTTGCGCGCGCGGGCAGCTTTGCCGGGTGGCGCGCAAGTTAACTGGACTTAGGCTGACTTCTTTCTGCGCTTCGCCGCAGGTGTATTCGCATCGATAAAGTTCAAAACCAACGGACGGATATTGTTACGCCAGCTTTTGCCAGCAAATATTCCATAATGTCCCGCACCTGGCTCCAAGTGTGCCGCTTTCATGTCATCGGGCAAACCCGTCAACAATTCCAGCGCGGCCAAGCATTGACCGGGCGCAGAAATGTCATCGTTCTCGCCTTCAACGATCTTCACTGCAACTGTGCTGATCGCCGAAATATCGACAGGTCGATCAGCCACGGTGAACGTGTTTCGGGCGATATCGCGCTCTTTAAAAATCCGCTCAACCGTCGAGAGATAAAACTCGGCAGGCATGTCCATCACCGCGAGGTATTCGTCATAGAACTTGTTGTGCTTGTCGTGATCGCCTGCAAGGTCCTTCGCGACGCGTGAGATTTGGTCACTGAACGCGCGCGCGTGGGTCTCTGCATTCATCGACATGAAAGATGAAAGTTGCAAAAGCCCCGGATAAACCATCCGGCCCACGCCTGCATATTTGAAGCCAACTCTTTGAATGATGAACTGCTCAAGCTGGCCCATGGTGACCCGGCGCCCAAAATCTGTCACGTCAGTCCGCGCGGCGTCTGGGTCAATTGGCCCACCGATCAGTGTTAAAGACCGCGGCTGCGACTTCGGTTCTTCGGCGGCAAGATAGGCCGTGGCGGCCAGAGCCAATGGTGCAGGCTGGCAGACAGCGATGACGTTGATCGTAGGGCCGAGGTGGCGCATAAAGTCGGCCAGATAAAGCGTATAATCCTCTACATCGAACTTGCCATCGCTCACGGGAATGTCACGCGCGTTATGCCAATCTGTAATCCAGACATCTGCGTCGGGCAAAAGGCTTTGGACGGTCGAGCGCAAAAGCGTTGCATAGTGCCCCGACATCGGGGCAACCAAAAGGATGCGACGGCGCTTTTCCGGGCGGCCTTGGACAACAAAACGGATCAAATCACCAAACGGACGCTCAATCTCGGCCTCGACTGTGACGATGTGATCACGACCATCAGTGCCAACGACGCTGTTGATCCCCCAGTCAGGCTTGACCACCATGCGCGAAAAGCTGCGCTCGGTTACATCGCCCCAGGCTTCCACCAACTTGAAACCCGGATGCGGAACCATTCCCCACATCGGATAAGACGCCATAGCTTGTGCACTTGCACCAATCCATTGATTGGTAACACGCATCGACTCCATCAGGTCGTATGTTAGCATGTACCGCATAGAAGAGACCTTCCTGTACCAAACAGGGCAAAACGTCGCTTTGCCTCGCATCGCTGGCGACGCTAGAGGGTCGACAAAATGCTGCAGGTGCAAAGTAGGGCGGATAGTGAACTATGACAACTAAAGAAATCGAAAACGCCGAGCACTTGAGCGTTTTAAACGAAAATCTTTCCAAAATTGAGGAATAGTCGCAACGATTGGTCTCTGCCCTGTCCCAAAAACGGACGATCCATCCCGCGTTGCATGGTCCGGCCCAAGACCTCTACATGAAG
>JABDJX010000201.1 GCA_013003245.1 Silicimonas sp. | reverse complement strand
CGATAGTAACCGGGTTCGACACCGTTGATCCATCCGCCGGCGACACGATGTACGCGCTGGCACCTTCAGGCGCGGGGCTCCGGTGCCCGTCAGCAAACGCTGCCCCCGTGATCAGAAGTCCTGCAGTAGTTGCGATAATCAAGTGCTTCATTGTTACCTCCCAGAAAAATGGGCAATCGGCCCAGTTATAAGAAACGTAGCACATCGGTCCACTTTGGCCAAAAACGCTCTGTACAAGGCTGGTTCGGGCTCTTTGCTGAAGCTGGCAAGCGCTCCGACATATGACTGGTCCTGGGTGGCGAACGGCACGTGGCCGTTCGCCCGGTGTTCATATGTCGATCTTTTCGGCGATGCTCAGCGCGTCTTCGAGCTCGACGCCAAGATACCGGACAGTGCTATCGACTTTGGTATGGCCCAGCAGAAGCTGCACGGCTCGCAGATTGCCGGTTTTCCGGTAGATCAGCGCCGCCTTGGTTCGTCTCAGCGAGTGCGTGCCGTATCCGCTCGGATCAAGGCCGATTGCAGAAACCCAATCGCGAACGAGCCGCGCATATTGCCGTGTCGATACATGCGGCCTGAAGTGGAACCGGCTCGGAAAGAGGTGGGTGACCGCGAGCATCTCCGGGCTGCACAACCAATTCCGGATGGTATCCCGTGTGCTTTCAGATACTTCGAATTGCACAGGTCGCTGGGTTTTGCTCTGGATAACCGAGACGCGCTCACGGACATGATCGCGAACCACAAGGTCGGCAACCTTTAAACTGACGAGATCGCATCCGCGCAGCTTGCTATCAATGGCAAGGTTGAACAGCGCCAAGTCCCTGAGATTTCCGGCCAGTTCGAGGCGCGCCCGAATGGCCCAGACCTGTTTCGGCAGGAGTGGGCGCTTTTGGCCAACCAGCCGTCCCTTGTTCCAGGCACGGCGCTTTGGTTTGACTGCGGGAAGTTGGATTTTGGACATCAGGATTACTCCATCCATCCCTCCCGCTCCTGGCGTCAACACCGCGTTGACCGGCAGACTCTATCAAGGAGCGCAAATGACCGGTCCCGGAAACGGGTTCCGCACGCCGACGCTGCACCACCGCAAGTCGGCTCAGAGCCCGGAGCGGACATCGGTTTTCAAGCTGCGTTCGTCTGACAAGACCACGGTGTGCCATGGCAGCGTCCGGGACGGGCTGCGACGTGCCGGCGCGTCAGTCGTCGATGCGCTCAAGGAAGCGGTTGGCGGCGTCGTGAAGTGCGCCTTCGCGTGGCCGGCCAGGGACGATCGTTACCGCGATACGATGGCGAACTTCGCGCGCACCGGCTTCCTGCCGGGTGAAACCTGCGTCGATGGAATCGATGGGGCGCGAGAAGACGGGCGAGCGGTCGTCCGAGAGCGTGACGTCGAAGCTTATGGCGTAGTTCAACTCGCTCGGGGCGCGGCCGGTATGTGCCATCAGCCGGTCGGTTTCCGTGACCCATTCCGCGAGGCCCAGACCGCCGTCGATATAGCGCAGGCCCGTCTCGGTGAGCGGCGCGTCGGCAGTCGGGCAGGTCAGGGTTGAGCCGAAGGTGTGCGTGATACGGAAATCCATCAGCCGCAGGGCGGCGCCTTCCGGGACCCGGTCGCGACGGAGCGTCAGGTCGGTCGCTCCGATGGGGATCGTCAGCGTGACGCCGCCGCCGGTGGATTCCGATACCTGAACGATGAGACTGAGCGTGATCTCGGCCTGCTTTGCGGTGAAGCGGGGATCGGAGCGGGCTGCGGCGGCGTCGAGTTCGCATTGCGCGGCGGCCAGTACGTCGGCGGCACGCAGAAAATCCTCTTCACCGCCGGGCGGCACCAGCGCGGGCGGCTCGCGGTCGCAGGCGGCGAGTGCGGCGAAAAGCACAAAAGCAAGAGATCTGGGCGGCGTCATTTCGGTCATTCGATTCTGACCCGACCGGAGGCTCGGGCTCAATGGTTTACGCTAGATTGAGGGCCGGCCTTCGGCAAGCGCGGGTATAAACCTACGGCCGTTGACCCGTTGCCGACGTTTTCTGTCAACTCCCTTTCCGGCCTTGCCACGAAATCAGGGGTGTTGCACGACTTGTCCGTTTGGTCCGCATAGCAGCCATTGGCATGGACTGGAGCGAAGGGCTGCTTTGAGCAAATGCCGTATGCTGTACTGTGTGCAGATGGCTGCATTCGACCCGTAGGCAGCGGAATCGGAGCAAAAAATGCCAATAAAAAAAACATTTCTTAGAGTGCTCGCCCAATCCATCTTTGGGCGCAAAGAAAGGGCGTACGGCTGCAATCGTCCATCGTGCAAAAGAATCAAGCCCTCCGATACTCATGCCGCTGTGATCTCCCATCTCATTTGATGATGAAGAGCTCGATGGACTACCAAGGGAAAAAATGATTTGAAGGGACCTCCGGAATGACCGATGACCAGACTGTAATCGAGCCGCCCGACACGCCCGAACCCGAACCAAAACCCTTGCGCGAGCAGGTCAAGGACGCGGTTGACGCGCGCGATGCGGAGACCCTGGTGGCGCTGCTGGATCCGTTGCTTCCCTCCGCGGCACTGCGCCAACTGCTGCTGCTGGTTGCCGAGGATCGGGACGTTCTACTTGGTTTGATCCCCACGAAACTGGCCGCCAGCTTGATTGTGGAGGCGCCAGTACAGGCGGCGACCGATCTGATCGAACGCCTACCAACCGACCGTGCGGCAGAAGTGCTGGATGCGCTGAACTCCGATCTTCAGGCAGACATTATCGGCAATCTCGGGGCCGAGGATGCGCATGCCATTCTGGCCCAACTGCATCCCGATGATGCTGCCGATGTCCGCCGTCTGGCGGAATATGAGGATGGCACGGCGGGCGGTCTCATGGTTGCCGAGGCCTTCAAATTTCCCGAAACGGCAACGATCGGGTCGGTCTTGCGTGAGATTATCTCGGAGGATGCGGAGTTCGAACGCTATCGCGGCCAGCACCCCTACGTCGTCGATGCCGAGGATCGCCCTGTCGGTGTCGTTTCGCTGCGCAGTCTGCTGACCTACAATCGTAGCGACAAGTTGACCGCGATTATGGTGCCGCCGGTGACAGTCGATGTCAAAACGTCTCTGGACACCTTGGAAGACCTCTTCGACGAGCACAACTTCTTCGGGCTTCCGGTCGTGGAAGAAGACGGACGATTGGTCGGCGTCGTTTCACGCGCTGCTGTCCATGATGCCGCTTTGGCGCGGTCCCAAAGCGATAGCCTGAAACGACAGGGTGTGGTGGGCGACGAGTTGCGTTCGATGCCAACATTGCTGCGGTCGCGGCGAAGGTTGGCTTGGCTTTCGGCCAATATCGTTTTGAACATTATCGCCGCGTCGGTCATTTCAGCCTATGAGGAAACCTTGGCGGCGGTCATCGCGATCGCGGTGTTTCTGCCGATGGTCTCGGATATGTCGGGTTGTTCGGGTAACCAGGCGGTTGGTGTGACCATGCGGGAACTGGCGCTTGGCATTGTGCGGCCCAGAGACGCCATCCGGGTGTGGCGCAAAGAGGCCACGATCGGGGTCATCAATGGTATCGCGCTAGGGATCTTGATCGGAATTGTGGCTTGGGTCTGGAAGGGCAATCCATGGCTGGGTCTGGTGATCGGCAGCGCCCTTGCCGCGAACACAATACTTGCGGTCTCAATCGGCGGCGTCGTGCCGCTGCTTCTGAAGAAGCTGGGCCAAGACCCGGCGGCAGCCTCAGGACCACTGTTGACAACAATCACAGACATGGCCGGGTTTTTTCTGGTCCTCAGCTTGGCAAGCCTCATGATGCCCCTGCTGATTTGAGAGCTTGGAACCGCTTGCATTGAGCCCACGAAGGAATGGGCAAGCAAGCACGGGTTATCAAGTCGATGGTCATCGAACGGATTTGGACTGTACTAGATCAAATTTGAAAGTCGCCCATTACGCTAAGGCAGCCAGTCGTTCGATCTCGGTGGATTTGCGCTCCGTCCGCAGAGCCGCCATCTGACCAAGTCAGTCAAATAGTCGCTCTGAGCCCATTGTGTAAATTCAGTATTCTTGCTGCGTGCGCTCGCAGCGAGGAAAATGCTACGTTTGGGGTATTATTCAAATGCCTTCTGACACCAGTCGTTCATCTCAATGCTATGCTCTCGGCGTCAACACGGTGTTGATGCTTGGGTATGGAGGGAGGATTGGAGGGCATGTTATGCCAAGAGTCCAACTTCCCGCCGTCACCCCAAAGCACAGAGCTTGGAACAAAGGTCGGATCATCGGCCAGAAACGACCACTGCTTCCAAAGCAGGTGTGGGCCATTCGCGCGCGGCTCGAACTTGCAAGCTACCTTCGTGACCTCGCGCTGTTCAACGTTGCGATTGATAGCAAGCTGCGCGGGAGCGATTTGGTCAAACTCGCTGTGACTGACTTGGTCAAAGATGATCGCGTTCGCGAACGCGTTTCGGTGATCCAGAGCAAGACCAAAAAACCGGTTCAGTTCGAACTTACTGAAAACACGCGAGAGTCCGTCATTGCTTGGGTAAGGTCACCCGAGATGATCGGTTGCCGCTTCATGTTTCCTAGCCGCTTTCATGACCGTCCTCATATCTCAACCCGACAATACGGTCGGCTTGTTCGTGATTGGGTTACAACAATCGGATTGGAACCGAGCGGCTACGGCACTCATTCGCTCCGCCGGACCAAAGCTGCCGAGATATACCGCAAAACAGGCAACCTTCGCGCGGTGCAACTTCTACTTGGCCACACCAAGATCGATAGCACAGTGCGTTACCTAGGGGTTGAGTTGGAAGATGCTTTAAGTATTGCCGAACGCATCGACCTCTAAACTATGTTGGCGAACGATGCTTGCCGTTCGCCGATTTAGAGGAGACCTGCGAACAAGCAGCGGCGAAAGCGAGCTGCGAGACCACTGTGTGAGTTCGGAGTTCGTGCTGCGCGCGCGCCCAGTTTTGCGCAGACTTTATTGTCGAAACCCAGGACGCCCTTCGCATATTTTGATACACCTATATCGTTCAGTGCACCGCAAAACCGGACACGTCGCGCCTGAATTTCCAGGTACAAGTAGCGACCGCGACTATCCTCTGTGTCACCAGCACTAAGGCGACCGACGATCAGGTCTCGTGGCGGCCTCTTTTTTCCAGTTTTTAACCCACCCGCTGCACAGGATATTTGGGGCCAGCACCGTCGGGAGGAGGTGATGGTGCTGGCCCTTTGCGTTGGCGCTCCCTGTTGTTTTTTTACGCCGCCGCTCATGCTGATCTACTCTGGGAGGAGCGAGAACCAGCATATTTCGTTAAAGCCTCTGACCCTATGGGTCGGCTTTGTTATTGGTCCGCCATCAACTCTTCAGCGTATTTTGGAATGTCGGATCGAGTGATCCCGATCTGGGCGAGTTGGTGGTCGCTCATGCTTGAAAGTGTCGAAATCATCCGCGCCAACTGAAGCGTCTTCAGGACTGCTTTCGCTTTGGTTCTGACCCTTATCAGCGCCGCGATAGATGTCGCGATGAGGGGGTTGCGGCCGTGCGTGCCTGTTTCGGAGCTAAAGGCCATAAGCCGCCTCCAGTGACAGTCGTTTGATATTACTGCGCGCGATGCCCAGATCGTTCAGGTCCCTGTCAGTGAGGGCCGAAAGCTCATAAAAGGTGGCGCGATAGACTTTGCGCTTGGCCTGAGCGTCACGAATCTGGTCCATCTTGTGCTGAAAGAACGTGCGGCTCGCATCGAAAACGACATCCAGCCGACTGATTGTTTGTAGAGTTGCCATGATAGTTCCTCGTCTCTTGCTGCGGTGCAGTATTTATGCTGCACTGCAGAGATAGCGCATCTGTTTGCGCTCACAATTCGGCCATTTGGCAATGGACCCATTCCGGATTGGAACAGGTTAGGTGAGTATCATGGACATTTCTGCACAAATGCTGATCTTTGTGACCGTTGTCGAACGAGGCAGTATTTCTGCGGCAGCGCGGTCAATGGGGCGGACGCCATCAGCTGTCAGCAAACAGGTCGGGCTGTTGGAAGATCAGGTCAACTACCGTTTGTTAAACCGCACCAGAACCGGAATATCGCCAACCCAAGAGGGGCAGGAATTCTACACGAAATGCAAAGAGATGGCCGAGAAGTTCACCGAAGCCGAAGCGATGATCCGCGGTCTTGATGGTATCCCGCGTGGCGAGATCAAAATCGCCTCTACGGTAGCGTTTGGTAAGTCCCAGCTTATTCCAGCGCTTCCGCAATTAATGGAGCAGTATCCAGAGGTCCAAGTCTCGTTGGACCTAACAGATCGGGAGATTGATCTACGCAGCGAAGGCTTTGATGCAGCGATCTGTTTTGCAGAACAGCTTAAGGCGCCAGATATCGTCATGCGGCGCATCATGCAGAGCCGTCGGGTATTATGTGCGGCTCCAGCATACCTGAAGCGATCGGGAACCCCGATGGATTTTGCTGAACTCGCCAAACACAATTGTCTGCGGGTAGCAGGGGCGAGCAGACGCAACACATGGAGCGGCGTTGAACCGACAACAAGCGACAGATTTGAAGCGCACGGGAGTTTCGAGGGAAACAGCACGGATGTTGTGTTTCGTGCGGCGCTTGCTGGAATTGGGATCGCGCGATTGCCCTGCTACATGGCAAACGCCAAGTTTTCGTCCGGCGAGCTGGTTCACGTCATGCCGCAATACGCGCCGCCAAGCACGGAGATCGTCATCATGTTTGCCGACAGGCGCAACCTTGCCCCGAAAATCCGCGCGTTCGTGGACTATCTCGCCCAGCACTTTTGAGAGGTCAAAGCGCTTCACATGACAGGCTCATGAGCATTTGATTTATCGAACAGGAGAGACAAGGTGACTGACAGCACAACGGATATCGGACGCAAACTGTCCGAACATTTGAACCCGGGAATGGAAGACGCGCTGAATGCGCGCTATGGTCGCCTCTTGCCCGGAATGGCTGAAGGCGTGGTCGATTTTGCCTATGGGCGCCAATACGCTCGGCCGGGCCTTCCTCTTCGTGACAGGTATTTGGCGACGATAGCTGCTTTGACCGCTGTGGGCGGCCAGACCAAGCCGCAACTCAAAGTAAATATCGCGGGTGGACGCAAAGCGGGACTAACACAGGAAGAGATCGCCGAAGTGATCTGGCAGATGGCGCTGTATGGCGGATTTCCTGCGGCGATCAATGCGCTTAACGCCGCATTAGAGGTGTTTGAAGGTGAAGAGCGATATTCGTCATAATAGATGCATCCCAAGTTGGCCAGTGAGCACCCAATTCTGATCGCCATCATTTCCGGCTCGAACGTTTCTTCAAGACGAGGGTTCAGGGGTTTGCTTCAGCGTCGTGCCCAAAAATCTGTCAGCCCCCATCAAAGAGCTTAAGTTTTGGGCGCATCCCTCCGAGTCACTATGCCGCAATGCAGCATTGCCTTGCGACTGCAGCATTTTGACCTGTCCCTATGTCCAACGGCGCCGGAACTTAGTTTCCGTCATATGCTGTCAAAGGTCAAAAACAACGGAGAGTGAGACATGAAGAAACTACTATTAGGAACCGCAGCGATCCTTGCTGCAACCGCGGCACAGGCGCAGGACTGCGCCGATCCGATCAAAGTGGGTGTGCTTCACTCACTGTCTGGCACGATGGCAATTTCCGAGACCACGCTGAAGGACACCATCGAAATGTTGGTCGATCAGCAAAACGCAGCGGGCGGCCTTTTGGGCTGTGAAATTGAGGCTGTCGTTGTTGATCCGGCGTCTGACTGGCCGCTGTTTGCAGAAAAAGCACGCGAACTGCTGACGGTTGAAGAGGTCGATGTGATCTTCGGGTCCTGGACGTCTGTCTCCCGTAAATCTGCTCTGCCCGTTCTGGAAGAACTCAACGGTTTGATGTTCTACCCGGTCCAGTACGAAGGCGAAGAATCCTCAAAGAACGTGTTCTACACAGGGGCCGCTCCAAACCAGCAGGCGATTCCTGCGGTCGATTACTTCCTTGAAGAGTTGGGCGTCGAACGCTTCGCCCTGCTGGGCACGGACTACGTTTACCCCCGCACAACCAACAACATCCTTGAGGCTTATTTGGCCGACGCAGGCATCGCGCAAGAAGACATCTTCGTGAACTACACGCCATTTGGTCACTCTGACTGGGCGACGATCGTGTCCGATGTTGTGGCCATGGGCGAAGAAGGTCGCCCTGTTGGCGTGATTTCCACCATCAATGGTGATGCGAACGTGGGCTTCTACAAAGAGCTGGCCGCGCAGGGCGTGTCTGCGGATGACATCCCTGTCGTCGCGTTCTCCGTGGGTGAAGAAGAACTCTCCGGACTGGATACAACCGATCTGGTCGGCCACCTTGCCGCGTGGAACTATTTTCAGTCCGCGGAAAGCGATGCCAACACTGATTTCATCGCCGCTTGGAAAGAGCGTATGGGCGAAGAGCGTGTGACCAACGACCCGATGGAAGCTCACTACATCGGCTTTAACATGTGGGTGAATGCGGTGACGGATGCAGGCACGACGGATGTGGATGCGGTGCGCGATGCGATGTACGGACAGGAATTTCCGAACCTGACAGGTGGCACGGCTGTGATGCTGCCCAACCACCACCTCGCCAAGCCGGTTCTGATTGGTGAAATTACTGAGGACGGTCAATTCGAAATCATCAGCCAGACGAGCGAAGTTCCAGGCGATGCATGGACAGATCATCTGCCGGAAAGCGCTGTGCTGACATCCAATTGGCCTGAGCTTGGTTGCGGTATGTACAACACCGAGACCGAAAGCTGCGTCCAGATCGAATCCAACTACTGATTTGCGTTTCTGACACTCTTGCATCGGGCCGTTCTTGGCCCGATGCACCCATTTAGACCCCAAAGGTTTTACCCCGTGCTTCGCATCTTCTTTCTCTTCTGTGCCCTCCTCGCTGCGCCCCTTTCCGCCCAAACCTACGGCCCGCTACAGGCCGAATTGCAGGCAGACCCCGACCTTGTTGAACGCGCATCGCGTCGCACGGTTGGCGATATTCTGAGCCGTTTGGCAGACACCGGATCGCCGAATTTGCAGAACTTCCTTGAGGCGTGGTCTGATCGCCGTGTGGTGATGCGGGAGGCCGACGGCGCGTTCTTTATCGCCGAACAGGAGGGCGACGACTACCTACTGACTGACATCGACACTGGCGCGACAAGCCGGTTTGCACAGGACGCCGCCAAAGAGCTGCGCCCCAACGCAGGCGTACGCCGTTTGATCGGCACCGCCTTGATTGAATTCCAACTAAGCGACCCACGTCGAGATGCACGCATTGATGCCCTGACAGCGCTGGAGCGGGCCGGATCGGCTGAAATGCTTGAACTGCTGCGCGCATCAATGGCGGATGAACCGGACACGGACGTGGCAGCCATGAAAGCCGCTCTCGAACGCCGCCTGACAGCGCGGTTTGACCCTGATCCAGCCGCGCGGATTTCCGCGATTGAAGCCCTGTCCGACAGCATCGCCATCGAAGACCGCGCCGCCCTGTCGCGTATTTTGTCCGCCGATACGGTTGTTGTCGCGGGCGTTCCCGCCGATGGAGACAATGTCGCGCAGGTGCTGACACCGGGTGTGGATATACCGCTGGGCGACGCTCATGCCCTTTTGGGTGAGGCTGGATTGGCCAAGGCCCCTGTCACGCGCGAGGCCCGCGACGCAGCCTTGATTGCTGCGATTGAGAACGGCGCAGTTGCGGGCGTTCCGGTCTCTTCACTGAACGATGAATCTGCCCGTTGGATTGCCTATGGCATCTTGACCAGCACCGCGCCAGCCGAGGCAGGCTGGGGCACGATCTCGATGTCGGATTTCGACGACATTACGATATACGAGCGCTACGACGAACAGAACAGCAACGTCACAAGTGCCGCAGTGGAGGCATCGGCAGCGGTCGAAACCCGTCTCGCCCTGCACCAAAGCGCCGATCTGGGGCTGGACGCGTTGTCACTCGCCTCGATCTATTTCCTTGCGGCTGTGGGCCTTGCGGTCACGTTCGGCGTGATGGGCGTCATCAACATGGCGCACGGCGAATTCATTATGATCGGCGCTTATACGGGCTATGTCGTGCAGACGATCATCCCTGATTATACGGTGTCGCTGATTGTCGCGTTGCCGCTGGCGTTCCTTGTTGCGGCGGCCGCTGGTGTCGCACTGGAACGGCTGGTGATCCGCCACCTGATGCACCGCCCATTGGAAACTCTCTTGGCGACCTTCGGCATCTCCATCGCGCTGCAACAGATCGCCAAGAACATTTTTGGCACGCAGGCGCGGCCGCTGACCTCGCCCGATTGGCTGGCGGGGTCGTGGGTGATTTCGGATGCGATTTCTATTTCGTGGATCAGGGTTGCGATCTTCCTTTTGGCGCTCGTATTCCTCACCGCCATTGTGCTCGTCTTGAAGCGCACGCGGCTGGGCCTCGAAGTCCGCGCCGTCACCCAAAACCCCGGCATGGCCGCCAGCATGGGCATTGACCCGGGCCGCATCGGGATGCTGACGTTTGGGCTTGGATCAGGCATCGCAGGTGTCGCAGGCGTGGCCATTGGCCTTTATGCGCAGGTCACGTCTGAAATGGGCGCGGGCTATATCGTGCAGAGTTTCATGACCGTAGTGGTTGGAGGCGTCGGGTCGGTGATCGGCACGCTGGCAGGCGCGGGCCTGATCGGTGGGATGCAAAAGGGGATCGAGTTCCTGAACCCGTCCAACACGCTCGCCGCACAGACCTATATGATCCTCTTTGTGATCGCCTTTATCCAGTTCAGACCGCGCGGCATTGTTCCGCAAAAGGGGAGGTTCGCAAAATGAGAATTCTTCGTATCCCCCATGTCGCCACAGTGCTGATCTGTTTGGCCATCGTGACCCTTGGTGCGACAGTCATGGCCGAAATGGGCCTCGTGTCGACCTCGTTCGTAAAGACCTTGGGCAAAACGCTTTGCCTCTGTCTGGTCGCCGTCGCGATGGATCTTGTCTGGGGTTACACGGGCATTCTGTCGCTTGGGCACATGGCGTTCTTCGGGATCGGTGGGTATAGCATCGGCATGTGGCTGATGCGCGCGCGCACAGAAGGGATTGTTGCGGCGCAACTAGATCTGGCTGCGTTGCCGCCCACACCCGAAGAGATCGACCAAGCGACGGCGCTGCAAATTTTCGGCGTTGTTGGCGCAGACGAGTTCCCTTGGATGTGGGCATTTTCTGACATCTTGGCGGTGCAATTGCTGGCAGTCGTAGCCGTGCCCGGCCTGATGGCGCTCGTCTTTGGTTGGCTGGCGTTTCGCAGCCGCGTCACCGGCGTCTATCTGTCGATCCTGACGCAGGCCGGAACGCTGGCCCTGTCGCTGTGGCTGTTCCAGAACGACAGCGGATTGCGCGGCAACAATGGGCTGTCCGGCCTGCAAAACATCCCCGGAGCGGAAGGTATCGCGCAAAGCACTGTATCGCTGTGGTTCCTTTGGGCCTCTGCTGCGGCCTTGGCGCTGACCTATGTCTTGGCCGCTTGGGTGGTATCGGAGCGCTTTGGCTCTGTGCTGCGCGCGATCCGCGATGACGAAACCCGCGTGCGGTTCCTTGGCTACAACGTCGAAGCCTACAAGCTCGCCGTGTTTACCGGCACCGCCATGTTGGCTGGCATCGCAGGGGCGCTTTATTACCCGCAGGCGGGCATCATCAACCCGGCCGAGATTGCCCCCATCGCGTCAATCTATCTGGCGGTTTGGGTCGCCATTGGCGGGCGGGGTCGGCTTTATGGCGCGATCCTTGGGGCGGCGGCTGTGTCCTTGTTGTCCTCGTGGTTCACGGGCGGCGGCGCACCGGATATTGATCTGGGGTTTTATGAAATACTCTGGACAGACTGGTGGTTGGTATTGCTCGGCTTTGGATTTGTCGCCGTGACGTTGTTCGCGCCCGAAGGCATCGGCGGGTTGTTTGACCGCATCAACCGCCCCAAACGCGTGGGCGACCTTGGCCCTGACCCAGGCGCATTGCGCCAAGAAGAAGCACGGGAGGGAGCGCAATGAGCGAGCTGCTAGAAGTCTCGGGCATCACCAAAACCTTTGACGGGTTTCGCGCCATAGACAATCTGTCGTTCTCAATTGGAGAGCCGGAAATGCGCGCTGTTATTGGCCCCAATGGCGCAGGTAAAACCACCTTTATGGACATCGTCACGGGCAAAACGCGCCCTAACACAGGAACGGTCCTTTGGGGTGAAAAGTCGACCGACCTGACCCGCTTGTCTGAAGCCCGCATCGCGCGGCTGGGGTTGGGGCGCAAATTCCAGAAACCCACGGTGTTTGAAGACCAGAGCGTGCGCGAAAACCTTCGTCTTGCGCTCAAAGGCGCGCGGGGTCCGTTTCCCGTGCTGTTCAAACGACGTGCGCGAGAGGAGAATGTGGTGGAATTGGCCGAACAGGTCGGCCTGTCTGACGCGCTTGGCGTCAAATCCGGTGCTTTGTCACACGGGCAAAAACAATGGCTCGAGATCGGTATGCTGTTGGCCCAAGAACCGCGCCTGTTGCTGGTTGATGAACCCGCCGCTGGCATGACCACGGCGGAACGCGAAAAGACCACGGCGATGTTGGTTGAGGCGGCCAAGACGCGGGCCGTGGTTGTTGTGGAACACGACATGGAATTTGTGCGTCGCCTGAATTGCCGCGTCACAGTCCTGCACGAGGGTCGGGTGTTGGCGGAAGGATCGCTCGATCATGTGACCGCGAACCAACAGGTGATTGATGTGTATCTGGGCCGCGAAGAAGGAGAGGCCGATGCTTGAAGCACGCAATCTGACATTGGCATACGGCGGCTCCATCATCCTGCCCGGCCTCGATTTTGAGGCCCGCGTGGGCGAGGTGACGGCGGTGATGGGGTTGAATGGCGTTGGCAAGACGTCGCTTTTGTCGGCGCTTGCAGGCCGCCATCCGTCAGGGGGCGAGGTAAGTCTGAACGGCACCTCTTTGGCACAGGGCGCACGGGTGCGATCCCGCGCGGGGATCGCCTATGTGCCGCAGGGCCGCGAGGTGTTTCCACTGCTCACCGTGCAAGAAAATCTTGAAACCGGATTTGCCTGCTTGCCTCGCGCAGGGCGCAGCATTCCAGACAGCATCTTTGAGCTGTTCCCGATCCTGCATGAGATGCGCACCCGTCGAGGTGGCGATCTGTCAGGCGGGCAGCAACAGCAGCTTGCCATTGCCCGAGCGTTGATTACCCGTCCAAAGGTATTGCTGTTGGATGAACCAACTGAAGGCATCCAACCGTCCATCATCGCAGACATCGGGCGCGTTATCAGCGGGCTGCGAGAGGCGGGAGAGATGGCGATTGTGCTGGTCGAACAGCGCTTTGATTTTGCGTGGAAGTTGGCGGATCGTATCGTCGCCATGAAGCGTGGTGAGATCATCCACAACGACACCCGCGCCGCTTCGGATCGCGCGAAGGTCTTGTCGATGGTGTCGGTCTAGGCACGGATTCAAAAATGCCTCCTTTTTGGTCAAGCTGCACTCCAGATGTGCAACTCCAGCGCCGCACTTCCCGCTAAGCGTATCAGGATACCCCGCGCCCTGTAGGCTGAGAGTGACCCGTGATTGAAGAGATCACGATACACCCAAACCTGCGAGCCGCTATCAATATCCCGACACATATTCCGCGCGACGAAGTGCTTTCGATCCAGCCGCGTGCGGTGGGCGGCGGCATTGTGGCTGTGCATGCGGATGATACGGGGCGCACGCGCTTGAAGACTTTGCGCCAGTCCGGCGCTACGAAACTGGTTTTCCCGCGCCAGATGTCACAGAGTATGGACGCGATCCTGATCAACACCGCTGGCGGTATCACCGGCGGGGATCGCTATCAGCTAAGCTCTACAGTAGAGACAGGCGCGCATCTGGCAATAACAACCCAAGCCGCCGAACGCGCCTACCGTGCGCAGTCCGGCGAAGTGGGCTGCGTGACGACCAAGTTGACGGTGCAGAGCCGCGGGCGATTGGATTGGTTTCCGCAAGAACTGATCCTGTTTGAAGGCTCTGCCATTCAGCGCAGGTTGGACATTGATCTTGACCCCGATGCGCAGCTTTTGATGGTTGAGCCGCTTGTGTTTGGTCGCGCCGCGATGGGCGAAACCTTGAGAAACATCATCTTTGGTGACCGCATCTCGATCCGCCGGAGGGGTCAGCCGCTTTATCTAGACGGCTTGGATTTATGCGGCGACGTCACGGCGTTGCTTGCGCGGCCCGCAGTTGCCGATGGGGCCGCCGCTATGGCCAGCGTTGTTCTTGTACGCCCTGATGCTGCCGCGATTTTGCCTATCATCTGCGCACTTCTTCCGACCAATGCCGGTGCCAGCCTCATCGCGGAAGACACGCTCGTTCTGCGGCATCTCGCTGAAGACAGTTACGTTCTGCGCCGCGATCTGGTGCCGATCCTCGAACGCCTTTCGAACCGCAACTTACCAACCTCTTGGAGGCTCTGAGCCATGCAACTGACCCCTCGTGAAAAAGACAAGCTCCTCGTCGCCATGGCCGCCGAAGTGGCCCGCAAACGCCTTGCCCGTGGCGTGAAGCTGAACCACCCAGAGGCCATCGCATTGATCACCGATGCGGTGGTTGAAGGCGCGCGCGACGGGCGTTCTGTTGCGGATATGATGGAGGCGGGCGGCCATGTTGTGACCCGCGCGCATTGCATGGATGGCGTGGCCGACATGATCCATGACGTGCAGGTTGAGGCGACCTTTCCCGACGGCACTAAACTTGTCACCGTTCACAACCCGATCAGATAGGAGCCCGCGATGATCCCCGGAGAGATCTTTCCCGCAGACGGGTCGCTGACCCTGAATAAGGGCCGCGATGCGATCACCCTGATCGTGGCCAACACCGGCGACCGCCCCGTGCAGGTCGGCAGCCACTATCATTTTGCCGAAGCAAATCCCGCGCTGGAGTTTGATCGCGCTGCGGCACGCGGCCTGCGGCTCGACATCGCGAGCGGCACCGCCGTGCGGTTCGAACCCGGTCAGCGCCGCGAGGTGCAGCTGATCGCAATCGGCGGCGCACGCCGTGTCATCGGCTTTAACCAAGATGTCATGGGGGATCTTTAGATGGCGACCGAAATTCCACGCTCCAGCTATGCCGCGATGTTTGGCCCTACGACGGGCGACATGGTGCGGCTGGCAGATACTGATCTTATCATCGAGGTTGAACGCGACCTGACGACCTACGGCGAAGAGGTGAAGTTCGGCGGCGGCAAGACCATCCGCGACGGCATGGGCCAAAGCCAGATCACGCGTGCGGGCGGTGCAGTTGATACAGTCGTGACCAACGCACTGATCGTTGATCACTCCGGCATCTACAAAGCCGATGTCGCACTGAAGGACGGGTTGATCCATGCCATCGGCAAAGCGGGCAATCCTGATGCGCAGGCCGGCGTTAATATCATCATTGGGCCGGGGACCGAGATTATTGCGGGTGAGGGTCGCATCCTTACCGCGGGCGGCATGGACAGCCATATCCATTTCATTTGTCCGCAACAGATGGAGGATTCATTGCACTCCGGCGTCACCACCTGTTTTGGCGGCGGCACGGGGCCTGCCCATGGCACGCTCGCCACGACCTGCACACCGGGTCCGTGGCATATCGGGCGGATGCTGCAGTCCTTTGACGGGATCGCGATGAACATCGGTCTGTCAGGGAAAGGCAACGCCAGCCAACCCGACGCCTTGGTCGAGATGGTCAACGGCGGGGCTTGCGCGCTGAAGCTGCACGAAGATTGGGGCACTACGCCCGCCGCGATCGATTGCTGCCTTGGGGTAGCGGATGACATGGACGTGCAGGTGATGATCCACACCGATACGCTGAATGAATCCGGCTTCGTCGAACACACAGTCGCCGCCATGAAAGGCCGCACGATCCACGCCTTCCACACCGAAGGCGCAGGCGGCGGACACGCGCCGGACATCATCAAGATTTGCGGCGATGCCAACGTGCTCCCCAGCTCGACCAACCCGACGCGGCCCTTCACGGTGAACACGTTGGAAGAGCACCTCGATATGTTGATGGTGTGCCACCACCTCGACAAATCCATCCCCGAAGATATCGCCTTCGCAGAAAGCCGTATCCGGCGCGAATCCATCGCCGCCGAAGACATCCTTCATGATATCGGCGCGTTCTCAATCATCGCATCCGACAGTCAGGCGATGGGTCGCGTGGGCGAGGTGCTGACCCGCACGTGGCAAACCGCAGATAAGATGAAGAAACAGCGTGGGCGGTTGGATGCAGAGACGGGTGAAAACGACAATCTGCGCGTGCGCCGCTATATCGCGAAATATACGATCAATCCGGCCGTCGCGCAGGGGGTAAGCCATGTTTTGGGTGATATCGCCGTGGGCAAACGTGCAGATCTGGCGCTGTGGAGCCCTGCTTTCTTTGGCGTGAAGCCGGAAATGGTGTTGCTGGGTGGCTCCATCGCCGTGGCGCAAATGGGTGATCCAAATGCGTCGATCCCGACGCCGCAGCCCGTTTATACGCGGCCCATGTTTGGGGCTTATGGCGGGGCTCTTGTGAATTCCTCGGTTAGCTTCATTTCGGGAGCCGCGCACACAGCGGGGTTGGGGGATACACTGGGGCTGGCCAAGCAAACCGTCGCTGTTAAGAACACCCGCAACATCGGCAAGGCGGACATGGTGTTGAACGACGCGCTTCCGAACATCGAAGTGCACCCCGAAACCTACGAAGTGCGCGCGGACGGTGAATTGCTCACCTGTCAGCCCGCCGAAACCCTGCCGATGGCGCAACGGTATTTCCTGTTCTGATGGTGGATTTCGTCAGTCAATCCGTCCGCCGTGCGGGCACATGGGAGACCGCTTTCGCTAGCTGTGTCCTGACCTATGAAGAACGCTTATTGCGGCGCAAGGTGTTGCAGACGGTGCAAGGTGAAACGCTGCTCGTTGATCTGGAACACGCTACAAACATTGATCACGGCGATGCCTTTGCGCTGGAAGATGGACGGCTGGTTGAAGTCGCCGCGGCTCAAGAGAATTTGTTGCAAATCACCGCGTCTGAGCTTCTGCCCTTGGTCTGGCACATCGGCAATCGTCATTGCCCTGCCCAGATCGAGCACGACCGTGTGCTAGTCCAGCCCGATCACGTGATCCGCGATTTGATGGAACGACGTGGTGCAACGGTCACGGAAGTGGTTGAACCCTTCACGCCTGAAGGCGGGGCCTACGGCCATGGGCGCACCCAAGGGCACTCTCACGGCCACGATCACGGTCACTCTCATGAACACTGATATCCTCACGCTCGCGCAATGGCTGTCGCCTGCCTATCCGGTGGGGGCCTTTGCCTATTCCCATGGGCTGGAGGCTGCAATCGGCGCGGGCTGGATCAAAGACAGCGCGGACTTGCAAGACTGGCTCGGCGATGTCCTGACAGACGGCAGCGGACGCAATGATTGTATTCTGTTGAAGGCTGCCCACGCGGGGCAGGTCCCGTTTGGAGACATAAACGCGACCGGACTCGCCTTTGCCGCTTCGGCAGAACGCAGGCGCGAGGCCACGTTGCAAGGCGCGGCTTTTGTGAAAACCACGGCCGCGATTTGGGACGCGGATGAGACTGATCTCATCTACCCTGTCGCTGTTGGCGCAGCGGCGTCTAAACTCAACATCGATCCGACGTTGACATGCGCGATGTTCCTGCAAGCAATGATGTCGAACCTGATTGCCGCCGCGCAACGCCTGATGCCAATTGGCCAAACTGAAGGGCAAGCGATCCTAATGGCCCTGACCCCGACCTGCCAAGAGATCGCACAAGACACACCCTCAACACTCGACGACCTGTCGTCATGCGCCTTCCTGTCCGACATCGCATCGATGCGGCACGAAACTCAAAGCCCAAGGATATTCAGAACATGACCCGAATGAACGGCCCTCTGCGCGTGGGGATCGGTGGCCCTGTTGGCGCAGGCAAGACAACTTTGACGGCTGCATTGGCTCGCGTCTTTCACCCTGATCTCTCCATCGGCGTAATTACCAATGACATCTACACGCAAGAGGACGCCGAAGCGCTGATGCGGATGCAAGTGCTGCCACAGGACCGCATCATCGGGGTTGAAACCGGCGGCTGCCCGCATACGGCAATCCGCGAAGACGCCTCAATCAACCTCGCCGCCATTGACGAAATGGGCAGTCGCCACAATGACCTTGATCTGGTGCTGATCGAAAGTGGCGGTGACAATCTGTCAGCCACCTTCAGCCCCGAGCTAGCCGACCTGACGATCTATGTCATTGACGTCGCAGCTGGCGAAGAGATCCCCCGCAAGGGTGGTCCTGCGCTCACACGGTCCGATCTTCTTATCATCAACAAGACGGACCTCGCGCCGTACGTGGGTGCCTCACTCGAAGTCATGGACCGCGATGCCGCCCGCATGCGAGGCGGACGGCCCCACGTGTTCTGCAATCTGCGAAATGCAGAAGGTGTTGAAGTGGTCGCGGAATTCATCACAGATCAGGGCGCTGTCGGTGCTGTGTAAAACCGTGGATGGTCGCAGACCTTGCATGTGTGACGAACTTTTGGACCTATCCGCCACGAGGCTAAGACAAGGAATGAGAGCACGGCAAAGCGCCTTCAGCACTTGAGTAAAACTTCTGTGTTAAGAATGGCCGCGCCAGCAGACGTTCGCTTCGCCCCGCGACATGTGAATTCCGGCACAATGCGGCGAAAGGTAAGTTTGAGAACCGGCGCGGGTGACAAGTTTAACTTCTGCTTTAGTGAAAAATGCTGCAGAGCCACATGTGCGCCGCTGCAACTGCGAGTAAATGCTGCGTCAGCAATAGCCGCAGCTGCAAAAGTCCGGTTTGTCCGCACAGCAGACATTGGTCCATACCGTAGCGAATGACGGCTTTGAGCCCACAGCAGACATGGTCCGTCGCCGACGCTCGCAGCTGCAGCAATTCCGTTGACCGAAACCATGCGCTGCGCCGCAGCTATGGAAGCGGCCGTTCGTGGCGCCCGCAGCAAGATTTCTGGGC
>JABDJX010000291.1 GCA_013003245.1 Silicimonas sp. | reverse complement strand
AAACTCCAAGCGTTGATTATCGGGGCGTGTGTCCGTCGAAATGGAAGAGTGCGTGACGGCGCGCACCAAGAGCTCCGGGCGCTGAAACTTGTAGTCCAAACGCCTGCAAAACGCATCAAGATCGGCGCCAAGCTGCATTAATCAATCCTTTTCCAAAACCGGTCCCACCGCCATGAGGTGACATCCCAAAGAAAGCGGCCGGCCGATGAAAAGACAATGAGATGAACCGGTCCAACGATGTTTTCCAGCGGGACAAAGCCGATGCCGCCTTGTGCCGGGCTGACGCGGCTATCTGTTGAATTATCGCGGTGGTCGCCAAGAACAAAAATACTTCCTTCGGGGACTATGAATGCAGGCGTATTATCAAACCGCATGTCATCGCCAACATTCAGCACCGCATAGCTTCGCCCGCCCGGCAGGGTTTCGATTAACCTTGCTTTCGTGCAGGTATCGCGCGGCCGCAGGTTTCGCTCTTTGCAAAATGGTAATGCGCCAAAGGCGCCCTGCCTTTCGAAGACTTCGGCAAATGAGCCATCGGATTCCTGTAGCACTGCGGCAAGACCGGCTTCCTTTGTACCCAGATGAACCTTGCCATCGCGCATTTGAACCACGTCGCCCGGTAGCCCGATAACACGCGCAACAAAGGCCTGATCACTGATCGGGTGGCGAAACACAACCACATCTCCTGCCGAAACCTCGTCGCTGTGAAACGGAACGCTCAGATAGTCACCCACCAAAAGCGTCGGCTTCATACTGCCTGACGGGATGAAGAAAGGCTCCCACAGCACGCGAGACAGGGTAAAGACGCCGAGCGTCAGGATCACACCTTTTCCAAAAAGATGAAGCGGGCGTTTGGGCCAAAAGGCGTTGTCGCTTACCGTTCGTCTGAGTGTGAAAACCAATAGCGCGAGAACGCCAAAAACGTTTAACACATGAAGCCACGCCCAGCCGCCGCTGCGCCCGACGTCGTGCAGCCGCCGGGCCGTTGCGGCGGGCACAGGCAGAAATGCGAGCACAGCAGCAATTGTGAAGACAGCTTTGCCAAGACTACCGGGCAATTGAGTGCCGGAGACCGTCATGCACGCGATCCCGACCACCAAGTAAAAGAGAAAGTAGGTCCAGTAGGTGCGCCGGTCTGTTGTTCCGCTGAAATCGAAGGTGCGCGCGATGGTTTCGGCTGTGGCGCGCAGCATCACTCGATCTTTTCGAAAAAGCGATCCAAGCGCCATGTCCAGACAAAGAAGAGCGAGCGACCAGCGGACGAAAACATCACGCGGTCGGCGCGACCGATCAGATTTTCATAGGGCACAAAACCTACGCCGTTGAACTCGGGGCGCTCTCGGCTGTCGGTTGAGTTGTCGCGGTTGTCGCCGACAAAGAAATACTGGCCTTGCGGCACGGTGAAGACACCGGTGTTGTCATAGCGCCCGTCCGAGACGTTAAGGATCGAGTGCTGCACACCGTTCGGTAAAGTCTCGACAAACTTGTCCTTTGTGCAATCTGCCCCAACGCCTGGATTGCCTTCTTTGCACAGCGGCCAGTTGCCGATGGGCCCTTGCCGTTCATAGGTCTCGACAAAGGTGCCATCTGGCACCTGTGGCACGGGCGAACCGTTCAGAAAAAGCTGACCCGACCGCATCTGCACGGTATCGCCGGGAAGCCCAACGACGCGCTTGATAAAGTCTTGTCCGTTAACCGGATGGCGGAAGACAGCGACATCCCCTCGTTTTGGCTCTGATCCCATGATGCGGCCATCAATCGGGCAAAGGCTAAATGGGCAGGAATATTGCGAGTACCCGTAAGCCATTTTGTTGACGAATAGAAAATCACCGATCAGCAGTGTGTCTTTCATCGACCCTGATGGGATCCAGAAGGGTTGGAAAAAGATGGTGCGGAAAACACCCGCGATCAAAAGGGCATAGACGATCGTTTTGATCGTCTCGACCACGCCTTCCATCAAAGTGTGCGTGGTTTCGTCGTGTGAATTCGACATGAATGCAGGTGCCCTTTTTTGTGCCCGCGTTTTCTGCGGGTGCGGGGCGCTTAAGTCAAGGAACCTTCGGTAACGCTTCGATAACCACAAAGGCCTGCGCCCACGGATGATCGTCGGTCAAGGTGACGTGGATGACGGCCTCGTGACCTTTCGGCGTCATTTTCTCAAGACGCTCTGCCGCCCATCCAGTGACATGCATGACGGGCTGTCCAGTTCGCAGGTTTGAGACCGCCATATCTTTCCAAGCGATCCCCATGCGCAGCCCAGTGCCCAGCGCTTTGGAACAGGCCTCTTTGGCGGCCCAGCGCTTGGCATAGGTGCCAGCCACATCGCGGCGCCGTTCGGCCTTGGCCTGTTCCACATCGGTGAAAACGCGATTGCGAAACCGGTCGCCAAAGCGGTCAAGAGTGCCTTCGATACGTTCAATATTACAAAGATCAGTGCCAATGCCGAGGATCATGCCGGCAAAATGCGACGCGCTTCAACGAATTGGCAACCCCTGATGGGCTAGATGTATTTTATGAGGTTATTGATTCTTGTCCTTTTCTTGTCAGGCTGCGGTGGTTTGGCCTGGAACACCACGGTTGCTGACGCACCATCTTCGCGTTGGGCGATGCTTGCCAGTGTGGTGCCGGGGCAAACCACAGAAAAGCGGTTCGTTGCGCAATGGGGCAATCCAACGCAGAAGATCCGCGAAGGTGCGCAGGTGTCCTATGTCTATCGCAACATGAACAATCCTTGGGGCTATCCCGCACCGCAGTTTGGTGACAGTTCGCAGTTTGTGGTCGTGACGTTTCAGTATGGATTGGCGATCGGCGGGTATTCCTCAGACACGCAAGGGTGTCGTGCAACATTCGCGCCGCGTCCTCCTGGCCAAAACTTTGACAACCCGACAACGGTGCATCCGGTAAACTGCAGCGGTTTGCCCAATCCACCAGGTCCTGGCGATAGCGTGCAGACCGTGTTCACACAGCCGTTGGATGCGGCAGGCATTGGCTCGCGTAATCGTCCTGGCGTGCCCAGCGACGCGTACCTTCCGGACGGAAAACTCAAATGATGGGCATGAAAACGCGACTGGCCTAGACAAGCCCCACAAAAGTAAGGCAAAAATACTTTTCTTTAGGGGGCTTTGCCGAATGGTCGATATCGCCACGCGCGTCTGGAACCACAAGTGGAAGATCGACCCGATCATTCGCTCGCTGATCGACGACGATTTTTATAAGCTTTTGATGTGTCAGTCGGTTTTCCGCAACAAGCCGGACACGCAGGTGACCTTCAGCCTGATCAATCGGACAAAATCCATCCGGCTGGCAGAACTTGTGGACGAAGGCGAGTTACGCGAACAGCTTGATCACGTGCGTACTTTGTCGCTGTCGCGCGGTGAAACGACCTGGCTTCGGGGCAACACGTTCTATGGCAAGCGTCAGATGTTCCGCCCCGATTTCATGGAGTGGTTCGAGAACCTGCGTCTGCCTTCATATCACCTTGAAAAGCGCGACGGGCAATTTGAGCTGACCTTCGAAGGCAAATGGCCAGAGGTCATGCTGTGGGAAATACCTGCGCTGGCGATCCTGATGGAATTGCGGTCGCGGGCTGTTTTGAAGGACCTCGGTAAGTTTGAACTTCAGGTTCTTTATGCCCAAGCGATGACGCGGACATGGGAAAAGATCGAGAAGCTGCGCGATATACCAGACCTGAAACTAGCCGATTTTGGGACGCGGCGGCGGCACTCGTTTCTGTGGCAAGACTGGTGCGTGCAGGCGATGACAGAAGGATTGGGCAAGGCCTTTATCGGCACATCAAACTGTCTGATCGCCAAGAACCGCGACCTTGAGGCGATTGGCACCAATGCCCATGAACTGCCGATCGTGTACTCTGCACTTGCAAAAGACGACGCTGAACTTGCGAAAGCGCCCTATGATGTATTGGCTGATTGGCATGAAGAGCATGACGGTAACCTGCGCATTATTCTGCCCGACACTTACGGAACGGAGCAGTTTTTGAGCAACGCGCCCGACTGGCTGGCGGGTTGGACCGGCATTCGCATTGATTCAGGTGATCCGATCGCGGGAGCGGAAACGGCCATTCAGTGGTGGAAAGATCGCGGCGAAGACCCTTCTGAAAAACTGATAATTTTCTCGGACGGGCTGGATGTTGACAAGATCATCGAGCTGCACAGCCGCTTTGCTGACCGCGTTCGCGTAAGCTTTGGTTGGGGCACGATGTTGACCAACGATTTTCGCGGGCTGGTACCGGGCGATGGTTTGGTTCCGTTTTCGCTGGTGTGCAAAGCGGTCAGCGCGAATGGAAACCCAACCGTGAAACTATCGGACAATCCGCGCAAGGCGATGGGTCCTGCCGATCAGATTGAACGCTATAAACAGGTTTTCGGCGTGGGTCGTCAGGAGGAAATGGAAGTCGTCGTCTGAAGGTCGGCCCAAACTGGAAGGTGATCTGACGCCACCCGGGTTCGTGCGTTTTCAACAACGGCTGCATCGCGCAGTTCGAACGTGTCATTTATCGCAATCCGATCCAAAGCAGCGATGGGGCGCGCTGCATGAAAGCTGCGCCCGGGCGCATGCACGTCGAACCCTGTCAACGGCTCCAATCCGCGACGCTCGGACCATTCATTGAAATCGCCCAGAACCACGGTCGGGCGGTCGGGCAGTGCTGTCAGGCGTTCACGAATTGTCGCCAATTGCGCGCGCCGCGATGACCGCATCAACCCTAGGTGCACTGCAACAACTCGCATCGAAATCTTGCCCTCTATATCAAGAATGAGAGCACCGCGCGGTTCGACGCCCGGGAGATGAACTGAGTGCCGGGTTTTCACCCCAAGTCCTGGTGCCAAAAGTACGGCGTTTCCGTGAAATCCGATGCTTGCCTCATGACCACCTGCGTCGGCGGGGAGCATGTCGGTTTCGGTTTCTACGATATCCCGGGTAAGTGCCGCCGGCCGGCTTCCGAGGCGTTTGTCCGCCTCTTGCAGAACCACGACATCTGCCTCAAGTTCCGCAATGGTACGCGCTACGCGGTGCGGGTCACGTCGGCGATCAAGGCCCACGCACTTGCGGATGTTCCATGTGGCCAGCCTCACGGTCTGATTTTGCAACTGCTCCATAAAATCACATATAGGGAGAGTTATGCGCAGATCCGATATCCCTCACGCAACACGTGTCGTCTGGTTCGTCTTGGCGGGCGCTTCGGTTTTTGCGGTATTGTCCGGCCACTGGTCCAATGTGTTTGTCATTGTAACGGCCTTTTTCCTGACACTATTGCCAACCGTTTTCTCGGATCGTTTTCAAATACAATTTCCGATGGCGTTTTTAGCGGCGATCTCATTGTTTGTGTTCGCCACGCTATTTCTTGGGGAAGTCTTTGATTTTTATAACCGTTTTTGGTGGTGGGACATTCTGTTGCACGGTATATCCGCCATTGGCTTTGGCATCATTGGCTTTTTGTTCATCTTCTTTCTGTTCGAAGGCGACAGATACGCCGCCCCGCCATGGGCACTGGCTCTGATTGCCTTTGTCTTTGCCCTGTCCATCGGCACCTTGTGGGAGATTTTCGAGTTTGGGATGGATCAGATTTTTGGTCTGAATATGCAGAAAAGCGGTTTAAGCGATACGATGACCGATCTAATGGTCGACGGTTTGGGCGCATTCACCGGGGCGATTTCGGGGTTTTTCTGGCTTAAAGGGCGTCAGGTTGGATTTTCGGGGATGATCGACGAGTTCATTACGCTGAATCGGGATATGTTTTCGAAGGTGCGCGAGCGCACGGGCATGGGCAGGAAAGAGTAGCTACCACATCCGGGCCTTCGCGTTTTCCGCATAGCCCGTATCGTAGCTTTCCGCATCGAAGGTCTGATCCATCTCGCGCACGAACTGGCCCGCAGTTGGCACGGCTTCGCTTTCGTCGCCTGACAACCACAGCTTTGAGCGCATGAGCGCCTTGGCGCACTGGAAATACATCTCTCCAATGGTGATGACGATAACGACTTTCGGATGGCGGCCATTTTGTTCGAACGTTTCGGTTACGGCTGTATCGGCGGTAAGACGGGCCGCACCGTTGATGCGCACCACGTTGTTGCAACCCGGCACCATGAACATCAGGCTGACACGGTTGTCGCGCACGATGTTGCGCAGGCTGTCGATACGGTTGTTGCCACGCCAGTCCGGCAACCAGACGGTGCGCTCATCAACGATACGCACGACGGGGCCATCATCACCGCGCGGGCTGGCGTCGGTGCCTTCAGGGCCAACGGTAGACAAAATCGCGAAGCGCGCCACCTCGATCCACTGACGGTAAAGAGGCGTCATCGTAACTGTAACTTTGGTCAGCGACGTGGGCACAGCGGTGTCAAACAGCGCCTCAAGTTCGGTCATGTCGTTGATCGTCTTCATCGCAGAAGTGTGCCCATGCGGCGCACGGCCATGGTGTATCCTTCAACGCCAAAGCCCGCAATCACACCATCAGCGCGGTGTGAGACATAGGAATGGTGCCGGAACGGTTCGCGCTTGTAGATGTTCGAGACATGTACTTCGATGACGGGTCCTTCAAAGGTGTTGAGCGCGTCAAGCACGGCGATCGACGTGTGGCTGTAGGCACCTGCGTTAATGATAACCCCTGCCGCTTCATTTCGCGCCGCTTGGATCAGATCGACCATCCCACCTTCTTGGTTTGATTGGTGCAGTTCGGCCTGCAGGCCGAACTCAGCCGCCAAAGCTCCGCACTCTCGGGCCACGTCGTCCAGCGTGTCAGAGCCGTAGATCTCGGGCTGGCGCAGGCCCAAAAGGTTCAGGTTTGGGCCGTTTAGGATATGTATCATCTTACTCATGCCCCTCCCCTAACCCGTAGAGGCGGAGGATTCACCACAAAAGGGACGGCCTTAAGGCAAAACCGCATTTGCGTGTCACTTGAGCGTCAGGGGAAACCGCACAGCACCCCATCCGTTGGTATTGGTGCTGGCCTCGATAAAGATCTCGTCGACGCTCTCAGGCACACTCACACCGCCCAGAGATCGGGTAAACGGTTGTTCGTTTACGTGCGGGTGCAACAACATGCGCGTACCAAGGACAGTGCCGTCGGCCGTGACAACGCGCCAGCCGTCGGCGTAATCGTCCCATCCGGTGTCGCCGTGGGCGAGTGTTACGGAAAAAGTCCAGTCGCCGCCATCGTGGCGTGCGGTTGCGTCTTCAATAGTCGCATCATCAGCAGTGGCCGCGCTGGCCAGAAAGAGAAATGGCATGGCAAAACGCATTTTTAATTCCTCACAATTTTCGATTGGATAGCATGGGAAAGCGGGGCTGGCGGACACAAATAGTTGAGCAGCCGTTATAACAGCCCACGCCCTGCAAGGTTGCGCATCAGGTGCGAGACACCAAACGTCCAAGGCGGACACTCGGTCGAAAGCATCACCGTGTTTTGCAGCACACCCAAGCCGGGGCAAGCAATTTCAACGACATCGCCCACATGGTGCGTAAAACCTTGGCCTTCACCATCGCGATCCTGCGTTGGGGCAAAAAGAGTGCCGAGAAACAGCATAAAACCGTCAGGGTACTGATGATGGGCGCCGACGGTTTGTGCAACCAGGTCGAACGGATCGCGGCTGATCTGGTTCATCGAAGACGCACCAATCATTTCAAAGCCATCGTCACCGGTGACGCGCAGGCTCAACTCCGCCTTGCGCACATCTTCCATTGTATAGGTTTCATCGAAAAGCCGGATCAGCGGGCCAATCGCGCAGGACCCGTTGTTGTCCTTGGCCTTGCCGAGCAACAGCGCCGAGCGGCCTTCGACATCGCGCAGGTTAACATCGTTGCCAAGGGCGACGCCGCGCACTTCTCCCCGACTGTTGACCGCCAGCACAATCTCGGGTTCGGGGTTGTTCCACTTTGAAATCGGGTGCAGGCCGACCTGACCACCGGGACCAATGGCCGACATGGCTTGCGCTTTGGAAAACACTTCGGCGTCGGGACCGATGCCCACTTCGAGATATTGCGACCACATGCCCTTTGCCATCAACGCCTCTTTGACCCGTGCCGCCGCGTCAGACCCCGGCGTCAGATCATCAATCGCGCCACCGATTGCTTCGCTCAGTTCGCGGCGCAGCGCGTCTGCCCGTGCAGGATCGCCCGCTGCGCGCTCTTCAATCACGCGCTCCAGCATTGAATTCACAAAGGTCACACCGCAGGCTTTAATCGCCTGAAGATCACAGGGGGCAAGCAGCGTTTTGGGCTGCACTTCCGGGCCCTCAGCTTTACGGACGAAGTCAAGCGCGTCGTTCCTCTCAAGGATGTCACGTACAGTCGGGGCGGTTGCGTTTGTAATGTTGGTGAAGGCACCATCTGAATAGCGCAGCACGCAAGGTCCACCCGCAGTGTCATCCCACATTCGGCCCAAGTAGGTGCCTTTTGGATCAAGCTGTTTCATGGTGTCCTCCTTGCTTCACATCACTTTAACGGATCAGGCGTTGGAGGACAGTGCAGTGTTTGCGGTAAGCCTATCGAAGGCGTTTTCCGCAGCCTCCAGTGCGCCTTCCAAGTACCCACCAAATTCATGGGCGACTTCGGTACTCGCGATTATCAGCTGCCCGCGCCAAGGATTGGATATTGCCGGGGACAATCCATATTGCGGATGGGTGTAAAGTGGGGCCAGATCGGCCTTAGTTGAGGTGAACGGCTCGAAGGCCCAATCCTTTACGAAGAGCTTTGTCGGTTGCTCAGCTGAAGGCCCAAACAGCCGCCCAAGTTGTGCGATAAGGCTTTGGCGCAGTCGCGTTTCGTCGCACCGCGTGGATGGTGGCATGCCAATGAAACCAAAGAGTGCAAATGGCCCGCCAGTAGCTGGTGATGCGTCGTGCACCTCTATCATCGGACCGACACGGCTCATCGCGTCCCCCGACAAGCCCGCATCGCGCCAAAATGCGCGGTCATAGAGAGCGACCGCTTTGGCGTGACCCGCCATCCAGGTTGGGATTTCCTGCATCGAAGTAAGGGTGTCGTTGGGTAGGGTCGGCTCAAATTCGATGCGCGCAGCTAAGCGCAGCGGCAAAGCCAGTACAACACGTTTTGCAGTAATCTCCGATTTTGGCGTTTTGGCGGTAATGGCTCCGTCTCGTTTAAGCAGATGCGAAACAGGGGCCTCTCTAATGATTTTTCCGCTTGGAAGCGATTCACTTAAAGCGGAAGTTAACGCGCCAAAACCATGTTTCAGACGATACGATCCCTGCATCGAGGCATATCCCTGCCCGCGTTGCACGCCGTTTTGATCTTCATACGTCAAGATGCCTTCGGAAAACTGTTCGAACTGTGCCAATCCATACCGATTGACCAACTTCGCGATGCGCGGCTGCCCAGGCCAGAACCACGCAGGACCAAGATCAAAATTGGCACCGCCAAATGTTTTGGTCAGGATCCGACCGCCAAGGCGATCACGGGCCTCAACGAGCAGAAAGTCGTGGCCCGTTGCATACAACATTTCTGCCAGCGCCAAGCCGGACAAACCGCCCCCGATAATGAGTGTATCCGTTTGCACCACGCGTCAGATGGCCGGAGGAAGTGCATGGGGGATATGGCGCAGTTTCATCCAGACCCGTGCGCCGCCACTTCCCGCCTGTGCGTTCAATCGTGCGCCGCTTGGAAGGCGCAACCAGGATCCCTTGGTCAGGGTGTCATCCGTTTCAGAAAATTCGCCATCCAGAACCAGGAATTCACCACCCTCCGGCAAATCCAAATGCACCGATGCGCCGGGTTCCCAAAGCTCGGCACGCACCGTCTCTCGCGAGTCCTGAAACAGCGGCATGGCAGAAACGCCGGGTCGATCTGCTCTCGGAATGAACTCCATCTTGTTCATGTCAATCTTTACCTGCGTGCGGTCTTCCAGAGCGAATTGCCAGAGCTTTACGAAAATGGTGCAGCCGTTCTTTGAATGTGGGCTGTGATGGGTGGTCGGCGGATTGCGGATGTAGGAACCTTCAGGAAAGTCTCCGTGCTCGTCGGAAAAGACACCGTCGAGCACGATGAATTCTTCGCCGCCCGTGTGCGTATGTTCGGAAAACTGGCTGCCGGGTGCATAACGGACAATTGTCGTGGCGCGTGCGACCTCGTCTCCGATGCGGTCCAGCATGCGCCGCTCTACTCCCTGCATGGGAGAAGCCTGCCATTCAAGTTGATTAGAGTGAACGACAACGCGTTCGGTAAAGTCGGCATTCAATTCCATTGTGGCTTCTCCCTGTGCTTTTTTTCACATTAGAGGATTTGCAGAAAAATCACGATCACTCTCGTGAGAGCAATCCAACCAATCGCGCACGCGCCTCGGGTAAGGGTCGATTTCCAAGCGAGGCCGCGACCCAATTTTTCAAAAAATGTCCCGTCACAGTTAATGCGTCGCGGATATCGTCTGCAGATCCCTCGCCTTCGCCGATCAGAGCGGGAGACAGAGGAAGCATCTTGTCAGCCCATTCGCCGGCCCCGACACGCGAAACCGCACGACCGCTTTTGGGCGAAACAAAGACAAGGTTGTCGCTGCGGTCCGTGACCGCACATCGGCCAAGATCGAGGCCGAAGCCGAGTTCTTCAAGCAGGAACAACTCCCACCTGACATAAGCAAGTGGCCAAAAAGGGCTTTCGCCCATCATGTCGAGAAGCGCCAAAGTGCGGTGATACAGCGCTGCGTGCGTTTCGCGTTCAGGCAAGGCAAAAGAGAGAAGTGCGGTCAGCGCGTTCAGGCCCGCAAGCGTTTTGCGATCACCCATTAAGGTTGCCGCGCGAGAGGCGACCGGCTCGACCGTAAAGGTCCCTAAATGGTCTTCCAAACGCGCGCGCCAACTGACGTCAACCTGTGTGCCGGGCTGCAGGACCGGGGACAGTTTCCGCCCTGCCCCACCGCGCACAATGCCAGCATGGCGTCCGTGATTTTCGGTAAAAACCTCGATAATGGCTGCGTTTTCGCCATGCAAACGACGCGCCAGAAGCACCCCTTCCTCGCGCCACTCCATCAAGTGGCCTGAAGAGCGGCGGCACGGCCTGCTTCTGTGACGTCGTAGATTCCCTTTTCGACACGAAAGAACCAACCATAGTGATTGTCTGCCATCATGCGGGTTGCAGTTTTAACCCCGGCTTCTCGGGCCACGATCAGCCCTTTGGACGCACCCGATGAGGCGAGATACTCGGCGCACTTCAAGGCGTCCTGACGATAAGCGGTGACCAGTCCAGCGCGGATTGAGCCACCTATGTTTGGATCGCCCGAGCGCTTGGCAAATTCGCGCAACAACAGGTCTTTTCGGCGCTTTGACTTGCGCGGCTGAAACGGCGCAGGATCGCAATGCACCTCGACCAGCTCGTCTTTCATGCGCACAGTGATCAGACCAAGCCCGAGTCTGCGGGCAAGCTTCTTCATGTTCTTAAGAGACGCCAGAAACGCGCGGCCTTTGCCGCGCGGGGCTGCGATGTAGACCGCGTCGGTAACCATTTGACGCGCCACGGCTTGGTGGATGAGCGAGAGAGAAAAACCTGTCTTCAACTCGACAATCAACGGCTCGTCCCCATCACGACAGGCCACGACATCGGCGGCACCGATTTCGGCTTTCACCTCATAGCCCTGAGCCTCCAGAAAGGCTTTTACCGGCGCATAAAGTTCAGTTTCGCGCACTGTGACTTTTCCCTGCTCGTTTTCGCGCAGGATGCAGCAACCCCCGCCACGCTTCAAGCGGACGGGAGCGCCTCTTTTTACCGTCCGCCTGTGCGACCGGGAAACAGCATCGGCTTGCCACCGCGGCCAGCCATGTTTTTCGGAACACAAGGTCTGCAGGTTTGTTTCGGATCAAAACCCGGTTTTTCCGGTCGAGCCGCTTTCGGCAATAGGAAATTTGCCCCGCTTTTGGCGGGCTTTGTCTTGGATTCGGGCATGAAGTCACCCCCTGATTGATTATGGAAAAAGGCTGTGCAATGACAGCAAGAAAGGCCCAGTTTTGGGCTTGTCCAGTCTTGTCCATTATCGGGATGCTCCTCTGAAAGAAGGTTGCGCAATTGCGCGGTCAGGTCGGTGAAGAACTTTAAGTTTTCTTATCCATCGACTTAGGTCGCCTCTTCAGATGAGTGTCAGATACCGAAGATGTACTCCGGGGTCAAACCAGACATGCCTGCAACGCTCCCGTCCATAGGTTCTTAATCATTTTTCTGTTCCTCAGTGTTTACTTGCATTCCGAAACATCGACTAACGTGCACCCAAGTGCGCATAAGCGAAACAAACCCGCACTCGCCTCTTAACGTGACATCACCAATCCCGCTGCTATAACGCCGCCAAATCTAGTGAATTTAACGGAACCAACCGCATGACCATCAAAGTTTTCGGCCACAAATCGCCAGACACAGACTCCACCGGATCGCCGATCATCTGGGCGTGGTATCTGAATGACATACTTGGCAAGCCAGCCGAACCGCGCCTTTTGGGCGAGCCTAATTCAGAGGCGCTTTTTATGCTGGCGCGCTGGAACCTGGACAAGCCTGAGGTGATTGACGATGTAACCGCCGCCGACACTTGCGTGATCGTTGACACCAACAACGCAGCTGAGTTGCCGCAAAGTATCAATGAAGCAAACGTGACTGAGGTTATCGATCACCACATGCTGGCAGGTGGACTGAAGACGAAAAGCCCAATTAACATCACCATCCGCCCCGTTGCTTGCACCGCAACAATCATGCACGATCTGATGGGAGCGGACTCAGAGCGTATGCCAGCCCCGATCAAGGGCGCTATGCTGTCGTGCATTTTGTCCGATACGCTGGAATTTCGCTCTCCGACAACGACCGATGTGGATCGCAAGCTCGCGGAGAGGCTGGCCGAAGAACTGGGCATTTCGATCCCGGATTACGCGGCTGAGATGTTCGCAGCAAAGTCAGATGTCTCGTCCTACTCAGATTCTGAACTTTTGCGAATGGACAGCAAGGCCTATGAGATTGACGGCACCAAATTTCGTGTATCGGTCCTTGAGACGACATCGCCCTCCTCTGTTTTGGCGCGCAAAAAAGGCCTAATGGAAGACATGGTGTCTGTGGCCGAAGAAGACGGGGTGGACCAGGTTCTTTTCTTTTTGATCGATATCCTTGCTGAAGAGGCCATTTTGTTTGTGCCCAACGATCTGGTGAAACAGGTCGCGGCGAAAAGCTTTGACGCCACAACCGAGGGCGATCTGGTCAGCCTACCGGGTGTTGTGAGCCGCAAGAAGCAAATCATCCCAGCGCTGAAGGTCTGATAAATGGTCCAGATAGTCGAAGGCCTTACTGAGATTTCTGAGCGTTATGATGCGGTTTTCTGTGACCTTTGGGGATGCCTGCATGACGGTGTGACGGCACTGCCTGAAGCTGTGAGCGCCCTGCGAGCATTTCGTGAAAAAGGCAAAAAGGTTGTGCTTTTGACCAATGCGCCGCGGTCACGGTCTGAAGTCGCCAAGCAGTTGGTACATTTCAGTGTGCCGGACGATTGCTGGGACACAATCGCGACCTCGGGTGATAGTGCACGGTCAGCCATGTTCCGTGGTGTTATCGGGGAGAAGGTCTGGTTTATGGGTTTTCACAGCGACATGGGGTTCTTTGACCCCATCCACGTCGTCAAGACGCCGGTGAACATCGAGCGCGTGTCGTTGGAAGAGGCGACGGGCATAGCGTGCCTGGGTCCTTTTGATCCAACCGCCGATCCAAGCGTCAATCGGCCGGAGTTTCTTTACGCCAAGCAGAAGGGTCTAAAACTGCTCTGCGCGAACCCGGACATTGTTGTTGATCGCGGCGAAAAGCGTGAATGGTGCGCCGGTGCTTTGGCCGCGCTTTATACTGAAATGGGTGGCGAGAGCCTGTATTTCGGCAAACCGCACCCGCCGGTCTATGACCTTGCGCGGCGCCGGCTTGAAGAGCTGGGTGGCACTGTCCCCGACAGCCGGATTTTGTGCATTGGTGACGGTATTGGGACCGACATCAAAGGTGCATTGGGCGAAGACCTTGATAGTCTTTTTATCACGGGCGGACTTGCGCGGGCTGAGACAAAGACAGACGAGCAGCCGCAGCAAGAGGCGCTGGAAGCTTTCGTTTCAGAGCAGATGATCACGCCAACCTATGCCATCGGGTATCTCCGCTAGGTTTCGTCGTCGCTTAGGTTCAGAAACGCAACGCCGCTGTTGCCCAATTCGACCGACGCAAACGGTCCGCCATGGTGGGTGTTTGCCGGGTCGTGCGGATCAAGTGGTCCTGCCTCATCATAAATCTTCTTCGCAAATTGTTCAGCATTGTCTTTGGGGCGGTAGCCGAGATGTTGCGCCGCGGAGTTATCAACCGGCGCACGATCATTGTTTGACACGCCATAAACAAGCGAAAAGCCGGTGATGGGCGTATCAATGGCGCGTTCAACGAGGTGGACCAGATCATCGTAGCTAAGCCACGAGCCGACGGCACGAGGATTTGTCACTTGCGCGCAACTGAGGATGCGTAGGCACACGGATTCAAGCCCGCGTTTGTCCCAGTAAAGACTAGCCAAATCTTCGGCGAAACACTTTGCAAGACCGTAAAAGGTATCCGGGCGATGCGGCGCATCAATGCCAATGAAGTCGGTTTTCTTGTGCATCCCGACGGCATGGATTGAGCTTGCGTAAACAACGCGCCGCAGCTTGTTGCGATGCGCGGCCTCCCATATGTTGTAGGCACCGATCATGTTCGATTTCAGGATCGCATCAAAAGGCGCCTCGTCTCCGATGGCCCCGAAATGCACGACCATTTCGGCCCCGTCCAACAACGCGACCAAAGCGCTCAGGTCAGCAAGATCGGCTTTTACGTAAGTTTCATTGGGAAGTGGATTGGTGATGTCGTCCGTCAAATCCGTCGTCACCAACTCGTCGCACATCTTGGAAAGCGGCGCTCGAAGATAAGAGCCCAGACGCCCTGCCGCTCCCGTTAAAACAAGCTTCTTCATATCGTGCCCCTTTTCTTAGTCAGATCACCGCTTTTTCCACGATCATGCGATTTTCAACAATGCGCTCATATTTGAACGGCGACAGATCCAGTGCGCGGAATGCGCCGTATGTCAGCCACTCTGCCGTTGCGCGCCCCATGGCTGGCGATTGCTGAAGCCCATGACCGGAGAACCCGTTGAGGAAAATGAAATTCTCAACCTCGTTGTGTGGTCCAAGGATCGCGTTATGATCAAAGG
>JABDJX010000178.1 GCA_013003245.1 Silicimonas sp. | reverse complement strand
CATGGGCCGATGTCTTGAGGCGGTGGGCAACCCGCACCTCGCTGTCCCGCCCGTGATCCATGTCGCAGGCACAAACGGCAAAGGATCGGTGCAGGCGATGATCCGCGCAGGCCTGGAAGCCGCAGGTCAGACCGTCCACGCCTATACGTCCCCCCATCTGGCGCGCTTTCACGAACGCATCCGCGTTGCGGGCAACTTGATTTCTGAGCAGGAACTCACCCAAATTCTCGACGAGGTTTATGCCGCAAATGGTGGTGAGACGATCACCTATTTCGAAATCACAACGGTGGCTGCATTTCTCGCTTTCGCCAAGACAAAAGCCGATTGGACCTTGCTCGAAGTCGGCCTTGGCGGGCGCTACGATGCCACCAACGTCATCGATGATCCGCGCCTGACCATCATTACCACGGTCGATCTGGATCACCAGCAGTTCCTTGGTGACACCGTCGCCGACATCGCCTTCCAAAAAGCCGGGATTATTAAACGCGGCGTGCCTTTGATCATCGGCCCCCAGCATGAAGAAGGCCTTGAGGTCATCGAGGCCGAGGCACAAAAATTCGGCGCCCCCACCCTGGCTTTTGGCCAACACTGGCACGCGCATGAGGAGAACGGTCGCCTGATTTACCAGGATGAGACCGGCTTGCTCGACTTGCCCCGGCCCAACCTGCGCGGCCCGCATCAGGTGGGGAACGCCGGCATGGCCATCGCCGCCTTGCGTCACTTGGACTATGGAGAAAACGCCGCGAACGGAGCGGTGACTGACGCCTTCTGGCCAGCCCGCATGCAAAAGCTTAAAAGTGGCCCTCTGCTCGACGCCGCCCCCGAAGCGGAGCTTTGGCTTGACGGCGGCCACAACCCCGCCGCCGGGGCAGCACTCGCCGAAACGCTGGCGCGCCTGCCCAAGCGGCCAACCCACCTGATCTGCGGTATGCTCTCAACAAAGGACGTCGAGGGCTATCTCCGTCCGCTTGCCAAACACGCCACATCGCTGCACGCCGTGGCCATCCCCGGAGAGGCGGCGACCCTGTCTGCATCCGAAACCGCACAAGCCGCTAAAGCCGTCGGCATCCCCGCAAAAGAGGCCGCTGTGGTCGTTGACGCGCTCAGAGCTATCACGGACACGACCCCAAATGCGCGTATATTGATTTGCGGATCTCTCTACCTCGCCGGTGCAATTTTACGCGAAAACGGCTAACCGCCCAGCTTTGCCATTCTTCTTGGTGAAAGTATCCCGGGGGTACGGGGGCGGAGCCCCCGCGGATCGACGCAGCAAAGCTGCGGCGAAACTTTAAACGCCAACCTCAACCATGGCTGCGGCCAGCACCGGCACGGTCTCCGTATTCAGTCCCGCAATGTTAATCCGACTGTCACCGATCATGTAGATCCCGTGCTTGGCGCGCATCATCTCAACCTGCTCAGGCGTGGCCCCAAGACGCGAGAACATACCCCGGTGGCGTGCTATGAAATCAAAGGTGTCCGAGTTCGTCCGCTGCCGCAACTCGGCCGCCAATTGCTCGCGCAGGCTCAACATGCCCAAGCGCACCTCTTCCAGTTCTGCCTGCCAGTCGGCACGCAAAGCAGGATCATCGAGAATTATCTGCACCACCCGCGCTCCGTGATCGGGCGGGAAGGAATAATTCTGGCGGTTCAGGAACGCGAGCGTCGCCTGCGCCTCGCCTTGCGACTTGGCATCCGGCGTAACGGTCATCAAGACACCCGTCCGCTCTCGGTAAATCCCAAAATTCTTCGAACAACTTGCCGCAAGGATCATCTCGGGCAGTTGCCGCGCCAAAAGTCGTACACCCTGACCATCCTCTTCCAGGCCGTCGCCAAATCCCTGATAGGCGATGTCCACAAACGGAACAGCCCCGGTCGCCTGCAGGTGGTCCGCCACGGCCTGCCACTCATCCAGCGTCAGATTGGCACCCGTCGGGTTATGGCAGCAGCCGTGCAGCAACACCGCGTCACCGGCTTTCACCTCGGTCAGATCGGCCATCATGCCTTCGAAATCGACGCTGCGGGATGCCTCGTCAAAATACCGATACTCCCGCATCGGCATGCCCATGAACTTCAGGATCGACACATGGTTCGGCCATGTCGGCGACGATACCCAGACCGTTGCCTCAGGGTTGGCGTAGCGCACCAGTTCAAACCCTTGCCGGATCGCCCCGGTGCCACCTGGCGTTGCCGCTGCTGCCACGCGCGATACATCGACAGCATCACCAAAGACCAATCCCCGCATGGCAGCACAAAACGCAGGATCTCCGCTCAACGAGGTATAGGCTTTCGTCCCTTGTGTATCGATCAACACCTGCTCGGCCGCCTTCACCGCGCGCATAACCGGCGTCACACCTTCGGCGTTGCGGTAAACACCAACACCCATGTCAATCTTGTCGGTGCGCGGGTCCTCGCGAAACGCCTTTCCCAGCGCCAGTATTTTGTCTGCAGGTTGCGGCTTTAGGTTGGTCAGCATTGGAACGTCCTTAAGATGGAATGCGCGACAGATCCCGGTCACGGGTAAGCACGCGGCTGCGGTCTTCTCGCCTGACGGGGGTGAACCCGTTTTTCTGATAAAGCGCAAGAGCACGCGGATGATCAAGCGTGCAGGTGTTGATCGTCAACTTCTTTGTTTGCGCGCGGTCCCACGCCGTCAGGATCGCCGTGCGCAAAAGGTATTGGCCCAAGCCTCGCCCCACCGCTTCAGGTACCATGCCCAGATAGGCCAGATCGCACACACCATCGCGCACATCCTCCAGCATGAAAAACCCCTGCGGCCAACCATGTTCGACCAGCGTGTAAAGCGACATCCGATCATTGATCAGCCAATCCTCAATGCGCTGATGTTC
This sequence comes from Silicimonas sp., assembly GCA_013003245.1. GTDB lineage: Bacteria > Pseudomonadota > Alphaproteobacteria > Rhodobacterales > Rhodobacteraceae > JABDJX01. The sequence goes on along the minus strand of JABDJX010000178.1, from coordinate 2,504 downwards.
CCATGCGTGAATATCCTCCCACGCATAATCCTTCCCAACCGCATCATAAAGCGACAGAAAATACCAAACAGGCGGGGCCTCGGCCTTTAACAATGACGCTGTCCGCCCCAATGGCAGATGCGGCCAGTCGTAGTCCGGGCAAGCGTTCATCTCTAACCAGGTAATGGTGTAATCCAACTTGGTGCCCGCCTTTTGCAGCGTCATCCCGTCTCGACCTTCAGATCGTCATACATGCCCCATTCCGACCAGGACCCGTCATAGACAGCGTGATCCCTGTGCCCCATCCGCTCAAGCGCAAGATCCAGAATGCACGCGGTCACACCGGACCCACAGGTCGTAATCACCGGCTTTTTTAGATCGACGCCCGCGCTCTCGAACACGTGCCGCAATGCCGCCAAAGGCAGCATCGTGCCGTTTTCGTTCAACAGGCTCGCATAGTGCACATTCTTCGACCCCGGAATATGCCCAGCGCGAAGCCCTTCACGCGGCTCGGGCTCAGCGCCTTTGAAACGCGAAGTCGACCGCGCATCGACAATCTCAAAGTCATTCAGTTTCGAGGCCGCTGCCACTTGCGTGACATCCTTCACAAGCTGGTTCTGCCGCGTCACCGTGATGTGCCGATCACGCATGATCGGCGGCATATCCTCGGTCTCGCGCCCTTCGGCAACCCATTTGCCATAGCCCCCGTCCAACACTGCGACATCGGTTTTCCCCATCAACCGAAAGAGCCACCAGACACGCGCTGCCGAAAAAAGCCCCGCACTGTCATAAACAACCACCTGATGGCCATCGCCCACGCCCATCGCCCGCATTCTGCTGATGAACTTTTCCGGCGGTGGCACCATATGTGGCAGGTTTGACCGCTGGTCACTGATCTCATCGATATCAAAATACCGCGCCCCCGGTATATGCCCGCGCTCATATTCAGCACGTCCATCACGCCCGGTATCCGGCATATGCCATGATGCATCAAATATCCGAAGGTCAGGATCCTTAAGATGCGCCGCCAGCCAGTCGGTTGAAACAAGGGTTTTCGGATCGTCCGTCATCGGCCCAGTCTTCCAATTTTGCACTTTTCCCTGCTACGCTGTGATGTCCAGCGACGCAAGCCAGAGGCATCGATTGTGAGGCACAGACGCTTGGTCTAAGATAGCAAAAAACGAGCGGTGAGGGGCATGAAACCGGCGTGACGGTACTGGCAAAATACCAACGGCTTGAGACCGAGGCGATCTGGCGTCCTGACAAAGAAGCGCAACGGCGCGATGTGATTGTCTCTATCGGCAAAGCCACGTTGACCATTTCCACGGCAAACGGCACCGCGCTTACCCATTGGTCGCTGCCAGCCATTGCCCGGCTAAATCCCGGCGAGACGCCTGCGCTTTATGCGCCGGGCCAAGACGCACCTGAAACAGTCGAAGTCGCCGACAACGAGATGATTGGTGCCATCGAGCAAGTGCTGCGCGCGGTGCGCCAAGGAAGTGAGGAGCCCAGCAAACTGCGCAGCATCACCATGGCGCTGATCGCTTTGGGTGCACTTGCGGCACTGGTGTTCTGGGTGCCAGGTGCCATCACGCGCTATACTGCGTCGCTGGTACCAGACGCTGCCAAATCAAGCATCGGCGCGAGCCTTCTGGCCGAGATGCAACGGGTCACCGGCGCGCCCTGCGCCGAGCCAATCGGGGCCAACGCCTTGAAAGCCCTTGAAAGCAGGCTCTTCCCGTCAGGTGCCACAACGCTTGTGGTTGTACCATCAGCCATTTCCGAAACAGCTGAGCTTCCGGGAGGTGCAATCCTGATTGGCCGCGCACTGGTCGAAGACTTTGAGACACCCGAAGTACTGGCTGGCTACCTGATGGCCGCTGATGCGCGGCGCGACCAAGCACAGCCGCTATCCGGCTTGCTAGAAGTGGCAGGCCTGCGAGCATCACTGAGCCTTCTGACCACCGCTGAATTACCCGATACCACCCTTCCCCGTATGGCAGAATGGTTGGCGGCACGGGCTCCAATGCCCGCGGAAGAAGACGCGCTTTTGTCGCGGCTGAGTTCAGCCAACATCGACAGTGCGCCCTATGCATATGCAATTGATATTTCAGGGGAAAGCACTTCCAAGTTGATCGCAGCAAGCCAACCCACTTCACCGCCTCTGCTCAGCGACGGCCAATGGATTGCCCTCCAAGGCATCTGCGGCGAGTAGATTGCAGACAATTTTAGTCAAAATGTCGTTCTTCTTGGCAGAAATATCCGGCCTTATGTATCAAACGCACCAAGCAAAGTGAATCACCCGAAGCTATCCTGCTGCAATGCAGGACAAGACAATCAACAACGCACTGCTGGCGCTGAGAAGGCAGATCACCCGAGAGGGTGGTGACGGGCTGAATCACGTTGAGGCGCTGTTGAGGCTTAGGGACATAACGCCGCCAGAACGGTGCAGGAACGGCAAGGAAGCCAAGCGACTAGCAATGCGGTGGCTGGTCATTGAGGCGCTGACACAGACAGACGGCACC
>JABDJX010000144.1 GCA_013003245.1 Silicimonas sp. | reverse complement strand
ACGCTAAGCTTCAGAATGCCGTCTTTGAAGTCGGCTTTCACAGCACCGGTTTCGGGCGTAAAGCCAAGCGGAATCTGGCGGCGGAAACTGCCGTACTTGCGCTCGATCAGGTGGTAGTTGTCTTCCTGCTCCTCGTGATCCGAGCTTTACTTGCCTTTCAGCGTCAGCACATCGCCGGTGATCGACACGTCAAGATCGTCTTCGCTGACACCGGGCACTTCGGCGCTGATTTCCATGGCGTCGTCGGTATCGACCACATCAATCGCGGGGAACATTCCTGCGCCAAAGACCGACGGCAGGGTGTTCTCTGACATTGGAAAACCGGTGCGGAACTGATCAAAAAGCCGGTTCATTTCTTTTTGCAGACTGGGAAAGAACGCGGATTCACTTTGCGTCTCTGGCAGGTTCTGGCGGGCCATTTCGGGTCTCCTTTTCGATGGGTGGTTTGTACCGTTTGTCTTTAGCACCGACCGGCGCACCCCGATTGATCGGCATCAATTGAGCGGGCGCGTTTTGAGGTAGGAAACAGGGGTGTTTTTCATGCCCGAGGAGCGATCTGATGCGCCTGTCCAGACTTGTTTTGATGACCGTGATTACAGTGTGCCTTGCCACGGCGGCATGGGCCCAGAGCGTGGCTTTGGACCATGGAGGCGACACGTATATCGCCGGATCGGTGGTGAACGAGGCCGTTGATACAGCCGGTGATACCTTTGTTTCTGCGCGCTCTGCCGTTGCGATGGGCACCTCGCAGGGTGATCTGCACGTCACCGGGTTTGATGTCTCGGTCAGCGCGGACACGGCGCAGGACCTTTATGCCATTGGGGCCACGGTGGTTTTGCGGGGCGATGTTGCCCAAGACATGACAGTTGCGGGCTTTTCGGTGCGCACGGAAAGCACCGCAGAGACAAAGGGCAACGCCCGGCTTTTTGGAAATACGCTGACCATTGAAGGCCCTGTTGAAGGGGCGCTGATGGCGACGGGGGTGGATGTGATCCTGAATGCCCCCATTGCGGGCGATGCACGTATTCTGGCGCACACGCTGAGTTTTGGCCCGAACGCGAAGGTGGGCGGTACGTTGACCTATGCCATGGAGCGACAGATCGACGTGCCCGAGCGTGTGGCACCCGCTGAGCGCGTGGTGTTTGAAAAGGCCGAGATGAAAGACGCCTGGGACGGGTTTGACGAGATGCGCCGCGAAATGCCTGTCTTGCCGACGTTCATGTCGGTGTTTGCCGGGTTTATCGTGTCATTGCTGTTCTTTGTGGTTCTGGGCGCCGTAATGCTGGGCTTTATGCCCAAACGGCTTGAGGCTCTGCGCCAAAGCATTGCGCTTGCACCGGGGCGGTCGATCTTGCTGGGGGTGATCGGGCTGTCGATGCTGTTTGGTTTGGTGCCAATCACCGCGCTGACCATCGTGGGCCTGCCGTTTGTGCCGATTGCGATCCTCGCCATCGTGGTGGTGTGGACGCTTGGGTATGCCCTGGCGGCCTACGCTGTGGCGATGCGCATATGGGCGGCGTTTGGTGGCGAAGAGGATGCAGGCAACGTGGCGCGCCTTTTGGTTTTCGCCGCCGCAATCACGTTTATCGCCTTGCTGAATTTCATTCCGTTCGTGGGCTGGGTCGCCAACTATACGCTTGTGTTGCTGGGCATCGGGGCCATCACCAAAGCTGTTTTCCAGTACATGATCGGCAGCCCGGCGCTGGCGCTGGATGTGGATTTAAAGTCGGATGAAAACTGACGCGTGAAAGGGGAACTGCAATGTCTGCACAGGGGTTGGAAGTGATCAATCACACGGTTCAGATCACGCATGAATGGATAAACGAGCTTGCTGACCGGCTGGACTGGAGTTCGAAGTCCGCCGCGCTGCGGTTTTTGCGCACGATGCTGCATTTGGTGCGCGACCATCTTTTGATCGACGAGATGGCGCAGTTTTCGGCGCAGATGCCCTTGCTGGTGCGCGGTATGTTCTTTGAAGGATGGGTGCCGAAGAAGACGCCGATCAAAGAGCGCCACGCCGTGCAGTTTCTGGAGGCTGTCGAGGAGCAGATGAAAGATGTTGAAGAGTATCGCGGGCCGGAAGACATCAAGTACGTGTTTGAGCTTTTGAACGGGCGGGTGAGCCGGGGCGAGATTGAAGATGTGCGTGCCAGCCTGCCGGAAGATATTCGCGCCTATTGGCCTGCGCCATAGAAAAAAGCGCCACGCCGGGAGACCAGCGTGGCGCGTACATGTCCTGCACTATGTCGGGGGACAATCCTTGGCGTCACCAAGCGAAAGGCCAAGCAGCGCTGTAGGGCGCAGGACAATGATTGTGTGAATGTTGTCGATGGCGATGATCTTTTGTTTGCGCAACTGTGTCAGCGTGCGGCTGACGGTTTCGGTTGTCAGGCCCAGAAAATCGGCGATGTCCGACCGCTTCATCGGCAGGTTGACCTGAGAGTAATTGCCGACGGTTTTGCCAACCCGGTCGGTGAGCACGCACAGGAAAGACGCGATCTTTTCAACGGATGTTTTGCGCCCCAGCATCAAAAAGTGATCCTGCATTCCACTGATTTCGCGCAAGGCGGCCTGCAGCAATTGCTGATGCGTTTGCGCATCGGCGCAACCGCCCTCAAGGCAGGCCAGGCGATAGGGTTGCAACGTGGCATCGACAAGAACGTCGCAATCAGTGTGATGCAATCCGCCAGAAGGAAACCCAACGACGTCGCCGGGGTACCCAAAGGCGATGACCTGACGGCGGCCGTCTTCGAGCAGGCGCGTCAGGCGCAGAACGCCCGAGGTGACCTGATAAAGCCACTCCACCTCGTCTCCCTCGAAATAAAGGTAGGCACCGGTTTTCAGCCGGGTTTCGGCTGATTTCGGTGCGGCGTTTACAAAGGCGGTGGCGGGCGCTTGAGCAGCGGTGTCGCTTGGAATTGTGACGTACATTATCTGGCCCCCTAGATTGAATGTGAGGCCAATTTGGACGGCTTGTGTAACCTGGCTTACTGTTGGTCTGTGGTTTTTTGTATCGTTTTGTATGAGCCGCTGCCGGTCGAAACCCCGGATTGACATTCATCAGCCCAGACGTGCGCGTGGTCTTTTACAAGGGTGGAAGATGCAATTTCAGGAGTGATCCGATGAAACCGGTTGTGACGTGGATTCTGTTGGCAAGCACGCGACATGCCAGCGTGGCTGTAAACCATGGGCCCGGAAAAGGGCTGGCCCTGCTGAGTGGAAAAGAGTGGACGTCGCAGGAGGCGGACCTGCCGCGCGACAGGGCGGGCATGGGCCACAGCATCGGCGGGCATGGTGTTTCTGCCGTCGGTCAGGCAGATCCGCAGAAGAAAATTGACGCGGATTTCGCGCAGGCCGTTGCGCGAGGCGTGGCAAAGGCGCTTAAGGCAAAGGAATTTGATCGCCTGATCATCGTTGCCGGCCCGCATATGTTGGGATTGCTGCGCGCGGAACTTGATCATGAGAGCCGGGCCGTTTTACTGGGCGAGATCGACAAGGATCTGACGGGCCAGCCGATGCCGGCTGTCGCATCGCATGTTGAGGGACTTATTGTGGTGTGATGCTCAGGAGCGCTGCGAGGGTGCGGCCCAGGTAAGATAGCGCGCGAGATCGGACAAAGAGATCACCCCAAGCAACCGATGGTCCGAGGTCACAAGAAACTTGCGGGTATTGGTGGCCGAGATCGCGCTAAGCAGATCGTGCGCTGGCATCTCGGGGCCAACGCGCGTTGAATCTTCCAAGCCCACGAAAACATCGCCAACCCGCGTGCTTTCCCAGTTTTCGCGATCAATGCCCGCAAGGATCGTCTTGTCCATATGGCCAAGCAGAATATCATCTTCGACGACGGGCACAAAGCTGAGGCCCTGGCGCAAAACGATGGTGTTGACGAATTCAGCCAGCGTCATGTCGGGGCCAACGGTGACCGGATCGCGGTGCATGATGTCGCCCACCGATTTTTTGTCAAAGACGACGCGCGCCAGTTGATCCTGATAGCTTGAGCGCGCGGCAATAAGCAGGAATCCCCCGATCATAATCTGCCAGAGAGCGGCAACGATGGCCCCCTGAAAAAGCGCCAGAACACCAAGCGCCATAAGGACATAGGCAAAGACCGCGCCAGATTTCGCGGCTGTTTCGGTGGCTTTCAGCGGGTCGCCGGTTTTGTTCCACAAATAGGCGCGCAGCACACGTCCGCCATCAAGCGGGAAGGCGGGCACAAGGTTGAAAAGCGCCAGAACCAGGTTGATCATCGCCAGATAGGCCAGAACCTGGGAGAGTGGCTCGGCCGCGCTTACCGCAGTTGTGGTCAGGCTGAGCACCCAAAAGCCAAAGGCAAGGCTGAGGCTCATCGCCGGGCCTGCAAGGGCGACCCAGAATTCAACGTTTGCCGAGCGCGGTTCACTTTCAAGCTCGGCCACACCGCCAAAGAGAAAGAGCGTGATACCGGTGATCGACATGCCCAGCCTGCGCGCCACGATCGAGTGCGCCAGTTCGTGCAACAAAAGCGAGGCGAAAAAGCAAAGCATCGCGGCAATGGCCATCGCCACATAGGTCGCGATGGTCTGGTCGGGATACACGGTTGGAAAGTATTGTTGCGACAGGCTCCATGTGATCAACGCGGCGATCAGCGCCCAGCTTGGATCGAGCTTGATGTCGAATCCATTGAGCGTGAAAAGTTTTATGGCATTGGAAAACATCGGTAACCTCGCGACTGGTCAAAGCCTATCAGCTTGCGAAACAGGTCGATTGATTTGGGTCAACGTCGCCTTTGTGCCTTGGTCACAACTGCGTGCGTTCGACAAGGGTGACGCCGTCAGAAATGGCATCGCTGGGGTGTGTAACGACCCGTTCGCCCGGTTCAAGCCCGCCAAGGATTTCTGTCATCTGGCCGTTGCGCCGCCCAAGTTCGACGGTGCGCAGTTCGGCCACGCCTGCATTGCCGACAAACACCGCCCAATCCGTGCCACGGCGAAAGACCGAGCTGAGCGGCACCTGAACGACGTCATCGGCGCGCCATTCGACGATTTTGAGAAAGACCGAGAAGCCGTCGCCGAGATTTGCGCGCTCTGACTGG
>JABDJX010000133.1 GCA_013003245.1 Silicimonas sp. | reverse complement strand
ACAGGCCCCTCTCGGCGATGTAAGCATCGCCTGCCGGGCAGCGGGAACACACGACTGCATCTGACAGACGCTCATATCAGCTCAAAAAAGTCTTGCTATGCAGGAGCCATCCAAACAGGACGGTCGTGCCGGCTAAAGTACTCTCGACCGGAACCAGACATTCGCCGCAGGTCCGAGTTGCAGACGTGGCGGACGCTCAAATCGCTACACCGGGATTAATGACAGGCCAAGGTCTATGCGCGCAAAGCGCAACTGACGCCGCCGGGCGAAGGGTAGTCCTGCGCGCCGCTATAGCCCCAACCGATCCAAAAGTTTCATCTTGGTCATCGCCGCCTGAACACCGATGGGGCTAAAGAAGTGGAATGGAATGGTACGTGGCGGCGTGACGGGGAAATCAAGCTCGGCAGGCGGACGCCCCGCCGCCCACTGCGCCAGCACCTTACCCATGGCGGTTGCCATCGCGACGCCTCGGCCATTATAACCAAGCCCTGCCATCACGCCTCTGTCGATCTCATGCAATCGCGGGTAGTGATCCGGTGTCGCAGCAAAATAACCGCCCCAGCCGTGTTCCCACTCGGCTTCAGCAAGTTGTGGGTAAAGCCTAACCGATTGACGGCGCAAATCTTCCAGCGCGGCAAGCGTGTCCTTATTACTCAACCCGCCGCGTCCGCCCATGATGAAACGTCCAGACGCATCTTTGCGGTAGTAAAGCAAAAGCCTGCGTGTATCTGCAGACGCATGGCGACCCGGTAAAATAGAGCGATAAACGTTGTCAGAGAGTGGCTTCGTGGCCACCTGTACCGAGCGCACGGGCACAACCGTTTTGACAATATCCGGGGCAAAATCATCGGAGTAGGCGTTGGTGCAGATCAAAACCCGGCGCGCGGCAAGCTGCCCGTTTGGCGTTGTGATCACCCACCGACCCCCCCGCTTTTCGCGAGAGAGTGCCCGGCTTTGCCCATGAATGTGCGCGCCCGCCTTCAAGGCTGCCTGCGCCAGTCCAAGGGCGTAGTTGAGCGGATGCACATTGCCGCCGCGCGGGTCGAGCAAGCCGCCCACATAGGCAGGCGCGCCGATCATTTCAGCGGTCTCTTCGCGCGAAAGCAGCCGCAACTCAGTGCCATGGCGTTGCCACTGTTCGGACCGCGCGCGCATCAAAGCCATTGCCTTGGCGTTATGCGCTGCGCGAAGCCATCCAACAGGCATCGCCTCGCAGTCTATGTCGTGTTTCTCGATGAGCGAAAAGACAAGCTGACCCGCCTCTCCCGAAAGAGCAACCATGCGGCTTCCCATGCTCTCGCCAAAAGTTCGTATCACGGCATCGGGGTCTTCAATCAGGCCGGGATTGACCTGTCCACCATTGCGCCCCGAGGCCCCCCATCCGGGCGTTTCCGCCTCTAAAACGGTTATCTCATGCCCGGCTTTGGCAAGATGCAGCGCTGCGGAAAGCCCGGTAAAGCCTGCGCCGATCACCGCGACTTGCGTTTCCGCGGCGCCACTCAGGGGCGTACACACTGGATGAGCGTTGGCCGTTGCTGACCAAAGGCTATCGGCGATGACAGGGTTTTCATTTTGGATCATCGCGCGATCCTGACCAAGAGTGGCGCAGCGTCAAGTGCCTGCGCAACGCGCGGGGGGACGACCGCTAGTTGGGCTTTGGCACAATTCCCATTCACGAGGCGGGATAAAGGTGACAGACAGAGAGGGTCCCCAGACGTCGTCGCGGCTATGCGGAAACCCAGGGTTACATGGAGATAATGGGCGTACCCCGCTCACTTCTGCCGATTGTAATTGCCGTAGAATTCCTAGGTGGCGTCGCAGTTCTTGTAGGCTTTCAAGCACGGATCGCCGGTTTTTTGCCTGTCGGCTTCACAGTAATCGCAGGTACGACATTTCACTTGGTGCCGATGTCACGTGGACCGGAAAAATTTAACAGATCAAATTTCATCCGATCGATGCAGCGGCCCGATTTCCAAGAATTCTGACAGTCGCGCCTTTGGGTAAAATGCTTTGGCATACGATGGGCGTGCTCGAATTCTCTTGAACCATGCAGTCATATGCGGCGCATGTTTTTCCCACATTTCGGCGAAGCCCAGATCGTCCATCCGATCCACCAAAGGGGCTGCAATGAAATCAGCCAGCCCAACACGGGCGCCGGTGAGCCAAAACTGGTCTGCGAGAGTGGCATCCATGCGCGCAAACGCGGCCTTAAGCTGCTCCATCGCATTGGCAACTTCGACGTCTCCAAACCCGGTGCGCCCCATCTTTTCGTAGAAGTGTTTTCGCAAAGGACGAATGTCCGCATGCTCTTTTTGAAAGGCCGCGTCATTCATTCCTTCGTATCTTGGTAGAAAAGCCATATTGAACGAGGGCACGCGCACTGCTGCGGTTGGCACTTCATCCAGGTATCGTATCCAAGCCCTGACCCTTGCCCGGTCCACAGGATCGGATGGCATCAAAGGCGATTGCGGAAATACCTCTTCCAAATACTCGCAGATAACGCCGGAATCAGTGATCACCGCGTCATCGTGAATCAAGGTTGGCACTACGCCATTCGGGTTCAGCTTCAAATAGTCGGGTTCAAGATGCTCATTTGTTGCCAAGTTGATTTTTTGGCTTTCCCAGCTCAGATTCTTTTCCGCCAAACATAATCGCACCTTCTGGCTACAGGTTGAGTGGTTGGCATGAAATACTTTGAGCATCGTCTCTCAACGTCCTGTTTTCAACGCATTCTGCGACATTTCGCCGGACGGACCAATCGCCATCGACAAAATGCCGGTTTATGATAAAATATCGATATATCCCAAAGGGATCAACTCGAAGACCACTGAAGCACACCTTTGTGGCACTTCGAAACCAATGAGCGGGGAGGCTCTCATGAGAACTTTTTCAAGAATTGCTGGTGGAATCGCCATCACCATTGCAACCATTTTGGGAGCGCAGAGCGCTGTTGCACAAACTGAGTTGCGGATTGGAACAGCAAGCCTTGGCGGCGCATATTACCCAATGGGTCAGGCACTGAGTGCCAACGTCAACAACTTTGCTGACGGATATACTATGGTTCCAATTGTAACTGGTGGTGGCCTTGAAAATCCACGTCTTGTTGCGTCCGGCGAAGTTGATGTTGCACTTGCTCCTGCAAGTCTTTCGTTCCTGGCTGTTGGTGGCAAAGGTCCTTACAAAGAGGCTTTGAACATTCAGGCGCTTGGTGCGCTTCACTCAAGTGTTCTGCACATTGTTACGCTTCCTGGAAATGGGATCGACAGCATCGCTGACCTGAAAGGGCGCACAGTCGCTGTTGGTCCCGCTGGTGGTGGCACGCTTGGTCTAATGCGTAACCTGTTCAAGCTTTACGGCATGACGATGGATGACATCACGCCAAGCTTTTTGTCTTATGCCGATGGCATGAGCCAGCTTGCTGACGGCAACGTTGACGCGTCTTTCGCGCTTGCCGGTTTCCCGACGGGTGCTGTTGCGCAGATCGCCGCGACCAATGAATTGAAGTTCCTTGAACTGGGCGCCGACAAAATGAAAGAGGTCGTAGACACATATTCGTTCTACACCAGCATCGAAATTCCAGCTGACGTCTATGGCAACCAAAGCCCAATCTCAGTGATCGGCTCTCCAAACTTGTTGATTGCGAATGGCGATATGGACCCTGCTTTGGCAGAGACCCTTACACAGGCCATCTATGGTAACATGGAAGCGTTGATCGCCGAAAACGCTTTGGCAGCGAAGATCGTTCCCGAACAATCTTTGTCACTGCCAATTCCATTGCATCCCGGGGCCGAGGCTTTCCACGCCAAGTGATCCGATTGCAAATTAAGGGCGGCGTCAGGTCAGGTCTTACTCTGCTCTGGCGCCAAGCAGCCCGATGAATTCCAAAATTGACTGGTTCTTCGAGAGATGCGCGACGATTGTTGCGTTTTCGATTGGGCTATTCCACCTGTTGAATGTTTCGGGATTTTTGACGCTGTCGACCCGCGACATTCGAATTTTCCATCTACTGATGATGCTCACGCTCTTGTTTCTGATGCGGGCGTCTTGGAAAGGGCTTGAGCACTCAGTGTTCGACAAGTTGGTTCGCATCGCGCTTATCGTCACGAGCATCGCTTCTTGCGCTTATTTGATGAGCCGCTGGAAGGCTATTGCACTCAGTGGCGGCGAAACAGTGCCCTTGGATATTTCAGTTGGTATCGTTGTCTTGTTTCTTGTGTTGGAGGCCGCCCGGCGCGGGGTTGGTTTGGTCCTCGCAATCATTTGCCTGATCTTTTTTACATATCCGTTTTACTCTTCCTACTTGCCAGGCGTCATGTATGGCAGAGGCTATTCGCTTTCTCGCATGTCCGAGTTCTTGACGAATACAGGCCAAGGGATCTTCGGCATCCCGCTGGGAGTATCTGCGACCTATATCATTCTGTTTTCGATCTACGGAGCCTTTCTTAGCACCTTTGGCGCTGGTGACTTTTTCTTTAAACTCGCCACACGGTTTACCTATGGCATGCGCGCCGCCGGTGCGAAGACCGCAGTCATCTTTAGCACACTGCTCGGCATGATCTCGGGCTCGGCTGCGGGCAACGTGGCTGTCACTGGCACGCTAACAATTCCGATGATGAAGAAAGAGGGCTATGCCCCGCATCAAGCCGGTGCGATTGAGGCCGTTGTTTCGACCGGCGGACAAATCATGCCACCGGTGATGGGCGCCGCCGCGTTTATCATGGCCGAGATCGTTGGTACGCCTTACTCGAACGTTATGAAAGCTGCGATCGTTCCGGCGTTGCTGTTTTTCACATCGCTCTTTTTCGTGGTGCACCTTCAGGCGGCCAAAAGTGGCATCAAACCATCACGCGAAGAACTCGGCCTCGACGACTCTGTGTGGATGATCCTTGCCAAAGGCGGGCAGTTCATCATCCCGTTTGGCACCTTGATTGTGATGATGCTGAATGGCTTTTCGCCATTCAAGGCGTCCTACTACTCGATCTTGGTATTGCTGGTTTGCCATGTCATTTGGGCGCGAAAACTCAGCTTTGACATCGTCACCAAGTCCGCATCGGCCATAACTCAAGGGGCGAAGTCAGTTGTTCCGATTGCAGCGGCCTGTGCCGCCGCAGGCATCATTGCGGGCACTCTTGGTATCACCGGGTTGGGCTCCAAAATTTCGGGCCTCATCGTATTTGCCTCAGGTGGCTATTTGCTTTTCGCCCTCGTCCTGACCATGCTGACTGCAATCATCTTGGGTATGGGGTTACCAACCACCGCAGCCTATCTTGTTTTGGCGACCGTCGTGGCACCGGCCCTGGCCAAAATGGGCCTGCCGCTTTTGACGGCGCATCTATTCGTCTTCTTCTACGGATGTGTTTCAACAATTACGCCACCAGTGGCCTTGGCTTCCTACGTTGCGGCGGGCATCGCAAATGCGGACATTAATCGTGTTGGATGGACTGCCTTCTTCTACGGGATTACCTGCTATATCCTGCCTTTTGTGTTTGTATTCGGGCCCGCATTGCTGTTGGACGGAAACATAGCGTCAATCATGTTGGCAATCGCATCAGGCGCATTTGGTGTCTTCGCAATCGCCTCTGCGGTTGTGGGCTTTGCGAAGACGGTATTGCCAGCTTGGCAACGGATTGCCATAGCGGTCGCGGGTATCGCTATGTTGCACCAAGGATGGGCAAGCGACTTTGCAGGGATAGCGGTCCTGATCTTTATACTTTGGGGCGCCAAGCTCGCTTCACCAAACACAAACAAGACTTAACCAGGGAGAGTGCTATGGCACGCGAATTCCGCAGAGTTGTGACAGGCCATGATGAAAACGGAAAAGCGGTCGTGGTCAGCGACCAGATTGCGAGCCAATATCTGGAACGGCCCAACCGGCCTGGCGTGCGATTGACGAACTTCTGGATTGAGCGCGGCAGCCCCGCTGAATTTGACGGACCAACCGAAACTTGCACCGGCGACTTTGTCCTTCATCCGCCCCATATGGGAAGCACATTCCGTTGCGTTGAGTTTCTTCCCGAAGACCCTGAGGTGCTGAAGACCTTGGATGGGAAAACTGCATTTGGTGAAATGGGCGCCAGCTCAAACGTTGTAGAAGATGCGCGTCATCCTTTCATGCACCGGACAGACTCACTTGACTATGCAATCGTGTTGTCCGGAGAGATTTGGATGATGATGGATGAAGAAGAGGACGACCTTTTGCTCAAGGCCGGTGACGTGCTCATTCAGCGCGGCAACAACCACGCGTGGTCGAACAAAGGAACCGAGCCTTGCGTTATCGCATTCGTCCTTGTCGACGGCGTCAGTCAGCGCGATGCGCCGCAAGAACGTCAGAAAGGCATACACCGCTGATCTTCGCAATGCGAATGACACAACAATCGTCCGGTGCTCAAGATCATGCCAATTGAATATCTAGTTCTTGTCTGCATGACCTTCGTTTTGGGTGGTATTTTCAAAGGGGCAACTGGCGTCGGCGCCCCATTGGTTGCGATCCCCACGATGGCTATTTTGGTCGATGTACCCTATGCCGTTGCCGTTTTTCTGATCCCGAACATCATCTCAAACGCTTGGCAGACTTGGCAATTTCGAAGGCACAGACCCGAAGGCCATTTCGCATGGAAGCTCGCCATTCCGGGAACAATTGGCGCAGGCATCGGCACACTAGCCCTTGCTAAATTCAGCGGAGCTGCGTTAATGAATGCAGTTGCCATTCTGATACTGCTCTTTGTTGTGTTTCGGCTCAGAAACCCGAAATGGTCCCTAAGCTGGCCGACAGCCAATTGGCTTGCTGTGCCGGTCGGCGCGCTTGGCGGGTTCTTCCAAGGATCAACGGGACTTTCTGCGCCGGTCGCCCTGACATTCATGAGTTCGGTCAACTTGCGCCACGAAGAGTTCATCTTCTCGATGTCCCTATTTTTCTTCATGATGACGCTCGTCCAAATCCCGGCGCAAATAGTTTTGGGTATCTTGAATTGGGAACGAGTTGCTTACGGAGCGGCGGCCGTTGTTCCATTGCTTTTGGGCATGTTCTTAGGGGGCGTGTTGGGAAAGAAGCTTCCAAAGTCAGCCTTCGACATGGCGATTATTGCCATCCTAACCTTGCTTGCTCTTCGTCTACTTGCGTCAAATTTTTTCGCGTAAAGCTCACTGTTTGATCTTAGTGCTTGGGCGTCTTCCACTGGAAGAGCCTTTTCCAAATCTGTTCGAAGCTTTCTTCAGGTGCAGAAAGGTTTGAACCGCGCCGGGTTTGCCGGGGGCTGATTGATCTTAGCTACGCGGCCATATCTGATCTTTCCAGAGCGGCGTAGAAGTTTGCCTCTGCTTCGGCTGGGGCAGGCAAGCTGCCAAGGCTGTGCATTCCCATATACGTCGTTGTAGAACTCGGGAGAATAAACCGTGCACTTTTGAACACGAATGGCCTAATTTCTACATTCTTAAGATGCTTGCGGCGCCCTTGAATGTCTGCGATTCCTGCTTCGTAACTGCACGGACGTCTCATGCGCGTACTCTTCGAAATTGTTCACCCTGCTGATGTGCTGTTCTTCAAGCGTCCGCTCGAGACTTTGCGGGCTCGTGGGGACGAGTTTCTTGTTCTCTCGCGTCACAAGGACATTGCCTGTGATCTGCTGGATGAGTTTGGCATTCCGCACCAACCAATTTCTTCATCCGCCACCGGATTGGCGAATTTGGCGGGTGAATTGATACGTCGCGATGTTGCAACCTTCCGTGCCGCGCGCGCCTTCAGGCCGAGCGTCATGGTCGGTTTCGGCGGCGTCGCGATTTCGCATGCGGGCAAGGTGACGGGCATCCCTTCGGTCAGTTTTTACGACAGTGAGAATGCAACGCTTCAAACCCGGATAACCTGGCCATTTATCAGTCGCCTTTATGTGCCGCAGTCCTACAGTGGCAAAGTGCCTAAAGAACGCACGACCCTCCTGCCCGGAGTGAAAGAGCTGTCGTTTTTACACCCCACCGCGTTTAAGGCAAATAGCGACAAGGCGATTGCTGCCGGGCTCGATGAGGAGCGCGATAACTTTTTCGTTCGAGTCGTCGCGTGGCGTGCCAACCACGACGTTGGTAAGTCTGGCTGGTCGGGTGATCTCCTTCGACACGTGGTGTCGCGTTTGTCTGAAGTTGGAAAGGTGCATCTCTCGAGTGAAGCGCCGCTACCTGATGATCTGCTTGAGCATACCTATACCGGTCCCAAGAATGCGGTGCACCACCTGTTGGCCCATTGCCGCTTGCTGGTCGGTGAAAGTGCAACCATGGCCAG
Source organism: Silicimonas sp. (assembly GCA_013003245.1). Classification (GTDB taxonomy): domain Bacteria; phylum Pseudomonadota; class Alphaproteobacteria; order Rhodobacterales; family Rhodobacteraceae; genus JABDJX01. The sequence continues at coordinate 21,133 of JABDJX010000133.1, read as the reverse complement.
CGAAGCTGCCGTGCTGGGCGTGCCCGCGATCTATGCAGGCCGCGATTTTCCAGGCTACACTCGCGAGTTAGAAACCGCCGGTCTGACGCGCAACCTCGTCGATGCACGTGCCGAGACGCTGATTCCGCTGATCGAAGAGATGCTCGCCATCCCGAAAGTGCAGATCGAGGCGGCGCGCGATGAGTACATCGCGAAATGTCCTGATTGGGGCAAGGCAGTGGTCGACGCGCTTGACCGCCACCAAATGTCATGAGCGTGCCTGCAATATCTGTCATTATGGCGGTACACAACGGGCAGCCGTATCTTGAAGATTGCGTTGCGAGCGTACTTTCACAGAGCGTTGCCGATTTCGAATTCATCGTCATCGACGATGCCTCGAGCGACGGCAGCACCACGGTGCTTGAGGCGTTGGCTGCTCGGGACAATCGCATCAAGCTGACCCGCAATGCTAACAACATAGGCCTGACGCGCTCGCTTAATGTTGGCTTGGAGCAGGCGCGGGGAGAGTACATTGCCCGGATCGATGCCGATGATCTCTGCCGCCCGAAACGGCTGGAGGCGCAACTTGAGGCGATGCTCAGCGATCCTGATCTGATCATCCTTGGATCGGGTTATGGGATCATCGACGAACACGGCGCGCCGCAAGGCGAGGTTTCGGTCGCTCTCAGTGATGCCCGTATCCGCTGGTTGCTGGGCTTTTCTCCACCCAGCTTTCATCCAACGTATTTTTTCCGAAGACTTGCACCGGATGGCACGCTGGTGCGTTACGACGAAGCCTTCCGTACCGCTCAGGACTTTGATCTGTGGTCGCGGCTCTCGAAACAAGGGCCAGGCCGCGTGCTGGCAGATGTGTTGATCGATTACCGCAGGCACGCCAGCGGAATCTCGGTCACGCAACGACTGCGGCAGGCAGAGGATGGACGTAAAGTCTCGCAACGCAACCTGATCGCGCGGCTGCCCGAAGCACTTGTGGCCGAACTTGAGCCCCTTTCCACTCTTTTGAACGGCGGGCAGGAGGCGCGCGGGCCAGCGGTCAAAGCCGCTGTCGTCGCCATGCGAAAACTGCTGTCACATGACAAGGAATTCTTTACCGACCCTGCTGACCGCAAGTGGATGCGACGAACCGCGGCCGGATTGCTGGCTGACGCGGTGTTGTCGCGCGGCAAGGCGATCAAGCGTCCGATGGATACGTTGCGCTTTGTGTTCCATGCGGCAGATTTCCTGCCCGCGCTTGCCAAAGCGATAGCCGAGAGGCCAGCGACCGCGCGTAAAGCTCTTGCGCGCCTTACAAGAAAGTAGCCTATCGAAAGCCGCGTTTGAGATAAATTGCGAGACCTCGCAGCGGCGAAACGCGCACGCCAAGGTACCGGTATGCTGCGAACCACATGCCCACGGCCCAGGCAAGAATGGCGGCTGACATCGCGATGGCAGCACCAAAAGATCCAAGAGATGGAATAAGCGCGAGGCCCAATCCGAATTGCACCACCTGTGCCGCTGCCATCGCCCAAGTCACTGCCCCTGCGCGATCAGCCATGTTCAGCAATGCCGGCAGCGGGCCTGCGGCGACGAAGGCTGCCTGTGCGGTAGCAAGGATGACAAGACTGTTTTGCGCGGCCCGGAACTCATTTCCGAACAACCCGGTTAACGGCCCGGCGAGTAGAAAGAACATGGCCCAGATCACCAATGCGGCGGCAGTAGAGATCACAGCTGACAGGCAGGCCAGCCGCTCAAGTTCGACCGTATCGCGTTTTTCCCAAAGCGTGGCAAAGCGCGGCGACAACGGTACATCGATGGCCTGTCTCACGACAAGTAGCAGCGTGCTAAGGCGGAAGGCGACTTGAAAGATACCGATCTGATCCGGTGTCGACATGGCAGTGAGCATCAGCACCATCATTTCGGACTGTAAAGAGAAGAAGACGCCTGAAAGAAAAAAGGGCAGCGCCTCTCTCAACAAGCCAGCGCGACGCGCCGTCGCCTCGTCCTTTGTCTTGTTAGGTCGAAACAGCAACACCGTCACTATGGTCAGTGACAGGACGAACGCCCCTGCATTCAAGGCAATTGCCCGCTCAACGCTTCCGGCGACACCCAGCAGAGAGATCGCAACAAGAAAGAACGCTGGCCGCAGCACGTCGAGCGGTGCCATCGACAGGATGAACCGGTTGCGCCCCGCAGCGACACCGCGCAACACGAGCATGAGTGCGATTGCAGGGGCGATCAGGATGACCCAGAGGACTGTGCCCTGCAATGAGCCGTGCGCAAAATAAGTAGCCACGCTCGCTGTCACCAACGCCCCTGCGAGAGCCACGAGAACGGCAAACCGGATGAACGCTTTTTCTGCCGAGCCATCGTCTCGCAAACGCAATCGGGCAACCTCGCGCACCGTCAAGCCGTTCAGGCCCAACACACCAATCCAACCTGCCAGCGTCGCGACCGAGACCACAGCGACGATCTGCCCATAGTTCTCAGGTCCCAGCAAGCGCGCCAGGATCAGCGTTTGAAGAAAGCCCAGCCCCAATCCCACCAACCGAACAGCAAGAGTGGCCAGCGATCCATACGCTATTTGTCCCATGGGCCAGCGCATGTCAGCCGCGCCAGAGGGTGTCGGTGTCAGTCCGCTTTGGCAAGAGGCACACCGTAAAGCTGCAGGAATTCCGGTACTGAGATCAGATTTAAAAGCGCCTTTCGATCCCGCGCAAGATCGGCATAGCTAATGCATGCACCCTGATAGCGCACCTGACTGCCCGGATGTACAACGCCGACGCCCCAGTCGGTATCAACGACGCACATTGTCAGATCATCCCGCTTCTGGCGCAAGGCGGCATAGCCTTTCCACGAAGTGCCGTTCCACGAAGGCAGCTTGCCACCAACCTCATAGGTCGCGCGGGCATGAAAGCGTGTCGGCGGGTTCATGTCATGCAAGAGGATCACTCCGCCCGGGTTGAGCCGCTCCAGCGAGTTAACCAGATCGCGCTCGACCTGATCGCCTGTGTGATTGCCATCGATAAAAACGATATCGAAAAGGTGGTCATTCTGCGCGAAATAATCATCTGAGGGAAGCTGAAAATCCGCCTCGGCTGCAGGATCAGGATCAACGCTGATCCGGCTTTCGCAACGGATCTCTTCGAACATCTTGCTTTTACGACGCACACCGATTTCGAGATAATTTTTGTAGCCGTTCATTTTTATCATATGGTTGACGATTGCGATCCGGCTGGCGGTCACACGTGCATGGGCAAACGCGTGTCGTCTAGTGTCGCCATAGAAGGGGTCCCAGCTAAGCCCTTGGCGCAAGCCACGCCGCAGACGTTGACCGATACGCCCTTCAGCCAAACGCCAGAAGGCTTCTCCCGGTCTTCCTGCCTCTTCCCAATCCATCTAACGTACCTCTTTTTTTCGATAGGCTCTATGCCGATACGACGTTTACGATCTCGCGCATACGTGCTGCCAGTGCAGCGGGTGCGACCAATTCTTTTAAGGCGCGCATCCTCTCCAGCCCTTCGCGCCATTCGGGGCTTGCCGTACCGCTCTTTGCGCGCTCGAAGCCAGCAACGACGCTGTCGGGGTCGCTCGCGGAAACCAAAAACGGGTAATCCTTGCCCAGCAAGCAGACCGCATCGTCAGCCTCGCGATTGACCAGAATGTTTGCGTCGAACGCTGCCGCCGTGAAGCCCTTGGTAAAAGGTTTGTACTGACGCGCGCCAAGTGTTCTCGGAGCAAGGGTCGGTCTCACTCCGTAGTGAAGCGTGAATTCTGCGATCCGATCAAGCGCGGTCGTGAAATCTCGCGCATAGCGTACATCGACGCAGTCAATTTCACCGGCAATTCGACGCGGAATAAAAGCATTCGGAAGTTCACCGACATATCCACAGCGAAACGGGCGATCCTCTCCGCCTGGAGCGGGAATCATCGGATCGTAGTGATGGTGCAATTGCTCGACCGGTACGTCCGCCATGCCAAGAGCGCTTAGCCGCTCTTCTAGTGCGGCCTTCCCGGCAAGCGAGGCGGCGATATGAAAATCGAACAGATCAAAGTCGATTGCATCCAGCGGCAAGTCGATGCTGTCCAGCCCGATCCGAGCGCCGCGACGTCGCAAAGGCTCAAGGTGTTCGGCCGTCAACCCCTTTGCGGCAGATTTGACGAATATGACGACCGATCCTGCAGGCACTGACAGGGCGAATGCGCCCATCGTCATTGGCGGCATGAGGCCTGCATGAAACGGCACGACACGAATTTGCATCTCCGCGCTCAAATGCGGACGAATCAAACCCGCAAGCTGATCGCCCCGCATCACAGCAGATCCGAGGTGACGAAAAGGCTTGCCGGCGCGCCGCACCAGAATCAGGTTTCTAAGGGCGATTTTTGCTGTTCCTGCTCATCTTTTCGCATTGTGTACGGGGAAATAAGTCCGGCTCACAGCAGAAACGAAAGTGGACACGCAATTCTGCCAGACTGTGACCTGTAAACGCATCGTCACCGTCGTTACTGACGGTATTGCTGGCGCAAGGATGGCTGCGACTGTTTCCACTGTCTCACTTGCCCGACCGAGCCCAAGCAAATCTCATTGACCGCACGGGCGCGGAGACCCTGAAGCAAGCCCAAGGGCAGACGAGGGAGTTCAAACTGCGGCTGGGCAGAGGCGAGGACGCGCGGTCTGAAAGACGCCGACCGGACGTGCCAACGGTCGTTGGGGCACTCGAAGACGAAGTGTGTCCTAACTGGCCTCCGCTCGAACTTCCGGCGTGCGTGGTGACCACACGGTGTTGCGTATGATACTTCCGTCGACTTCGATTTTAGCAAACTCAAACAGATCTACCGGCAGCAAAACGCTGCAAGACAGTTGAAAGTTTCTGACCCAACTAGGCTTTTTGAGCAAGAGACGGAAACGATACTCTGACAACATCTTCTTCGAATGCATCAAAGCTCTTGGTCCACACCCTGCCCGGCCAATGCAAATCAAGCGCACGGTCCTTCGGGCGATAGGCTGCAGTGTAAAGCGTTCCAAATCCCGACGAAAAAGCCGTGGAGTAAAGCGGTGGCTTTAGAAAAGCGCCCACGAACCGCTCTTGTGTTTCGGGGTGAAGTGTCAGCCGCTGCAAGAGATAACGCTCGCGCTCAACCGTTGCGGTAAAGCGTGCGTGGCTTGACCATTCCACACGCTCTTGGTGGTTGGTGGCCACAGCAGCGTGCGTGAGAACAGTGGGACGATCTGGCGTGAGGTACGCCGTCAGAAATTGACGGTCTGCATCCAGAACGGTGACGTTATAACTCATGTGACAGGGCACGCGCTTAAGAACCTCGCCCGCCTCCGCCGTTGTCGTGCAGGTTTGCAGGATGTAGCGCAGGATCAATGGCACGCCAAAGCCCGTTCCAACCTCGCGCCTGCCGCCAAACGTAAGCGATGCCGAGAGCCCGGCGTCATTGATGCCGTCGACCAGACCAAACAAGCCATCGGTTGTACCAATGACACCACGACCGTTCCATTTGCTTTTCAGAACTACTGCGTCAAAGGCATCTTCGTCGTAGTCGTAGTTGCGCACCAGCAAAGGATCATCACCGGGCCATATCGCCTGGCTGCACCCTGCCAGATACCGCGGCGGGCAGTAAAAACTTAGAAAGCGGGCCTCGGTATCGCCACCGCCCGCCAGCTTGCAAAGATCATCATAAAGCTCGGCGATCTCGGGCATGTGTTTTCGAACAGCGCGACGGCTTTCAAGATACGTCGGTCGCCCCGACAAGCCCTCGCGTGCCCACCAAGCGGCGTACGCCGGCCAGTATTCGGCAAATTGCCGCGCCCATTTCGGACCCGGTTCATCTTCACTTATGGCTTTAAAAACAAGCGTCATACCTCTTACGTATCCGAACAGTTGAGCAGCGCAAGCGTTGAACACCGTTAGGTCGCGTTCATAAGTCTCAATTCTTTGGCCGAGGATCACCTTCCCCGGCCAAACCATTGGCTGGACTACATTATCTTAAATGCCGGATCTTCGAACGCCTGCGCGGACGGCAAAGGCCGTGCGGAATAGGCTTTCTTGATCCCTTCAATCCAGTTCTTCGACTTTGCGGTCAGCTGAAAGCCCTGGGTCATTGAGCGACCACGGGTGACAAGGATGCCAAGATCGGCCCCCTCATAGCGATAATCGCCTGCGTTCGAGATCCGCAGGAAGAACGCCTCATCTTCGCTTTCTACGGCGCGTCTGTGATAATCAAAGCGGTCAAACACTACCTGCCCGTCGGGCAACATCTTATAGATGCCGGACTCGGGCGCATGCGTGATGATATCAACATTGTCCTCGGTGTGCTTGATCACCATCTGGCTCCAGCTGTCGATCATATCAGGATCAGCCCAACGGGCGTTCAATTCCTCAACGTCGAACTTGAAGGGCTTCTTGCAGAACTCCAGCAGGTGGAACAGGAACAGCGGCGCATCCGCGTGGGCAAACGCGGCGTGATTGGTCATCGAAGATGCGCCGGTGATGCGCGGGTTCAACTCGCCCAGCCAGATATCGCCGGTTTTCTTATCGATCAGGAAATCAAGTTCAAAATAGCCGCGATAGCCTTCCTTACGAAGCTGCTCACCGAATTTGAACGTCAACTCGCGCGCTTTCTGGCGGGTCTTGGGTGGGAAGGCGGTTGAGAAAATCTCGTTGCCGCACCAGCCGCCGCGATAGGGCGTCAGATCCTTGAAGCCGACAAGCTCGGTCATCAGCGGGCCAACAATTGTACCCTGATTGGTGGCACATGCCTCAATCGCCGAGCCACGGCAATTGATCCGCTTCATAATCTTGATTTCGCCCTCACCGATGATCTCATGCTCGTGCTTGCGGAAATCGGCTTCGGATTTGATGAAAAACGTGGTGTGGCCGCTGTCGCCAAAGGCCGACTGCAACACCAGATCATGGCCGATGCCGCCCTTCTCGCAGACCTCGCGCAATTGCTCATAGCTTTCCACCACCGACAACACGTTCGGCACAGACGGCACACCGGCCTTGTCACCGATGCGCACGGTCTCAATCTTGTTGTCCATATTGGTGCGCAGTTTCGCTTTCGGGAACCAGACTTCTCCGCCTAGTTCCTTGGCCAGTTTTTCCGTTTTTTCGTCAAACATCAGAAAGACGAATTTCGGCTTGCCGCCGCGCGCTTTGATGTAGTCAACCACTTCCTTGTGCTGCAGCAGATAGTTGTTGATGTCTTCAATCGACTGAAATTCATCATGCGGCAGCTCGGACGGACACAGAACGTTCGGATGACGGCCATCAAAGCAATCCATGTAACAGATGTACTTGAAGTTCTTTACCCACTCATCAAGGCCAAGAAGATTGAAGTTCGTCGCCGAGACGAAATAGATCGGATCTTTGTTGGTGTGAAAATAGCGACGGATCTCGGAAATGTTCTTTAACGTCTTCTTAGGCATGTATCTGTCCTCTCTTTCAGGATTTTTTCTTTAGCTCTTTGAGAGCCTTGTTGGTGAAGATCCGCAAGCCAAGGTCGGGTCGGTATCCGTGGATCTCGCTGACATCGAGCGCGCGCATGAACGACAGTATTTCAGGGCTTATCACCTGCCCCGGCACAAGGATCGGAAATCCCGGCGGGTAGGGAATGATGAAAGAGGCCGAAACCATTTCTTCGCCTGCTTCGAGGCGCGCCATCAGAGCGTCATCCAGATCAAGGTAGTCACAATTGTCTTCGTTATAGGCCAGGAAGAACGCGGATCTGATGTCGCCCTCTGGGGTTTCCTTTCCCGACCGGAAGGCATCGTGAAAGCGGCTGAAGTCGGGCAAGGGTGGCACCTGTTCGACCAGCGCAGTGACCCGCTTTTCAAAGGACAGGCGCTCCATCTTCGAGGCATCGTCAAGCAGATCATCAAGGTCGTTGGCAATTTCGACAAGTACCTCGATCAGATAAGCAACCGACGATCGCGTGGTGCCGATGTTTGTCATAAAGAGGACCGAATTGCGCGACGTCTTGTTGATCTGGATGCCGTATTTGTCCATCAGGATCTTGGTCTTGAACGTATCACCATCCCAACCAGTCCCGCCCACCGCAAGGGTGACCCGTGTCGGATCAAGAACAAATTCGTCCTTGGCCCAGATCTCCCATTTGTCGGACCAGCCATCGTGCGTGTCGTAATAGGCCTGAATGCCGCTTTCGCGATACTCGGCCGGGATCATGTCCGAGGGCGTGAGAACCTTGAAATACTTCTGCAAGAGCGGATGAGACTGCACAGCGCGGCGAATTGCCATAGCACTTTCGATCTGGCGCTGAACAAACTCAAAGCCTTCCAGTTCAACCTGACGACGGCCCACGTCTAACGATGCAATGATCTGATAGTTGGGCGATGTGGACGTGTGGGTCATATAGGCTTCGTGGAACGCCTGTTCGACCTCGCCCTTAAAGTCCATGTCGTTGACGTGGATCATCGATCCCTGCCTCAGTGATGTCAGCGTCTTGTGCGTAGACTGAGTGGCATAGGCGCGAACACGGGCATCGGGCGGCGGCACGAGGCGCGTGTTCAACAACGTCTCGTCGTCGGCACCCTTCAGCTTTTCCTGCTGCTCTTCCCAAGCCTTGGCGCTGGACTCTTCGCGCAGCCGTTCGCGCAAATTGTTGGCAACCGACATTGCTGTGCGCTGGCGGTACGTCGGACCAAACCGCGCGAAAGCGAACCACGCCTCGTCCCAAAGGAAAACAAGGTCTTTCTTGATGGCAAGGCATTCTTCCATCACGCGTTCGACGTTATAGACCAGACCATCAAAGGTGCAGTTGGTCAAAAGCACCATGCGCACCCGGTCAAGCTTGCCTGCTGCCTTCAGCTTCAAAAGCGTGTGCTTGATTTCCTTGATCGGAACCGCGCCATACATCGAATATTCATGGAGCGGATAGCTGTCCATATAGACGACGTTGGCACCTGCCAAAACCATGCCATAGTGGTGCGACTTGTGGCAGTCGCGGTCGACCAACACGATGTCGCCGGGGCGGATCAGAGCTTGCACCACGATCTTGTTGCAGGTCGATGTGCCGTTGGTGGCAAAAAACGTCTGTTTTGAACCAAACGCCCGGGCCGCCATGTCTTGAGCTTCTTTAATGGGACCCTTGGGTTCCAGAAGGCTATCCAACCCGCCTGATGTGGCAGAGGTTTCTGCCAGAAAAATGTTAGGGCCGTAAAACGCACCCATATCCTGGATCCAGTGCGACCGGCTGATGGATTTACCCCGGCTGATCGGCATTGCGTGAAAAACGCCCGTGGGCTGCTTGGAATATTCCTTCAGAGCCGTGAAGAACGGCGTCTTATAGCGCCGGTTGACACCGCGAAGGATGTTGAGGTGCAGTTCGAGGAAGTCTTCCTGATTGTAAAAGACCCGACGACAACGGCCCAGATCCAGCCCCGCGATGTCTTCGGCTGAGCGGTCCGTGATCAGGTATGCATCCAGTTCCGGGCGCGCCTTGGCGATCAGGCGGCAGGCTTCGGGCCCGTATTCATACGGCTGCAACCCATCGACGTTTTCATCCACGTTCAGCCGGTGCAAATACTGCTGAATGATCGGCAGAACATGCTTGGATTTCAGCACAAGCCCGGGGCGGACGATGACCGCCTGAACATTGTGGTTGAAAAGAATGCCCATCAGCGCGTCTTCAAGGCTTGGAACGATCACCGGCTCGTAGATAAACGGGTCTTCAGCGCGGCGCACGCGGTGCAGGTTGTTGCGCAAGAACCGTTCCTGATGCTCGTTGACATTGTCGACGATCAAAACCTCGAAATAGGGCCTTCCAAGCGCACGGTCTTCGGGCGCGAGCGTGCTTTCATCTTCATAGTCTTCGTTGTCAATTTCATCGCTGCTGATCGGAATCGTGCGACGGCGATAGGCGCCCGACGTCAGCGCCCGCGCAACACGCCGGACCGAGATTGATAGGTCTTCAATATTGCGCTGCTCAAGCAACTTCCTGAGGTGCTCAAAGGCATGTGCCCCCGGAAATGCCCAGTAAACCTCGATTGGAGCAAGTGCATCAAGCAGCGTCTCGGCAGTTTGCAAAAGCTTGCTGCCCTGCCTGCCTTCGACACCATGCACCAGCATGGATTCCGCCGTCTCACGCAACGCGCTCCATCTGTCGGCGCGCAATTGCGTCGCACTATAGTAATCGCTGACAGAGGGCAGTTTGGTACCGGTCTGCTGAACGTTCATCGGATATTCCTCCCTTAAGCACCGAAGCATTCGATGCCCCTCGCCTGTTTGGCGATATTATTCCGCGCCGGTGCGTCCCTTGAACATCGGGACGGCCTCGTGCTCGGCCTGCGCTATTTCTTCTTCAGCCAAAGCTGTTCGTGGGTCGCTTACTTCCATGCCGGCCCGCGAACCTTTTTTGGGTGTCTCCAATGGGCCAAGGGTTTGCAGGTAAGAATCCGCGCCGCTGGTCCGATCATAAATCGGAAAGTCCGCTTCACGATCCCGGAAACTTTTCAGCACCTGCCCCAGACCTTTCAATCCGGTTTCCCGCTGGCGGCGCACCATGTCGAGATCGATTTCGATCGGGAACATATCTTCTTGCCCCGCAGATTGGTGCAGAACGGTGGCCGACGGATCAACAACAAGCGATCTGCCAGCACCGCCCGCAGCAAGACCATTCACATCAAAAACATAACACTGGAATTGAGCCGCTGTTGCACGCGCGATGGCAAGCTCTGCGTCGCGGTCTGTTGTGCCGGTCAAAACCGGATGCAGCAGAACTTCGACACCTTGGCTGGTCAGTTGACGCGTGGTTTCCGGGAACCAGATGTCGTAACAGATCGACAACCCGAAGCGGCCCACATCGGGTACGTCAAAGACGCAGAAATCGGTCCCGGATGAGATACCATGTTCATATGGTTTGAACGGGAACATCTTCGAGTACTTGCTGACAATCTCGCCTTGCGGGTTGATCACCACCGAGGTGTTGAAAATCCGCCCGTCAGGCATTTTTTCGAACATCGATCCGGGAATGACCCAGATGCCGTATTTACGCGCATCTTCCTGAAACTGTGCCAAAGCCTCGTTCGGAAAGGGCTGTGCAAACTGATCCAGCGGACCATAGGGCGCAAGTTCTGAAAACAGGACCATTTGGGTCCAGGGAAATCTGGCCATCAGGATGTGGATGCGATGGCGCATTGCTTCCACGTTTGAATGCAGCGCCGAGACGTGCATCTGGATGCCCGCGATTGCGAATGGAGTCATTGAGGCTATTGCCTTTGTTGTTGCGCCGCACGTTTGGATTGCGGAGGCGTTTGTTGGGTTTTTACCGGACGGTCAGGACCGGAATATCTGAGTGCCGCACGACTTTGTCTGCATTGGATCCGACCAGCAGCGTTTGAAAATCGTTCGGAGGATGAGAGGCCATGACGATCAGGTCCGCACCAATTTGATCGGCGATCCGCAGGATGGTTTCGGGGACGTGGCCGTGCCCGACGTGGGTTTCAACCTTGGCACCACCCGAACTTGCGGCAAGCTCGCCCAGTTGAGCCTTGAGCTTTTCCATCGCCTTTTGCTCAAAATCCTCGGGCAAAAACGAAGAGATGACCCCGGCCCCAAGGTCGTGGACGATGCCTAACAGGTGGATCTCACCTGATTGGCCTGCGCATTTCTTGGCGGCTGGCAATGCCTTTTCCCAGCTTTCAGGGTGGTTGATGTCGATTGGAAGCAGGATTTTGTCAAACATGTGCTCGTCTCCCTCTCACGCTGCGGCTGGTTCAGGACGCGCGCGACCGCGCTGAAGCATCACGACGATGGCCAGCAAGGCAAGCGCGGGCAGGAACATCCAGAACTTTGACGGCTGGTCCGCGGCTTTGCGCACCTGCTCGATTTTCTGATCCCAGTCAAAGCCGGCCTCGGCTGCCGGGCTGCCGAAGGTCACATTGTCGATCACCACGTCGTCGCCGTTCACGATATACTCAAGACCGGAGGCCAGCAGACGATCTTTGCCGGTCTCCCCCTCGCCCACCGGAAGAAGAGCAGTAAAGGTGACCGGATCACCGACGGCATTCAGCCCGCTGATCTCAAGCCGGAGGTTTTCGCCAACGGGTGTGTCCATCGCCGCCTGTTCAATCGCCGCAGGGGCGACGTTTTCAAACGGCGGCACCACCATGTCCATCCAGAACCCCGGACGGAACAAGGTGAAGGCAACCAGCAAGAGCGCAATGGATTCGTAGAACCGGTTGCGCGCCAGGAACCACCCTTGCGTCGCTGCTGCGAAAAGCAGCATCGCGATGGTCGCCGTTATGAAGACGAAGATCCCCTTGGCCCACCCGACATCGATCAAAAGCAGATCGGTGTTGAAAATGAACAGGAACGGCAAAGCTGCCGTACGCAGGCTGTAGAAGAACGCGACAACGCCGGTTCGGATCGGATCGCCGCCAGAGACGGCCGCCGCCGCAAAGGACGCAAGCCCCACAGGCGGTGTCACGTCCGCCATGATGCCAAAGTAGAACACAAAGAGGTGCACGGCGATCAGCGGTACGATCAAACCATTTTGCTGACCAAGCGTCACGATGACGGGTGCCAGAAGCGCCGAAACAACGATGTAGTTCGCCGTGGTCGGCAGCCCCATGCCAAGGATCAGGCTGAGGATCGCGGTCAGCACCAGAATCGCCATGATATTGCCGCCCGAGAGCACCTCGACCACATCTGCCAGGGCCGAGCCAACGCCCGTCTGGCTGACAGCGCCAACGATCACACCGGCTGTTGCCGTGGCGATGCCAATACCGATCATGTTGCGCGCACCTGCGACAAGCCCTTCGATCAGATCTTCAAAGCCTTCTCTGATGGCTGTACCAGTACCACTGCCACCGCGAAGAATGGCCATCAGCGGACGCTGGGTCAGCAGGATAAAGACCATGAACGTCGCCGCCCAAAAGGCCGACAGGCCCGGTGACAGGCGATCCACCATCAGTGCCCAGACCAGTACGACAACCGGCAGAATGTAATGCAGACCAGCCCGGATCGTTGGCCCAGGTATCGGAAGCGCTGTGACCGGTTTGTTCGGGTCTTCCATGCGCAAGGGTTCCTCGCGCGACGCAATCCAAAGCAGACCGATGTAAACCGCTGTCAGGAAGCCGAAGACCACATAGATTGCGGCCGCCCCAAAGGCAGGACGTATCCAGCCCATCAGGTAGTAGACCGCGAAACTCAGCGCGCAGATCGCGGCAATGGTAAAGGCAATCGAGATCAGCCAGGCGACCCAGGGCTTGGGTTCCACCGCACGCGGCAGGCCCTGCATATTCGCCTTCATCGCCTCAAGATGCACGATGTAGACCAGCGCGATATAGGAGATGACGGCTGGCAGGAACGCGTGTTTGACCACATCAAAATAGGCAATGCCCACGTATTCGACCATGAGGAAGGCCGCAGCCCCCATCACCGGCGGCATGATCTGCCCGTTGACCGAGGAGGCCACCTCGACCGCGCCCGCTTTTTCTGACGAAAAGCCCACGCGTTTCATCAGCGGAATGGTAAAGGTGCCCGTGGTCACCACGTTGGCAATGGACGAGCCTGAGATCAGGCCGGTCATCGCAGAGGACACCACGGCGGCTTTCGCCGGACCGCCACGCATGTGGCCCATCAGGCTGAACGCGACCTGGATAAAGTAGTTGCCCGCGCCCGCTTTATCGAGAAGCGAACCAAAAAGCACAAAGAGGAAGACGAAGGACGTTGAAACTCCCAAGGCAATGCCGAAGACGCCTTCGGTGGTGATCCATTGGTGGTTCACCACTTCCGACAGGTTGTTGCCCTTGTGCGCAATGATCGACGGCATCAACGGGCCGAGGAAGGTGTAGGCCAGGAAGACCGTGGCAACGATCATCAGCGCAGGCCCAAGCGCGCGCCGTGTCGCTTCCAGCAAAATCAATATGCCAATGACGGCCACCACATAGTCTTGCAGAATTGGCGCACCCACACGGGTCGCGATGCCGTCGTAAAAGACAAAGAGGTAAAGCGCTGCAATCGCACCAATAATCGCCAGTCCCCACTCCCAAGATGGAATGTAATCCTTGGGCGAGCCAAGAAAGATAGCCGCAATCATCAGAAGACCGGGGATCGGTATCCACCAGACGGGAACGCCTTCTTTTGCTCCGTACATGAAGAGAAAGGTCAGGATGATCGGCACCACGATCGCCAGTCCAAACTGCGCAGGCGTGCGGGCCGCCGGATAGGCCGCGTAGGCAAGGAACAGGGCAAAGGCAAGGTGAATGGAGCGGGCTTCGGTGTCATTGAACACCCCCCAGCCGATGATGAACGGGATCGGCGAGGCAATCCAAAGCTGAAAGAGCGACCACAAAAGCGCGACAACGACAAGCATGGTTCCGACGGGGCCTGCGGGTGAGCGACCACCGGTGTCAGAGGATGCAACAAGCTCGTCGAGTTCTTGCTGACTTAACCCGCCTTTTCCAGCGGCTTGGTTTTCGACCGCTGCGGCCTCGAACTGTTTATCGTCGCTCATGATCTTAGTCCCCGCTGAATGTCTTGGTAAAGATGAGCGCCACGTCTGTTTTTCTTTTGTGTGGCGGCCATCTGTGAAAGCCCCCGCGCAACGGCGGAGGCCTTCATATCGTCAAGTGTGGATTACTGGATCCAACCACGCTCGCGGTAGTACTTTTCAGCACCGGGGTGCAAAGGCGCGCTCAGACCATCGGCAATCATCTCTTCTTCTTTAAGAGTTGCAAATGCAGGGTGCAGTCCCTTGAAACGATCAAAGTTCTCGAACACCGCCTGAACAACTGTGTAAACAACATCGTCATCCACATCAGCAGAGGTCACAAAGGTCGCCTTAACACCAAAGGTCTGAGTGTCTTCATCGTTGCCCTTGTAAAGCCCGCCGGGAATAACCGCCTTGGCATAGTAAGGGTTATCGCCGACAAGCTTGTCGATCGCCTCGCCCGTTACATTGACCAGCTTGGCATCCACGGTTGAAGTGGCTTCCTGGATCGAGCCGTTCGGGTGGCCCACGGTGTAGATGATCGCATCTACCTTGTTGTCGCCCAAAGCCGCAGACTGCTCTGCCGGCTTCAGCTCTGAGGCAAGTGCGAAATCGTCAGACGATTTGCCCATAGCGCCCAGAACAACGTCCATGGTCGCGCGTTGACCAGAACCAGGGTTGCCGACGTTCACGCGCTTGCCGAACAGATCGTCAAAGTTGCCGATGTCGCTGTCGGCACGCGCCACAACGGTGAACGGCTCGCCATGCACGGAAAAGACTGCGCGCAGGTTGTCGAACTTGTCGCCCTCAAACTGCGACGAGCCGTTGAATGCGTGGAACTGCCAGTCGGACTGGGCCACGCCCATGTCCATGTCGCCAGCTTTGATCGCGTTGATGTTTGCAATCGAGCCACCGGTCGACGGCGCGGTGCATTTCAGGTTGTGATCCGCTGTGCCGCGGTTCACCAGACGACAGATCGACTGGCCCACAACGAAGTAAACGCCGGTCTGACCACCGGTGCCAATTGTTATGAATTTCTCTTGTGCAACCGCCGTCTGCGCGGCAAGCAGGCCAGCAGATAGCAGCGCTGCAGTTTTTAAGATTCTCATCGTAAACTCCCATTTGGTTTCTTAGATTCTCGGCTTTGCGCCGACGTTTAAACGCCAAGCGTACGATGCTCAGCGCAATTTCACAAACATTAGAAACTCGGCGGCGTACAAGCACTCACAATAACGCATTGTTTTTCGCCAATATTTCGGAATCGATGCGGCAAACGGCTGTCAAAAAGATAGCCCTCACCTGGGTTCAACACACGCACCTGATCGTCGACAGTGACCTCGATGATGCCAGAAATAACAACGCCCGCCTCTTCGCCCTCGTGGCTTAGCATATCGGGGCCGGTATCCGTGCCTGGCGGATAATTTTCGTGTAAAATCTGCAGGCTGTGCTGGGCAGCGTTGCCCAATTGGCGCAACGAAAGCCGGGCCGCTCCGTCCCCCAGGCCGATATCTTGCGGGGACAATTCGACAAACTCGTTCGCGCCATAAAAGTATTGCGGGCTCCCAGCGTTTTCGACCTCTGAAAAGAATTCGGAAAGACTAAGCGGTATCGCATCAAGCAACGCCTTCAAAGAGGCCACGGAGGGACTGCTTTTGTTTTGTTCGATCAAAGATATCGCACCGCCGGTAAGCCCGGCGCGGGATGCAAGATCACGCTGAGACAGGTTCCGGGATTCGCGTACAGCTCTGAGTCTTCCGCCAATATCCAAGCTCACAGCCCTTCTTTATCAAACGTCTGATTGAAATACTAAGCGCCACCTTTCACGTCCGTCAACATATATTTCCAGAGCGTTTAGCTAAATCCTTTCCAAATTTACGCGCTGACCTGCTCATATCATCAATCCTAATTGACAAGTTTATTAATCGTAGTATGAATATTTTCATCATTCAACCTTGCCGACTGTTGGAGCCAACGATGACAAAGAACGCACCCAAACCCCGCAGCGCGAAGGCCACAAAAGCCAAATCAACGCGCGTCAAGAAAACCATCGTGTCGAAAGCGACCGCAACTCCAAAGGTCGCACAAGTCGCAGTCTCCAGCGAAACCAACTCGGCCCTTCTGGCCAGACGTGATGCCGCTGTTCCGCGCGGCGTGGCTTCTGCAGCGCCGATCTTTGCAAGTCATGCCGAAAATGCCGAGCTTTGGGACGTTGAGGGCAATCGTTTCATCGACTTTGCCGGCGGTATCGCAGTTCTCAACACAGGCCATCGTCATCCCGGCGTCGTGGCCGCCGCAAAGGCGCAGGAAGACCGCTACACCCACACCTCATTTCAGGTTGTACCCTACGAGCCCTACGTCGCCTTGGCTGAAAAGCTCAACGCATTGGCCCCTGGTGATTTCGCCAAAAAAACGCTGCTTGTCACGACAGGTGCCGAGGCGGTTGAAAACGCCGTTAAAATCGCCCGTGCGCACACTGGCCGCCCCGGTATCATCGCCTTTTCAGGTGGCTATCACGGCCGCACGCTGATGACGCTGGGTCTGACGGGCAAAGTTTCTCCGTATAAGAAAGACGTGGGTCCCTTCCCGTCTGACATCTTCCGCGCGCCCTTCCCCGATGCACGCAATGGCGTAACAGTTGAAGACGCACTTCTGGCCCTTGAAACACTGTTCCTGACCGATGCCGATCCTGAGCGAGTCGCAGCGATCATTCTGGAACCTGTATTGGGCGAAGGTGGCTATCACCCTGTGCCCGCCGAGATGTGGGCAGCCTTGCGCACGATCTGCGACAAGCACGGCATTTTGCTTATCTCTGATGAAATCCAAGCAGGGTTTGGCCGGACAGGCACGTGGTTTGCTATTGAGCATTCGGGCGTCGTGCCAGACCTGATTACCGTCGCAAAATCGATGGCCGGTGGCTATCCGATTGCCGGCGTCATCGGGCGCGCAGATGTTATGGATGCGCTGGCCCCCGGTGGATTGGGTGGCACCTACGGCGGCAACCCGGTTGCCTGTGCAGCGGCCCTTGCCGCGATCAATGCGATTGAAACCGAGGGACTGCTGGCACGCTCTACCGCGCTTGGCGAACACTTCCGGGCGCGCTTTGCCGATATTGGCGCGCGCACAGCGCCGTTCCGGATGTGGGACATTCGCGGTCTTGGCGCGATGCTGGCGGTAGAGTTTGTCACCGATTTTGAAACAGCGCGCCCCGACGCGGAGTTCACCAAGTCGGTCATCGCACATGCTTTACAGCGCGGACTGATCCTGTTGGCCTGCGGCATGCACGGTAATGCGGTTCGGATCATGGTGCCGCTCACGGCCTCTGACGCCATCATAGAAGAAGGGCTTGCAATCTTTGAAGCAGCTTTGGCCGATGCCTGCGCCGCCGAGACGATGATAGCAGCAGAATAAGCATTGTGCGGGTGGCGCGCGTTGTCGCGCCATCCCACTTTCTCAGCGACGGGTCGACGCATGCCAGAAGCAGGCCTAGGGTGGAGCTGACTTAAGAAACGAATGAGGGTCTGCCATGTCTCATATTTTTGGCCGCCATTGTCATGCAAATCCACCTACCGCCATCAGCGGTGAGGGATGCTATCTGATCGACAGCACAGGCAAACGCTATCTTGACGGCTCTGGTGGTGCGGCCGTCAGCTGCCTTGGCCATGGGGATCGCGAAATCACCGAAGCGATAAAGGCACAGCTGGACAAGCTGGCCTTCGCCCACACCGGGTTTCTGACCTCCGAGCCAGCCGAGCAACTGGCCGATCTTTTGATCGAACATGCGCCGGGCGATTTGGACAAAGTCTATCTTGTCTCTGGCGGATCAGAAGCAACCGAGGCCGCGATCAAGCTGGCGCGGCAATATTGGGTGGAAAAAGGTGAGCCACAGCGCGGACGGCTGATTGCGCGCAAGCAAAGCTATCACGGCAACACCATCGGAGCGCTGAGCGCTGGCGGCAACGAATGGCGCAGGCAGCAGTTTGCCCCGCTTCTGTTGGACGTCAGTCATATCGACCCCTGCTTTGAGTACCGCTACCGCCGCGATGACGAGAGCGCCGAGGACTATGGCAAGCGTGCCGCACAGGCACTGGAAGACGAAATATTGCGCGTTGGCCCTGAAACCGTGATGGCATTCATGGCCGAGCCCGTGGTGGGCGCGACAGCGGGTGCTGTTGCCCCCGCGCCGGGCTATTTCAAAGCGATCCGCGAGATTTGTGACCGCTATGGCGTGCTGCTGATCCTTGACGAAGTGATGTGTGGCATGGGCCGGACGGGCAGCTTGTTTGCCTGCGAACAAGACGGCATCGCGCCCGATATTGCCTGCATCGCTAAGGGGTTAGGCGCGGGCTATCAACCGATTGGCGCGATGCTGTGCACGGCTGAGATTTTTGACACCATCGCAAACGGTTCTGGCTTCTTCCAGCACGGCCACACGTATCTGGGCCACCCTGCTGCCGCCGCGGCAGGTCTGGCCGTCGTCAATGCCATTCTGGACCGCGGGCTGATCCCACGCGTGCAGGCCAAAGGGGAAAAGCTTGCCGAAACTCTTGAACATCGCTTCGGCCAACACGCCCACATCGGAGACATTCGCGGGCGCGGGCTGTTCCGGGGGATCGAGATTGTTGAGGATCGAACGACAAAAGAGCCGTTCGATCCCTCAAAAGGCGTCGCTGCAAAGATCAAGAAAGCAGCCTTTGCCGAAGGGCTGATCTGCTATCCGATGTCAGGCACCATCGATGGGCGTCGCGGTGACCACATTCTGATTGCGCCGCCATTCATCATCGAAGATGCCCAGATCGATGAACTGACCGACAAGCTAGAGCGGGCGATATCGTCGGTGATCTGACGGCAGCCAAAGGGGGGACAAGATGCGGTTTTCGATATTCGTCGGCACGGTCGTTCTGACACTTTTGTCGCTTGTCGGCCTCGCCTTCAGTTCGTGGTTTCTGCTCGCGGTCGTGATCTTTGGATCGCTCGCGGCCCTTGGCTTCTATGACGTTCTTCAACCCAGCCACGCCGTTTTACGAAATTATCCCGTCATTGGTCACATGCGGTTTTTGTTCGAAGGTATCCGCCCCGAGATCAGGCAATACCTGATCGAAAGCGATCAGGACGAAGAACCGTTTTCACGCGACAAACGCTCCATCGTTTATCAGCGCGCCAAGGGTGTAGAGGACAAGCGCCCTTTTGGCACCCGCCAGCGCGTCTACGATTCAGGCTATGAATGGATCACACATTCGGCAGCGCCCAAGCACATAGACGACCATGATTTTCGCGTGCGTATCGGCGGGCCTGACTGCAAGCGGCCCTATGATGCGTCGATCTATAACATCTCGGCGATGTCCTTTGGCGCGCTGTCGGCCAATGCCATCCTTGCCCTGAACACCGGCGCCAAGAAGGGCGGCTTCGCCCATGATACCGGCGAAGGCGGCATCAGCCGGTACCATCGTGAAGGCGGCGGCGACATCATCTATGAGATCGGCTCAGGTTATTTCGGGTGCCGCTCCGATGAAGGCCGCTTCGATGTGGAGAAGTTCCGCGCACAGGCCAGCGATCCGCAAGTGAAACTTGTCGAGCTGAAGCTGAGCCAAGGGGCCAAACCCGGCCACGGTGGCGTGTTGCCTGCGTCAAAAATTTCGCCCGAAATCGCCGAGGCACGCGGCGTGCCCATGGGGCAGGACTGCGTTTCGCCTGCGTCGCATCCCGAGTTTTCGACACCGCTGGAAATGATGGCGTTCATCAAGACATTGCGCGACAACGCCGATGGAAAGCCGGTTGGCTTCAAGCTGTGCATCGGGCACCGCCGAGAATTCATGTGCATGGTCAAGGCGATGCTGGAGACCGGCATTATCCCCGACTTCATCGTGATCGACGGCAAGGAAGGCGGCACCGGCGCTGCGCCGCTGGAGTTTGCCAATCACGTCGGCATGCCGTTGGTCGAAGGGCTGACTTTTGCCCATAACACGCTGCGCGGTGCCGGGCTTCGCGACAAGTTGAAGCTTGGGGCGTCTGGCAAACTGGTCACGTCCTTTGACATCGCAAAAGCGTTGGCGCTAGGTGCCGATTGGGCAAACTCTGCGCGTGGCTTCATGTTTTCAATCGGCTGTATTCAGGCGCAGGCCTGTCACACCAACCACTGTCCAGTGGGCGTTGCCACGCAAGATCCCCTGCGCCAGCGCGCCTTGAACGTGACCGAAAAATCCGAGCGCGTCTTTCGGTTCCACCAGAACACGCTCAAGGCCCTTGCTGAAATGACCGGAGCGGCAGGCCTTGCGGCTCCGGGTGATTTCCGCCCGCATCACCTGTTGATGCGTGAAAGTGACCGCGACATGGTCACTGGCGAAGATGTTTATCCTTATTTGCCAGACGGATTTCTGTTGCGCGACGAAGAAGATAACTTTGGCTATCTAGGGCGCTGGAAACGGGCCCGTGCAGAGAGCTTCGAGCCGTTCGATGTCTGAAATTAACACGCATCCTCTTGCCGTCTGAAAACACTGACACCAAAAAAGAAAGCTTTCCCCATGCTGGACCAACAGACCAATCTGAGTGACCTTTTGAAGGACCCTTCGCTGCTCGCAACCAAGGCCTATGTGGGTGGCGAGTGGTGCGACGCTGACGATGGTGCGACCTTTGACGTCTCCAACCCTGCGCGCGGCGATGTGATCGCGCAGGTGGCGGACCTGTCGCGCACGGAGACTGC
>JABDJX010000123.1 GCA_013003245.1 Silicimonas sp. | reverse complement strand
GCAGCATT
Source organism: Silicimonas sp. (assembly GCA_013003245.1). Taxonomy (GTDB): domain Bacteria; phylum Pseudomonadota; class Alphaproteobacteria; order Rhodobacterales; family Rhodobacteraceae; genus JABDJX01. Next base: position 5,672 of record JABDJX010000123.1, on the reverse strand, counting down.
GGGGACAACCAACGATCTGTCGCTGACAGGCGGGTTCTGCTTTCATCTGAAATCCGGCTTGCCGTTGAGATGAAATACACGTGTTTGATAACGTGATAGCGCTGCTATTCGCCCGCAATGACAAAGACATTGGTGGCTTCAGTCCTGCTATTTCATCGACCGGGGACCGATCCTTTAGCCGGCATCCGCTGCAGATTCTCCAAAGGTATTTGACCCTCGGATAGCTTGCACAACCGCTTCGGTGACGTCGCGTGTTGTAGATGTGCCGCCCACGTCCGGGGTCAGGATGCCCGCTTCGCAGACGCGCTCGACGGCGGACATCAGGCGCGATGCGGCTTTTGCTTCGCCGAGGTGGTCCAGCATCTGCGCAGCCGTCCAGAACGTGGCGACCGGGTTGGCGATGCCTTTTCCCGTAATGTCAAAGGCAGAGCCGTGGATCGGCTCGAACATCGACGGAAACCGCCCTTCGGGATCGATGTTGGCGGTCGGTGCAACTCCGAGGCTACCCGCAAGTGCACCGGCAAGATCCGACAGAATGTCGGCGTGAAGGTTCGTGGCGACGATCGTATCAAGGCTTTGGGGCTTCAGCGTCATGCGCACTGTCATCGCATCGACCAGCATTTTGTCCCATGTCACGTCTGGAAACTCTTGCGCGACTTCCGCGGCTATCTCATCCCACATCACCATACCAAACCGCTGCGCATTCGACTTGGTCACCACCGTCAGCAATTTGCGCGGACGCGACCGGGCCATCTCAAACGCATAACGCATGATCCGTGTCACGCCAGTGCGGGTAAAAATCGCGACCTCTGTAGCTACCTCTTCGGGCATGCCGCGGTGCGTTCGGCCACCGTTGCCTGCGTATTCGCCTTCCGAATTCTCGCGGATGATCATCCAGTCCAGGTCACCCACGCCCAGGTTGCGCAGGGGTGAGGTAACACCGGGAATGATCTTGGTCGGACGGACGTTGGCGTATTGATCAAAGCCCTGACAGATAGGCAGGCGCAGCCCCCAAAGGGTGATATGATCGGGTACATCGGGCGCGCCAACAGCGCCAAAATAAATCGCATCGAAGGGCTTGAGTTGTTCCAGTCCGTCTTCAGGCATCATGGTGCCGTTTTTCCTGTAGTAGTCCGACCCCCAATCAAACGTAGTCACATCAAACGCCAGACCCTGCTCTGCGCCAAGGGCTGCAAGAACCTGCGCGCCTGCGTCTATCACCTCTGGACCAATACCATCGGCTGGAATGGCCGCAATTTTATAAGTTCTCATTATCAACCTTGAATCCGGGAAAACAGCCTTGCACTGCCGCTAGCACCTTATGAAATCGCCCAAAGCCCAGCAACAGCATTTGCCATCGGCATGCGTGCTTTCCTCCTTGAGGTGCTGCCAATACGGCCTACAATAGTGCTTCACGGCGGGGCGGTTACCTGTATTGTGTTACAAACTGCTCGACGACCGATAATTTTATGGGAGGGACTTACCCTTATGACTGCTGTACAGAAGATTGTGGCGATTGCCGCAACGACCATTCTAACCACCTCAGCTGCATTTGCAGACGGACATGCCGACCGCACAGGCTGGCCTGAAAGCTTTACTGTCGGCACCGGTTCACAAGGTGGTACGTATTTCGGCTATGGCTCTGGTTGGGCTGGCATTGTGTCCGCAGCACTTGGCGTCAATGGCGGTGCCGAAGTGACCGGGGGGCCAATGCAGAACATGGCGCTGGTGCACACGGGCGAGTTGGCCTTTGGCATGACCACAATGGGGCCTGCCGCTGAATCAATCGCCGGCGGCAACCCGATTGCACCGGGCCTGCCGATGACCAATGCGTGCGCGATGTTCCCAATGTATCAAACGCCATTTTCAGTAACGGCCCTGGCATCCTCGGGCATCAAATCAATCTCTGACATCCCTGCAGGTGCAGCGATTGGCTTTGGTCCTGCCGGCTCGACCTCTGACACATACTTTCCACGCATGATGGAAGAGCTGGGCGTTGATTTTGATCGCCGCAACGGCGGTTGGTCTGACCTTGGTGGTCAGCTTCAGGACGGGCTTCTGGACGTGATCGCCTTTGCTGCGGGCGTGCCTGTACCGGCGGTCAGCCAGCTCGAGGTTCAGACCGAGATCAACATCATCGAGTTCACCGAAGAAGAACAGGCAAAGATTTCTGCAGCCTTCCCGGTGGCGAACTTTGACATTGCTGCCGACAGCTACACCACTTTGACAGCTCCGGCGCGCTCGGTGTCCATGTGGAACTTTGCAATCGCCAACTGCGAACTGCCCGAGAGCTTCGTTTACGGGGTTGTTGACGCGGTAATGTCCGATAACGAGAGGATGGTCACAGCCCACCGTGCGGCACGCTCTTCGCTGCCAGAGTTCTGGGATCGTAACACCGTGATGCCTTGGCACCCTGGTGCAGCAAAGTGGTTCAACGAAAATGCGGGCGCCACTATCGGTGCCGACATGATCCACAGCAGCAACTGATCGCGATGGGCGCGTGTCGACATGCGCCCTCAACCACTTCGCGCCTGCGCCTTTTTACTTGGCGCAGGCGTTTTTTCGCGCAATAGACCAAACGGCACTGTGCGACGCACCCGAGAACCATCGGGGCCTAGGGGGGCATGATGACAGACACAAATACCATCAGTGACGTTCAGAGTGCGGAGGACGTTGTCCTTGCCGAGGGTGTCGATGAAGAACCTGTTGAAGGCAACCGTCGTCAATATACCAACTGGGCCGCATTTGGCATCGCGGCACTGTCGATTGTCTATGCCTCGTTTCATATGATTGCGTTGAACGGTGTGTCGATCTCGGAATGGACCGGGATCGAGGTGCCACTTCTCCCGCAAGTGCCGCTTGAAACGTGGAATTTTCGTATCGCACATATCGCGGGCGCTTTGGTGCTCGGGTTTCTGCTGTTCTCTGCCCACAGTTTTGCAGACCGCAACCACGGAGTCGGCAAAAATCCTATCACGATGCTTGCTGCTGTCCTAGTTATCCCGGCGGTGGTCGCCGGCTTCACAGCTTTCAGTTTTGCCGCCATGATTAATTCTGGCACCCTGCCCCAGATGGGCGGGCTGACCACGTGGGCGGCCTTCCCGGGCACTGAAATTTACCAGACGGAAGTGTATTGGTTTGGCCTTCCGTTGTTGATCGCAACGCTTGGGGCCATTGCCTTGGGCTGGTTTGAGCGGCGCGCACGCGACAGCTTTGCCGCCTCAGACGTGGTGTTGGCCCTTTGCGCGCTTGTCGTGGCGATTTACCTGATCGCGATCTACGGCACCGCCGCGCGCAACTCAGTTGGCACCTCTTTTGTGCCCATCGGTGTAGCATTCGCCGCCACTTCAGGCGCAGCCCTGATCCTTGAATTGACGCGCCGCGTCGCCGGTCTGGCCCTTGTGATCATCACCGGCGTCTTTTTGCTCTATACCTTCACTGCCCATCTGCTGCCGGGCATTCTGGCGGTGACCAACGCCTATACATGGCAGCGCTTTTTCGGGCATGTGTATTCTGACGCGGGCATCCTTGGGCCGACGACAGCGGTCAGTTCGACCTATATCATCCTCTTCATTATCTTCGCAGCCTTCCTGCAGGCGTCAAAAGTGGGCGATTATTTCGTCAACTTCGCTTTCGCCGCGGCTGGCCGTGCGCGCGGCGGGCCTGCCAAAGTGGCGATTTTCGCCTCTGGCTTGATGGGCATGATCAACGGCACCAGCGCGGGCAATGTGGTTGCCACAGGCTCGCTGACGATCCCGCTGATGAAAAAGGTCGGCTATCACAAAAAGACCGCTGGCGCCGTTGAGGCTGCCGCCTCGACCGGGGGCCAGATTATGCCGCCAATCATGGGGGCCGGTGCTTTTATCATGGCCGAGATCACGGGGATTCCTTACCTTGAGATTGCGACGGCCGCGATTATTCCGGCGGTTCTGTATTTCGTCTCGATTTACTTCATGGTCGACTTTGAGGCTGCAAAACTTGGCATGCGGGGGATGCGCGAAGATGAGCTGCCAAAGTTCAACAAGCTTGTTCGCCAAATCTATCTTTTCATTCCAATCGTCATTCTCATCAGCGCCTTGTTCATGGGCTATTCGGTGATCCGGGCAGGCACTTTGGCAACCGTTGCCGCAGCTGTCGTCTCTTGGCTGACCCCGCACAGGATGGGACTGCGCTCAATCCTCAAGGCATTTGAACTTGCCGGCATCATGTCCATTCAGATCATTGCGGTGTGTGCCTGCGCGGGCATTATCGTGGGTGTGATCTCGCTGACGGGAGTTGGTGCGCGCTTCTCGGCACTGCTTTTGGATTTGGCAGGCGTTTCGCAGTTGCTTGCGCTGTTTTTCGCCATGTGCATCGCGATCCTTCTTGGCATGGGCATGCCGACCACGGCCGCTTATGCGGTTGCCGCATCGGTGGTGGCACCCGGTCTTGTTCAACTTGGCATTCCAATGCTGACGGCGCATTTCTTTGTGTTCTATTTTGCCGTGCTTTCGGCGATCACGCCCCCTGTTGCTCTCGCCAGTTATGCCGCGGCGGGCATATCGGGATCAAACCCGATGGAAACATCCGTGGCGTCTTTCAAAATCGGCATCGCCGCGTTCATTGTTCCCTTCATGTTCTTTTACAATTCCGCCATTCTGATGGACGGCACATGGGGTGAGATCAGCCGCGCAGGCGTCACGGCCGTGTTTGGCGTCTTTCTGCTAAGCTCCGGGGTCCAAGGCTGGTTCATGGGTGCGCGTTCCGCGTGGTTTTTACGCGCCGGATTGATTTTGGCAGCGCTTCTTATGATTGCTGGTGGTCTGGTGACAGATTTGATCGGGATTGCCGTCTTTGCAGGCCTTTATTTCATTCAGAAAGTTGTCGCACCTGCGCCAGACGCTCAGATTGTCGTGAAAGGCGCGGATTAGATCGCGCAATCCCGAACCGGTATCGCCCCCGCAAAAGCAACACCCGGTGTTTTACAACGCGATAAGCTTGCGCGCCCCCTCGCAAACAGCGCGGTGGCAACGATTTGGAACATTGACCTGCTCCCCTGAAAAGTCCGGTGTTTTGAGTTAGCCTGTTCTCTGACGAGGAGACAGACGATGAAGAGAAGCCGTTTCAGCGAAGAGCAGATTATCGGGATATTGAAAGAGCATCAGGCTGGGCTTGGCGCAAAGGAGCTTTGCCGCAAGCATGGTGTCAGCGATGCCACGTTTTACAAATGGCGGTCCAAGTATGGCGGCATGGAGGTGTCTGACGCGAAGAAGCTAAAGTCTCTCGATGAAGAGAACCGTAAGCTGAAGAAGTTGCTAGCGGAGCAGCTGCTGGACAACGCGACGCTGAAAGAGATGCTCGGAAAAAACTTCTGACGCCCGGTTCGAGGAGAAGTGCTGTGAACTGGGCGATTGAAAAGAAGAACTATTCCGGGCGCCGGGCCTGTGGGCTCGTTGGTATCAGTGAACGTGTCTATCGCTACCGCTCGAAGCGCGGTGATGATCGCAAGCTGCGTGAGCGATTGAAGGAACTGGCATCTGAACGAAGGCGGTTCGGCTATCGTCGGCTCCACATGCTGCTGGAACGTGAAGGCTTCGAGGTTAATCACAAGAAGCTGTATCGTATCTACAAGGAGGACCGGTTGGCTGTGCGCAAGCGTGGTGGCCGCATACGGGCTTTGGGAACCAGAGCGC
>JABDJX010000101.1 GCA_013003245.1 Silicimonas sp. | reverse complement strand
CCCCGGCGGCGGGCCTGCAAAGCGCCAAAGACGGCCACCAGTGCAGTTGTCGCAGCAAATGACATCTGGAAACCGGGGCCATAAAGCGCCTCGGGTCTTAGGGTCAGCACGATAAGTGCGGCGACGGCAACCGCACGCAGGGTGATCGCGCGTCGGTCTACGAGCAGCGCCAGAAACATCACCGCCACCATGATAAACGCGCGTTCCGTCGCCACGTTTCCGCCAGAAAGCGCCAGATAGACGGCTCCTGCCGCCAAGGCGAGAAGAGCTGCGATCTTTTTGGCGGGGAGCACCAGAACGGCGCGCGGGAAAAGCGACAGGACTGCGCGCACCACCCCAAAAACAAAGCCGGTCAAAAGCCCCATGTGCAGCCCCGAGATCGCCAGCAAATGCGCGAGGTTTGACGCCCGCAACGCCTCAAGCGTGCCCGCATCCATGCCCGCGCGGTCGCCCGTTGTGATCGCGGCGGCAAATCCACCTGCGCGCCCTTCAAGGGTGGCCTGCACTGCGGCTGAAATCTGCAACCTGATCCGGGTGATCCAGATGCCAAAGCCATCGGCCCTATAAGGTGCAAGCGTCAGCACCGGCGTGCGCGTATAGCCAACAGCGCCAATGCGTTGAAACCAGGCGTGCCGTTGGAAATCAAAACCGCCCGGCTCCACAGCGCCTCCCGGCGGCGAAAGATGTCCCGTCAGGATCACGGTCACGCCTGCCTCTGGGTCGATAAACCCTTGCTGCCCGTGCAGTGAGACGCGCACCCGCGCAGGCGTGCGACGCGGGTCCATATCTCGCAGCACAACCCGGTCAAGCGTCAGCCGCAGTGCATCTGAAGCCGAGCGATCAATGCTAACGATCCGCCCTTCAATCGGGCCGTAGTAGCGAAACCCAAGCACCGGTTCGGCCACGTGATGCGCGCGCAGGCCCGCAACGGAAAAACCAGCAAGTATCAGCAGGACCGCCGCTAAAGCCAGCCGCAACAGCGCATTGCTCCAAAGCGCCAAAAACAACGAGGTGGCGATGGCTGCCGCTATCAGCGCCCACGTCTGCTGCCCCGGCTCGAACCGCAGCGCGAAAAACGCCCCGATGCCAATCCCGAAGAAAACCGGCGCCCAGGGGAACAGCCCGCCCCTTTGCGCATCCAGCACCGCTTCCAGTCTTGAGACCATGCGCCCTTGTCACCTCCGGGCACGTTGACTACACCGCACCACGCCTACCCCAATCCTGGTTTCCAAAAGGTTTACGCTGATGTCCGTCGTCACCCGATTTGCTCCTTCGCCCACCGGTTACCTGCACATCGGTGGCGCGCGCACAGCGCTTTTCAACTGGCTTTACGCCCGCGCCAAGGGCGGCAAATTCCTGCTGCGCATCGAGGATACCGACCGTGCGCGCTATACGCCCGAAGCAACCCAAGCCATCTTTAAAGGCCTTGAATGGCTGGGGCTTGATTGGGACGGTGACGCGATCAGCCAGTTTGACCGCGCCGACCGCCACGCCGAGGTGGCCCACGCGATGCTGGCCGCAGGCAAAGCATACAAATGCTTCTCAACGCCCGAAGAGATCACAGCTTTTCGCGAGGCGGCCAAGGCCGAGGGCAAATCCACGCTCTTTCGCTCGCCGTGGCGCGATGTGGCCGAGACCGAGCATCCCGACGCGCCTTTTGTGATCCGTGTAAAAGCCCCTCTTGAGGGCGAAACGGTGATCCACGATGAGGTGCAAGGCGACGTGACCATCCGCAACGACCAGTTGGATGACATGATCGTCCTGCGCTCGGACGGCACACCTGTCTATATGCTTGCCGTGGTGGTGGATGATCACGACATGGGCGTCACCCACGTGATCCGCGGCGACGATCACCTCAACAACGCCGCGCGCCAGATGCTTGTTTATGCCGCGATGGGCTGGGACGCGCCGGTCTGGGCACATATCCCGCTTATTCACGGCGAAGATGGTAAAAAACTTTCTAAACGACACGGTGCGCTCGGGGTCGAGGAATGGGCGGCCCAAGGCTATCCCGCCGCTGCAATGCGGAACTATCTGGCGAGGCTGGGCTGGGGCCACGGCGACGATGAATTTTTCACCACAGAACAGGCCATAGAATGGTTTGATCTGGGCGGCATCAAGAAAGCGCCGGCACGCTTTGACACCAAAAAGCTCGGCAACCTGTCTGGCCAGCATATCGCCGCGATGGACGATGACGCGATCCTTAGCGATATTCAGACTTTCTTGAGCATTTCAGGGCAAAACGCGCTTTCAGAAGCTCAATTCTCGGGCCTGAGGCGCGCCATGTACTGCCTGAAAGACCGTGCGCGCATCTATCCAGAACTCTTGGAGAAAGCCTTTTTTGTACTCACCACCCGCCCAATCACGCCAGACGAGAAAACCGCGAAAATGCTCGATCCAGTATCCCGTGGTATACTGCAAGAATTGACGCCGCACCTGCAAAATGCTAGCTGGGACCGCGAGGCGCTTGAGGCCGTTGTTCAGGCGCTGGCAGAGGCTCATGACACTAAGCTCGGAAAGCTTGCAGCGCCGCTTCGTGCGGCACTCTCCGGGCGCTCGGTTTCACCAAGTGTCTTCGACATGATGCTCGTATTAGGGCGCGACGAAACGGTTCTGAGGCTGCAGGATGCGAGCCGCTAAACCGCCCCGGCGCGTGAGACGATGAAATTAGCCCATGTTTGTGGGCCAAACGATAGGACACCATATGGCCGAGACGGGAAAAACAGCAAAATTATCGTTTGGCGACAAAGAATTAGAGCTTCCTATTCATTCACCAACTGTCGGCCCCGATGTCATCGACATCCGCAAGCTTTACGCACAGGGCGACGTTTTTACCTATGATCCGGGTTTCACATCCACGGCCGCCTGCGACAGCACCATCACCTTTATCGACGGTGACAAGGGTGAGCTTTTGCATCGTGGCTATCCCATCGACCAACTGGCCGAGAAATCGCATTTCCTAGAGGTCTGTTACCTGTTGCTTTACGGCGAATTGCCCTCTGCGTCAGAGTTGGAAGACTTTGAAAGCCGCGTGACCAATCACACGATGCTGCACGAGCAAATGGTCTACTTTTATCGCGGTTTCCGCCGTGATGCGCACCCAATGGCGATTATGACCGGCGTCGTCGGCGCAATGTCAGCGTTTTATCACGATTCAACTGACGTCAGCGACCCGTGGCAGCGCGAGGTTGCGTCGATCCGCCTGATTGCCAAGATGCCAACGATTGCCGCCTGGGCCTATAAGTTCTCCATCGGCCAGCCCTTCGTTTATCCGCGAAACGATCTGGATTACGCCTCGAACTTCCTGCGTATGTGCTTTGCAGTGCCCGCCGAGGAATACGAAGTGAACCCGATCCTTGCGCGCGCGATGGACCGTATCTTCACGCTGCACGCTGATCACGAGCAAAACGCCTCGACCTCAACCGTGCGGCTTGCGTCCTCGTCGGGCGCAAACCCGTTCGCCTGTATCGCCGCTGGTATCGCCTGCCTTTGGGGGCCAGCCCACGGTGGCGCCAACCAAGCCTGCCTTGAGATGCTGCGCGAGATTGGCACGCCGGATCGCATCCCCGAGTTTATCGCGCGTGCCAAGGACAAGAACGATCCTTTCCGCCTGATGGGCTTTGGCCACCGCGTCTACAAAAATTTCGACCCGCGCGCCAAAGTGATGAAGCAATCGGCAGACGAAGTGCTGGATCTGCTGGGCATCGAGAACAACCCGACGCTTCAGGTCGCCAAAGAACTTGAGAAAATGGCGCTTGAAGACCCGTATTTTGCCGAGAAGAAACTATATCCAAACGTCGATTTCTACTCGGGTATCATCCTTGATGCGATGGGCTTTCCGACCTCGATGTTCACGCCGATCTTTGCCCTTGCACGCACCGTTGGCTGGATCAGCCAATGGAAGGAAATGATCGCCGATCCACAGATGAAAATTGGCCGCCCGCGCCAGCTTTACGTGGGCGAAACACGCCGCGATTACGTGGATGTCGAAGATCGCTAAAATCAGGCAGGCCTGCAAAAAACAGGCCTTCTGACTTTCATTGGTCCAAAAACATGCCGGGGGTCTGGGGGCAGAGCCCCCAGTTGGTCGGCTCGCGGCACGCGAGACGAAACAAAATCAGTTCACCGTCCTTCGTAATCCGCAGGCCGCTTTTCCAAAAAAGCCAGAACACCCTCGCGAAAGTCCCGGCTCTTGCCGCATTTCCCTTGCAAACGCGCTTCTAATAGCAATTGCTTGTCCAGCGAATTGCCATAACTCTCGCGGATTGCCTGTTTGGCATAGCCGTAGGCCATTGTCGGACCCGAGGCCAGCTTCGCCGCCCGCGCCCGCCAATGCGCATCAAACTCGGCGTCCGGCACAGCCTCCCAGATCATGCCCCACTCCACTGCCTGCTTGGCGCTCACCGGCTCGGCAAAAAGCGCAGCTCCCATCGCACGCGCGAATCCAACCTGGCGCGGCAACCAATAGGTGCCGCCCGCGTCAGGGATCAGACCGATGCGCGTAAACGCCTGCAAAAAGACCGCACTTTCAGTTGCGATCACCACGTCTGCCGCCAAGGCAAGGTTGGCCCCCGCCCCCGCTGCCGGTCCGTTCACCGCGGAAATCGTCGGCACCGCACAGTCGTAAATTGCGCGCAACAGGGGCACGTATTCGTCGCGCAGCACGCGCTCCAGATTGGCGTTGTTGACCGACTTGTTGCTCAAGTCCTGACCCGAGCAAAACGCATCGCCACTGCCGGTGATCACAATCGCCCGCGCGCTTTTCTCAGACGCCTTCACCGCGTGCAAAAGCTCCGCCCGCATCTGCGCGTTCAGCGCGTTCTTCACTTCAGGCCGGTTCAGCGTGATCACCGCAGAACCGTCGTCTTCGGTCAGTTGAATGGTCTGATAGTCCATGTGGGCGGCGCTCCTGTTCGTTCTCTCTCACATAAGTGAACGAAACGGTTCGGAAAACCCAAACGCCACGTTATTTTTCCAAAAGCTGCGCCAAACGCTCTTTTTCGCCCTCGCTTAACCCATCGACAGGCCCATCGGGTCGCCTTTTGCGCACATAGAAAAATGCAATCGCCAGCGCGGCAAGCAGCAAAACCGGCCCCGCCACCCACAAGATCAGGTTCGCCCCCGTCGCGCGCGGATTCAAAAGCACGTATTCGCCAAAGCGCGAGACAAGATAATTCACCGCCTCTTCGTCGCTGTCTCCGTCCGCAATCCGCTCGCGCAGCAATATCCGCAAATCGCGCGCAAGCTCTGCATTGGATTCGTCAATACTCTCGTTCCGGCAGACCAGACACCGCAAACCCTTTGACAACTCGCGCGCGCGCTCTTCCAGAACCGGATCATCCAGCCGCTCTCCCGGCTCGACCGCAAAAGCCGCGGTGGCGAGAACCAGCCAGATGAAAAGCGCGCGCAGTATCATTCGGCAGGCACCGGTGCAGATGCGGACTTTTTCGCTCCGGCTGCAACGCGGAACCGCCGATCAGAGAGCGACAGCGCACCGCCAAGCGACATGATGATCGCCCCTGCCCAGATCCAGTTGGCAAAAGGCTTGACGTAAGATCGCACGGCCCAACCGCCGCCTTGTTGTTCGTCGCCGATCACAAGGTAAATGTCGCGGAACACTCCGTTGTCGATATCCGCCTCTGTCGTGGGCATGTTTGCGACTGGATAGACCCGCTTTTCAGGGAAGAGCACAGCGACCTCACGCCCGTCTTTTACGACACGCATCTCAGCCATCGTCGAAAGATAATTCGGCCCCTCAACGCGGCGCACATCGGCCAGCGTCATATCATAGCCTGCCACCTCAAACGTATCGCCAACCTGCGCCACGCGAATGTCTTCGGTTTGCCAGGCAAGCATCGCGGCAATCCCGATAAACGTCACGCCGAGGCCCGAGTGCGCCACAACACGCCCCCAATCTGCCCGCGGCAAGCGCCACGCGCGGCCCAGCTTGTCGCCCAGCCCACCACGTCCGGTGCGCGACCACAGATCAAAAGCAGCGCCAAGCACGAGCCATGACCCAAGCAGTATCCCAATCGGAGCAAGCAGGCTCCGTTCCGTTTGTAACGTCCAGATCAGAGCCGCTAGAATAAACGCCGCCGTTAGCGCAAACCAAAGTGGGCGCATAGCCTTGCCCAGCTTCGCACGTTTCCACGGCAGGATCGATCCAAGCGGCAGGATCAGCGCCAAAAGCACCATAAAGGGCGTAAAGGCCGCGTCAAAAAACGGTGCTCCAACCGAGACTTTGCGGTCAAACGCCATTTCCGCCACCAAAGGCCAGATCGTTCCGATAAAGACCACGAAGGTTGCGACAGCCAGCAGCACGTTATTCATCACCAGCGCACTTTCGCGGCTGACCAGCCCGAAGACGCCCTTGGCCTGCATCTGGCTTGCGCGCACCGAATAAAGCGTCAGCGCGCCGCCCATGAAAATACCGGTGATCGCCAGCAGGAACACGCCTCGCTCGGGATCATTGGCAAAGGCATGCACGCTGGTCAAAACGCCCGAGCGGACAATGAACGCGCCAATCAGCGCAAAACCAAAGGCAAGGATCGCAAGCAGGATCGTCCAGCTTTTCAGCGCCTCGCGTTTTTCGACCACGATGGCCGAGTGCAGCAAAGCAGCCGCCAGAAGCCACGGCATGAAAGACGCGTTCTCGACCGGATCCCAGAACCAGAAGCCGCCCCAACCCAGCTCGTAATACGCCCACCACGAGCCAAGCGCGATACCGATGGTCAGGTTCAGCCATGACAGCAACGTCCAAGGCCGCACCCACCGGCCCCAGGCCGCATCAACGCGCCCCTCTATCAGTGCAGCAACGGCAAATGAGAACGACGTCGAAAGACCCACGTACCCGATGTAAAGAAACGGCGGATGGAAGGCCAAACCGGGGTCCTGCAACAGAGGGTTCAGATCCTGCCCGTTCAGCGGCGGTTGCGCCAGCCGCAGAAACGGGTTCGAGGTGAAGATCAAAAAGCTCAGAAACGCAACGCCAATCGACGCCTGAACGCCCAGCACCCGCGCCTTGAGCTTTTCCGGCAAAGCGGTGCCGAAAATCGCAACAAGCCCGCCAAACACCGCCAAAATCAGGCACCACAGCAGCATGGAACCTTCGTGGTTGCCCCAAACGCCGGTCACTTTGTAAAGCATCGGCTTGTCGGTATGCGAGTTCAACGTGACAAGGCGGACGGAAAAGTCAGACGTCACAAAGGCATAGGTCAGGGCGCTGAATGAAAACCCCAAAAGCAGGGCTTGCGTCAAAGCAGCAGGCGATCCGACCGCCATCCAGCTGCGCCACCCTTTATGCGCGCCGACCAACGGCAATACCGTCTGCAGGCACGCAATGATCAGCGCAAGAAGAAGGGTGAAATGTCCAAGCTCTACTATCATGCGCCAAACAATAGACCGCCCAAGCCGATTGGCCAAGGCGGCGAGACGCTTGGTCGCAAGGGTGTGATCAGCTTAGCTGAAAGATGAGAATCGATGTGAAGACGCACAGGACGATCGGCACCAGAAAGCTCCACTTTCGTGCCCCGAGTGAGCGCGCAATCACCTCGAAATGCAGCACCGCACCAAGGAAATAGACCGACAGGAACGGAAAGAGAAACTGGCTGTCCTGCATCCATGTGGGCGCGTGGAACGCGTTGTAAAGCCACCACCACCCCATAACGCTGGCCGCCCCCGCCCAGCTAAACGCCATGCCCATCGCCAAGGGCGTGGCACGGCGCATCCAAAGCCAAACGAATGTCATAGAGATTGTCGCCGCCATCAGGGTGAAGGCGCCGTACCCGATCAGATACGTCGTGCGGTATCCCAAGACAGAGAAGGACGTGAAAAACGTCAGCATCGTTACCGCCAAAAGCGCTGCGGGTTTGGTCATCTTCGGGTCACCTCTCGTAAAACAGCGTCCAGTTCGTCGGCTGCACAATTGTTTGTTGCGATTGACTGCGAGAGGCGTCTTCCCCGCAAAAGTGCCCTTATCCACAGCCAAATACGTGTCGTCATCGTCTGGTCTCAACTTCTGGGCATACGTTCGCGGATCACCGTGGCGATCTCGGTCAAAACGGTTGCGTTCTTGTCCAAAACCGCCCGCGTGGCGCGGTCTTTCTCGGCGTCGCGCCACAGCAGGAAAAACACCAGCACAACCCAAGGGCCGTGGTCAGCCACCAGCTTGACCAGAAGATCACCGCTCATGCCCGCGTCTCCAGTCGGCCAACGCCGGGTTTTCCCCTTCGTCTGTGTTGCTGTCGTCTTCATCGGTGTCAGCGTCATCCACAGGCAAGGGTGAGGCCCCCTCAGTCAGCGCCTCAAGCGCGCGAATATTCCGGGTCACCTGCG
>JABDJX010000091.1 GCA_013003245.1 Silicimonas sp. | reverse complement strand
TATGCGGCGCTCAAAGGCAAAATGGACGGCCCAAGTGGCGAGCTTCATGCACTGGCGCTGACAACGCGCGCGCCTGACTAGTGTGATTTTTTACCTCGCCATCGCGCTTTTTGTGGGTATCGTCTTTTACGTCATCAGCCACCAGCCGGGCACGGCTGACGAAAGCGACAGCGTCCAAGGCGGTATCGCGCAGTATTTCGTGCAAATCTCAAGACTGCAAAATCAAGGCCATGACAGCTTTTTCGTCACCGCCATGGCTTCTGACCAGACACGTTTCGTACAGGTGAGCGCGAACAAATCTGGCGGTGCGTGGACGTATCAATTCGACATGCCCGTCACGGACTGGTCGCGCAATTATGCGGCCACAATCCAAGGTGAGGCCGAAAAGCGCGGGCTTGAGACCCGTCGCGTCAATGGCACCGTTGCGATGCAGTTTCTGGACGTCGACTTTGGCGACCGCGCCCGGCACGATACATTTGTCATTTGGGTGATCGAAGATGTTTTTGGCCTGCCCAAAGATGAAACCTTTGACATCACCTGGGGCTGAGCACTGGCAAACCGCCTAAAACCGCACTATCTCTCACTGCAACCGAAGATCAAAAAGGGCCATTATCATGAGCGCTCAGGACCAGATTAAAGAAACCGTTACCAGCAACGATGTAGTGCTTTTCATGAAAGGCACCAAAGAGATGCCGCAGTGCGGGTTTTCCTCGCGGGTTGCTGGCGTCCTGAACTTTATGGGCGTCGATTATTCCGACGTGAACGTTCTTGCAGACGATGCTGTGCGCCAAGGCATCAAGGATTTCTCAGATTGGCCCACGATCCCGCAGCTTTACGTCAAAGGCGAATTTGTCGGTGGCTGTGATATCATCACCGAGATGACCCTTTCGGGTGAGTTGGATACGCTTTTTGAAGAAAGCGGCGTGGTGTTCAACAAGGAAGCCGCCGATCAGATCCGGCAACACAACACTTAGAAACTCAACCTTCTATCTTAAAAGAAACGACAGGGTCAGCACCAAGCCTAGTCCGGCGACCCCGATCCGCACATATGCTTCTGGCAGCCGTCGCGTGACGCTGGCACCTATGTAGCCACCGGCGATACCGCCGATAAGGACGCAGATGGCTGCCAGCCAGTCCACGAGACCCGAAAACATCAAAGGCATCACCGCAACCGACTGAATAGCCGCCGCAAACAGGTTCTTGGCTCCGTTGACGTGACCAACTCCTTTGCCCGTCGATGCAGCCAGCACCGCCAAAAGCATAAAGCCCATACCGGCGCCAAAAAAGCCCCCGTAGAATCCGATGAGCGCCAGCAGCGTGGCAGTCGCCGTCTTCAGACGCTCGCCGGGAAAGGCCCAACGCATAAAATCGGTGGTGCGCGGCCCCAGGATAATCGCGATCACAGCCACGATCAAAAGCACCGGGACGACCGAGACGAAGAATTTCTCGCTTGAATTGACCATCATGATCGCACCAAGAAACGCGCCAATCAAAGCTGGGATCATCTGAAGCGCGAGTGATCGAAACTCGCCCGCCAGTTCCCGGCGATAGACCCACACGGCAGGAAGCTGTGCAGGCCAAAGCGCCACGGCCTGCGTTACGTTCGCGGCAATTGGCGGCAACCCCATGGCCAAAAGCATCGGGAAGACAAAAAGCTTCGCCCCACCAGCAGCCGCATTCACGATGCCGCCGATCAAACCTGCGAACAAAAAAAGGATAATTGATGCGGTCATGCGGTGGGCTGGTCGACTTGTTTAAGCGTGGTGTCTTCGGGTGCTAACAGCTTTTCGGTCAGTGCAAAATGTGCGCCGATCAATGCGCAAGCCTTGTCGGCATCACGGGCCAAGGCGGCTTCAACAATGGCCGAGTGTTCTGCCTGAAGATCGCGCGTTCCTATCTTTTGATAAACCGACGCCCGTCGGTAGCGTTCACACAGGTCATGAAGGTCGGTGCGAATTTTTAAAATCCAGTTTGAGCCACAAGCCGAGACCAGGGCTGCATGCAATTCAGCGTTGGCCCCTTCCCAGGTATCCGGCAATGCGTCCGGTGCCTCGGAAAGTATGGCGTCTTCCTTGCCCATTATATGTGCAGCTGCAACAACCCGTGCCTCCCAAAGATTGTCCCCGCGTTCGATAGAAAGTCGCAGAGCTTCTTTTTCGATAACGGTACGCGCAAGGTTCAGGTCGTGGAACTCTGCTGCGTCCAGGGGAGCCACTGTAAATCCACGGTTTCCTTCACTGATCACTAGGCCGTCTTGTGCAAGTTTCTGCATGGCCTCGCGTAAGGGAGTAGGACCAATACCGTAAATCGCCTTCAGCCGCTCGATCCGAAGTCGCTCGCCCGGCGCACGTACTCCGGCAATAATATCGCGGCGAAGGCGTGCATATGCCGAGTCGGCAAGGGTTTCACCACTTGAGGTGTCCAAGGCGCGTTCTGGCATTTAACCCTCTGTTTTTATTTCTTATTGGGGCGATAGCATATCAATTATTTGACAGCATCAATTTTCTATGGTTTTTAGTTTTATCGATAAAAACAATGAATGTCGAGAAAATGAAGTTGATCACGTTCGAATATGAAGGGACACCCTGCGCCGGCTATATTGAAGATGACAATGCGGTGATTTGTGTTGAGGGAGAGAGTGCCAAGCATGCAGTCCTGAACGCTGTGATCGGGGGGCAAGACGCTATGGCGGACTTAGCTGCCGCCGGTAAAAACCGAGTGCCGATGTCGGATATCAAGCTACTTGCTCCTTTTCCACAGCCGTTGCGCGACATTTTTTGCGTCGGCAAAAACTACTACGCCCATGCCGCCGAGTTCCACTCAAGCGGCTTTGACTCCAGCGCCAAAGAACAGGTCCCATCGCATCCGGTGGTATTTACCAAAGCCACCACCAGCGTGTGCGGTCCGGGTGATATCGTCAAAGGGTCGCTCGATCATACCAATAGTGTCGACTACGAAGGCGAGCTTGGGGTTGTTATCGGAAAACGCTGCTTTCAGGTGAACAAAGAAGACGCCTACGACCACGTCTTTGGCTATGTTGTCGTTAATGATGTAACGTCCCGTATTCTTCAAAAGGACCACAACCAATGGGTTATCGGCAAAGGCATTGATACATTCTGCCCGCTGGGTCCGTGGATCGCGACGGCAGACGAAGTGGGCGACGTCACCAAACTTGAGCTTGTGACCGAGATCAACGGCGAAGAACGCCAGCGCGTCGAAGTCGCTGACCTGATCTTTGATATACCAACGCTGATCGAGACCATGTCGCGCACCATGACGCTTTTGCCGGGCGATATCATTGCAACGGGTACGCCCGTGGGTGTGGGAATTGGGTTCAACCCGCCCAAGTATCTTCAGAAGGGCGACAAGATGAGCGTTTCAATCACTGGCTTGGGAACGCTCGAAAACACAATTGGCTAACGATACTGCATCTTTTTCCATGGGAGGGAATACATCATGCGAGGACTGAAAATTTCTATGGCGGCGGCACTGCTTTTGGGCAGCACGCTTGCGGCGGGCGCACAGGACGGGATGTTTGCTGGCAAGACCATTGAAGTGGTTGTGCCATTCGGCGAAGGCGGCGCGACGTTTGTGTCGGCAAAATTCCTTGAGCCGTATTTCGAGAAGCACTTGCCGGGAAACCCCGATCTTGACGTCGTCTCGCGTCCCGGCGGTGGTTCGATCCTTGGTGCGAACTGGTTTGAACAAAATGCCAAATCAGACGGCACGACGATCCTTTTCACAACATCATCGACCGCCAACCCGTTCGTTCTGGGCCAGGAGGGTGTAGAGTACCGCCTCGCAGACTACCGGGTCGCCTATAGCCACCCCTTCAGCGCTGTGGCCTATGTATCGCCCTCGACAGGTGTGACGAGCGCGGCCGATATCAAAGATGCCAGCAGCCCGCTGCTTTATGGAGGTATTGCTGCAGCGGCATCAGACCTTCCCGGCCTGCTGTCCTTCGAAGTCCTTGATCTTGATGTGAAATCAATCCTTGGCTTCAATGGTCGTGGTCCGGTGCGGCTTGCCTTTGAGCAGGGCGAAGTCAACATCGACTACCAGTTCACACCGGTTTACCTGACGCAGGTTGTTCCTTCTGTGGAAGAAGGCCGTGCTGTGCCTCTTTGGACTGGCGGTGCGATGGAAGACGGAGTGTTGAAGGGCCGTGACCCAATCGCACCAGAACTTCCTTCGGTCTACGAGGTTTATGAGCAAATGAATGGGGAAGCGCCCTCTGGCATTGAATGGGACGCTTTTCAGGGCGTGGCGTCGGTGACTTATGCTTATGGCCTGACCGGCTACATGCATCCTGACACCTCGCAAGAGGTGCTTGACGCCTTTGCCGCTGCCGCCGCCGCAATCAACGCGGACCCGGAGTTTCAGGCGGAAAGCCAGAAAGTGACAAATGGCGCGCGTCTGAATGCCGGGCCTGACACCGAAGCTGCGATCAAGGCAGCACTTTCTCCGAGTGATGAAGTGCGCACCTATCTGCGCGACTTGCTGTCCACGAAGTTTGGCGTCAACTTCTAATGGCCTTCCTGAATCGGGCCGCACACCGCGCGGCCCGGTTTGCAATTTCTCAGCCAAGCGAAAGCACCCATGATCGAGCACGCGCTTTCGGCGCTTGACGCCCTTTTTGACCCGATCCGATTGGCTGCGCTTTTTGCCGGCATGCTGGTTGGCATGGTTTTTGGCATGCTCCCCGGTTTGGGCGGCGTGGCCGCAGTTTCGATCCTGCTTCCGTTTGTCTTCTACCTCGATGATTACTCGGGCCTTGCAATGCTGCTAGGTGCGATCTCGGTCGTCTACACATCCGACACCATCACCTCCGTTCTGCTTGGCGCGCCGGGCTCTCCTGCATCAGCGCCAACTGCAATCGAAGGGCATGCTTTGGCCAAGAAAGGCGAAGCATCCCGCGCGCTTGGCGTGGGATTTCTGGCCTCGATGGTTGGTGGCCTTGTGGGGGCGGCGGTTCTTTTTTTCGCCATTCCGATTGCGGGGCCTATCGTGCTTTTGCTGTCCACGCCTGAGCTTTTCATGTTCGCCCTTGTGGGGCTTTTCTTTGCGGCGTCGATGATCGGCAAGGACTTGGCCAAGGGTCTGGCGGCAGCCTGTCTTGGCGTTCTTCTTGGCGTTGTTGGCCCGGCGCAGGCCGCCGCTGATTTCAGGTATACCTTCGGGCAAGTGTACCTGCTTGATGGCTTCTCTTTGACCATTGTTGCCCTGGGCCTATTTGGTGTGGCCGAAGTGATTTCAATGCTGGCAGCCGGTGGCGGGATCAGCCACGAGCGGATGAAAGTCACAAAGTGGGGCGATGGTTTCCGGGATTTCTGGCGTTCCAGATGGCTTGTCTTGCGCGCGTCGATCATTGGCGTCTTTGGGGGCTTTGTGCCCGCTGTCGGGGCGTCTGCATCGACTTGGGTTGCCTATGGTCACGCGATGCGTTCGACCAAGGACAAATCCAAGTTCGGCAAGGGAGAAATCCGCGGCATTGCAGCCTCGGAAGGCGCGAACAACGCGACCGTGATTTCAGACCTTGTCCCGACACTTCTTTTCAGCGTACCGGGCGGGCCGGCCGCTGCGATCTTTCTGGGCGCGCTTTTCTCGTTTGGATACTACCCCGGCCCCCGGATGATCACGCAAAACCCGGACCTGATGTTTCTGATCGTCTGGTCTGTCGCTTTGACGTCTGTCGTGGGTGCCGCGGTTTGTTTTGCGATCACTCCCTATCTGGCGCGCCTGACGCGCATCCCTTTTGCGATCATCGCCGCCCCGCTGATCCTGATCATGGTCATTGGCGCCTATCAGTCGACATCGACCATGGGCGATATCTTCATGCTGTTCCTGCTGGGTGGGCTGGGCTGGATGATGAAGCACGGCGGATGGCCGCGCGCGCCTGCGCTTGTGGGCTTCGTTCTTTCCGGCCCAATGGAGCAGTACTTCTGGCTGACCAACCAGATCCATGGCTGGTCATGGCTGACCCGCCCCGGGGTTCTGGTCATCGGCTCGATCATCGTTATCCCGCTTCTTTTGTCGGCTTATCGCTGGGTGCGTGCGCGCGGCACGGCAAGCTCGGCTGCCCCCTCGGATGAACCTGAAGAGGAAGGCGTGGCCATGCCAGAGGCAAGCAAGGGCGTTGCTCTTGTTCTGGCGGGCATTGCGAGCGTGATGTTTCTCTATGCGCTTTACGAGATGTTCAGTTTCAACCCCGCCTCGCGGTTGATGCCAGCGCTGGCCATTGTTCCGGGCTTACCACTTGTGCTTTGGCTCGTGGTGCGCGGCGTGCGCGAATACACCAACGACTTTGCCCGCGATGCGAGTGAGCTTTGGATTCTTGTCGCACTTGTCATTTACGCAGTGGCGGTCTGGGCGATCGGCCTAAGCATTCCGACAATCCTGCTGATCGCATGGATGCTCTTGGCAAAGGCCAGGATGCGCCTTTGGACAAGCGCGATCTATGGCATCATCGTCTTCGCCTTCATCCGACTGCTATTCGATCTTCTCCGCGGCGATGCACCCGTCGGAGCCCTTATCCCTCTCAGCTAGGAGCACCCCCCATGTCCGATATGATTGATCCCGATATCATCGAACCAAGCATCGACCCGGCCACCAAAAAGATTGGCGTGCGGCACGTCAAGGCGACAAATGCTGCAGGCACGCGCACGAAAATTCAGGTCCGCGACTTCGAGCCTACCTATACCGATGAACCCGCTTCGCTTGGCGGCACAAATTCCGCACCCAGCCCGCTTGAGACCGTGCTGGCCGCCCTTGTGGGATGTGACGGCGTGATCATCAACGGCGTCGCAACCGCGATGAATTTTGCCTACAGCGGTGTGGATTTTGCCTGTGAAAGCCAGATCGATGTGCGTGGCCCCAAGGGCGTGCCGGGCATCCGTCCATATTTTGAAAGCGGCAAGCTTGAGATTGTCGTCTACTCGGACGAGCCGGAATCGCGGTTCAAACAGCTTTGCAAAAACGTAGAGTATCGCTGCCCGGTGATGAACCTTCTTGCCGCTGCTAAGGTCGACATGGCTGTCACTTGGGTGCAAAAGCCAGCGTCAGAATATGGCGGCAACGTCGATTAATATCGAAGCCCTGGCGCGGGCTATCCCGCCAGCTTTTCTTCGGCAGCATTCGCAAGAGCCTCGGCACGCGCCGCCAATTCTGCCAGCGTCTCTGACACTTCGTTGGGGATCACGGCCACTTCAACCTTCTCTGCCTCGGGCTTGGGTCGGTTCTGCAGTTCTTCAATCCACGCTTCCTGCTGAGCCAGCTTATCTTCCAGCTGCTTCTGGCTTTCTTCCGACCCAGCGTGCTTATCGGCCAGCATCAGACCAGCCATCAGCAACATGCGCGCCTCTGGCAGACGCCCGATCTGGTCCATCAGCGACTTGGCCTCATTGTCCAGATATCCCGCTGCCGACTGCAAAAAATGCTCTTCACCTTCCTGACAGGCCACATTGAATGGTCGGCCACCGATGTTGATTGTCACTTCTGGCATGCTCACGCCTCCTTCAAAACCGGCTCTAGGGTTGCAAGAATTTCCTCGATCTCGGCCTGTTGCGCCGCCCGTGCTGCGCGCAGGCTTTCCAACTCGCTCGACATCGACTGATCGATCAACTTAGGCTCGGGCAATCCTTTCGCATTCGCATCCCGCAGCGCGGTGTTGGTTTCCCGTAAGGACGCGTTGACCGCACGCATCTGCTGCACGTCTGCATCGCGTGTTGCCAAGGCATCCTTAAGATCCGCAACTTCCCGCTCAAGCGCGGTCACGGTATTCTCCTGCTTTTCCTTGATCGCCCGCACGCGCTCTTCCAACTGACGGTTCGCCACGCGCTCAGCTTCAAGCTCGGCCGATAAGTCCGGACCACTTTCCTCAGACGCCACGCTCAATTGCTCCAGCGCCTTGGTTGCCCGGTCAAGCGCCGACGTAATCCGGCGCTCCAGGTCTGAAATATCGCTCATCGTACAACCTCCGCATTCTGTCCGGACCAAGGGATTAACCGCGCATTAACCTATCGAATCGCGCGCCGTCCCTCATATTTGGCGAAACTTACCCCGCCTTTGCCCCGAGGGCCACTTGCACTTGAACCCCCGCCTGCTATCAACCGCCGCAACACCGCAAAGAAGACGCTAGGGGGACCAGAACTTGGACATCGCGACACTCAAAGAGCTTCATCCCGACCATTTCAACCGCGCCAACGCGATCCGCGTTCTTGCAATGGACGCTGTGCAGGCCGCCAACTCGGGTCACCCCGGCATGCCAATGGGCATGGCCGATGTCGCCACCGTCCTTTTTGAAAAGCACTTGAAGTTCGATGCAGCCGATCCCGATTGGCCGGACCGCGACCGCTTTATCCTGTCAGCAGGCCACGGCTCGATGCTGCTTTACGCGCTTTTGCACCTCACGGGCTATGAGGATATGACGCTGGAGCAGTTGAAAAACTTCCGTCAGTTAGGCGCGATCACCGCAGGTCATCCCGAATACGGCCATGCGAAAGGCATCGAAACCACCACGGGGCCTCTTGGCCAGGGTCTTGCCAACGCGGTGGGATTTGCCATTGCCGAAGAAGCTTTGCGCGCGCGCTACGGCAAAAAAGTCGTCGACCACTACACTTACGTCATCTCCGGCGACGGTTGCCTGATGGAGGGCATCAGCCACGAGGCCATCGGCCTTGCTGGCATGCAGAAACTCGGCAAGCTGATCGTGCTTTGGGATGACAACAACATCTCGATTGATGGCGAAGTCTCTCTTTCGGACATCACCGATCAGCGCAAGCGCTTTCAGGCAGCGGGATGGCAGGTTATCGAATGCGATGGCCACGATCCCGAAGATATCGACAATGCACTGACCCGTGCGCGCAGCAGCAAGAAGCCGTCGATGATCGCCTGCAAAACACACATCGGCTTTGGCTCGCCCAACCGGCAGGATACATCAAAGGCGCATGGCTCGCCCCTTGGCCCAGATGAGATAGACGCCACCCGCGCGGCCTACGGCTGGACCCTTGGGCCGTTTGATATCCCCGCCGATATCCAGAATGCATGGCGCACCATTGGCAGCCGTGGCGCAGAAGAGCGCGCCAACTGGCAAGAGCGCTTTGCCGGCCTCTCGCCATCGCGCCAAAAGGAAATGACACGCGTTTGGCGTGGCGAGGCTCCCAAGAAGCTTTCCGGCGTGATCCGCGCCCTGAAGAAGCAAACCAGCGAAAGCCAACCCAAGGTTGCCACCCGCAAATCCTCTGAAATGGTTCTTGAGGTGATCAACCCGGTCATGCCCGAGACCATTGGCGGTTCGGCTGACCTGACGGGGTCAAACAACACGCTGACCAGCGATCTGGGCATTTTTGACCAAACAAACCGCAAGGGGCGCTATGTCCATTACGGCATCCGCGAACACGGCATGGCGGCGGCAATGAACGGCATGGCGCTGCACGGCGGCGTCAAACCCTACGGCGGCACATTCATGTGTTTCACCGATTACGCACGTGGTGCGATGCGTCTTTCGTCACTAATGGGCGTACCCGTCACTTATGTGATGACTCACGACTCGATTGGTCTTGGCGAAGACGGCCCGACCCACCAGCCGATCGAGCATCTGGCCATTTCGCGCGCCACACCAAACGTCAATGTATTCCGCCCCTGTGACACGGTTGAAACTGCCGAGGCTTGGGAGATCGCCCTGACATCCGAACGCACACCTTCCGTCTTGTCTCTCACCCGCCAAGGCCTGCCGACAGTGCGTACAGAACACAAGATGAAGAACCTGACCGCACAGGGTGCATATGTTCTGGCCGACGCCGAAGGCAAACGCCTGGTGATCCTGCTTGCCACCGGCTCCGAAGTCGAAATCGCCCTGAAAGCCCGCGATATCTTGCAAGCCGAAGACATCGGCACCCGCGTCGTCTCCATGCCTTGCTGGGAACTGTTCGAGGAACAGGACGAAACCTACCGCCGCAAGGTCCTGCCTGCAGGTCCGGTGCGCGTCGCCGTCGAAGCTGCGATCCGCTTTGGTTGGGATCGCTGGCTTTACGGCGAGCGCGGCAAGCGCGAAAAAGGCGCCTTTGTTGGCATGCACGGCTTTGGCGCCTCGGCCCCTGCGCCCGAGCTTTACGAGCACTTCGGCATCACACCACAGGCCGTAGCCGACGCGGCAAAAGAGATGCTCTAAACCAATCGGAAAATAATTGCCGTTCCTCCACAGGGGGTGCGGCACCTTGCTTTCATTGGTCCTTAAATATGGCGGGGGTCTGGCCTCTCGCGCATGTCATGCGCTGCCGGTTCCGCGATCAAGATCGCTTTAGGGCAGATCCCCCAGTGGATCTCCGCAGGCGCAGCCTGCGGAGAAACTGATCGAGCCCTAGGACCACCGACGCTATACCGGCGAGTATGGCATCACGTGACCTCGTCTCAGAACGCTGAACAAAACTTTTCTTAACGCCGATGTCGAAATCGCGGCAACCCGCGCGTCCTATGAGTATCTCGACAATCGCTTGTCAGATACACGGCCACACGCAAAACTAGCCACTGAAAGGACGATCCCATGCAATATCTCGCTTTGATCTACGCAGCCGAAGGCGCAGGCCCCCAACCCGGAACCCCGGAATTTGGCAGCTACATGCAAGGATACCAAAACGCCACCAAGACCTATGAAGACGCGGGCATCATGTTGGGCGGCAACGCGTTGGAAGATACGGCAACTGCCACTTCTGTTCGGGTCCGTGGTGGCAAGACCGAGACAATGGACGGCCCCTTTGCCGAAACCAAGGAACGGCTCGGCGGGTACTATCTGCTCGACTGCAAAGACCTTGATCATGCTATTGAAATGGCAGCGCTTATTCCAACGGCGGACCACGGCACAATCGAGCTGCGCCCGATTATGCATATCGAGTTCCCGGAATAGATGACAGCCCCGTCCCCCGATCTGTCCAAGCGTATCGACACACTGATGCGCGAAGACCGGGGGCGGCTTTTAGCATCGCTGATCCGCACGCTGGGCGACTTTGACCTGGCGGAAGACGCGCTTTCGGATGCTACAGAACGTGCGCTGATCCACTGGGCACGTTCCGGTCTGCCAGACCGTCCCGATGCATGGCTGCTGCAGGTCGCGCGCCGCGCCGCCATCGACCGCATCCGCAAAGGCCGACGGCTTGCCGCGCGCGCACCCGACATT
>JABDJX010000070.1 GCA_013003245.1 Silicimonas sp. | reverse complement strand
TCATAAATGATCAGCGGAATGCGGGCCGAGCAATCATAAAACAGGTCTTTCTCGCCCATCCAGTGATCGCCCATGTTGTCGCCGTGATCCGAGCAAAAGACGATCATCGTGTCGTCCATACGGCCGGATTTCTCGAGAAACGCAAAAAGGCGGCCCATCTCGTCATCAAGCTGTTTGATCAGCCCCATGTAGGCGGGTGCCACCAGATCGCGGACCTCGTCGCGCGAAAATGTCTGGCACACGCGGGTGTCGATCCAGGCCTGCATCACCGGGTGATCTGTGTCGCGTTCGGTCTGGCTGCGCACCACGGGCGGCAGATCATCCGGGCCGTACATATCGTTATAAGGCGCGGGTGCGAGATAGGGCCAATGCGGTTTGATATAGCTTAGGTGGCACAGCCACGGCTGATCGCCTTGCTGTTCGATAAACTCGATGCCGCGGGTGGTCAGCCAAGCGGTCTCGGAATGCTCGGCGGGCACGCGGGCAGGCAGGCGGGAGTTCTTCAAAAGCCATCCTGTCAAAAGTTCGCCGTCCGGGCCTTCGGCCGAGTTCGCCCACTCTTCCCACGGGTTGTCGCCGTCAAAGCCGTGTTCGCGCAGGTAGGCGTCATAATCCTCGGCATGCCGGTGAGTGTAGTCGGAATGGTTGGTGCCATCGTCGCGCACGAACACCTCAAACCCGCACTCGCTGGCCAGCGCACCAATTGTGCTGTCAGGCTCGATCCCAAGCCGCGCCATGCCCTTCTTGTCCGGCGTCATATGCGTCTTGCCCACAAGGCTGCACTTCACCCCGATTTCGCGCAGATGATCGCCCAGCGTCGGCTCGCCAATGCGCAGGGGAAACCCGTTCCATGTGGCACCGTGGCTGCGCACGTAGCGCCCGGTGTAAAAGCTCATCCGGCTTGGACCACAAATCGGCGACTGGACATAGGCCTTGTTGAACCGCATGCCTTTGGCGGCAAGTGCATCAAGGTGCGGTGTGGCGATGTGTTTGGCCCCAAAGCAGCTGAGGTAATCCCAGCGCAACTGGTCTGCCATGATCCACAGGACGTTTTTGGCTTTGCCCATCTTTTATCTCACTGTGCTGGGAAGTAGCGTTGCGATGCCCGGAACCAGAAAGACAAGGATCAGACCGATGAGCAACGCGAAAACAAAGGGCGTGATGCCGCGGAAAATATCGCCAAGCTTCACTTCGGGCAGCACCGATTTGACGACAAAGGCGTTCATGCCGATGGGCGGCGTTATCAACCCGATCTCGGTCACCAGCACCACGATGATGCCGAACCAGATCATGTCGACGCCCGATTGCGCCAGGGCGGGCAAAAAGACCGGGACCAACAGGACAAGGATGCCGATGGATTCGAACACCATGCCCATCAACAGGGCGATAGCGATGATGAACAGCACCAGTTGGGTGGGTGTCAGTTCAGCGTCATCAACAAAATCAAGGATGTCATAGGGCAGGCCCGACAGATTGATGAACTGCGAAAAGACGACTGCGCCGAAAAGGACGATGAAGATTTTCGATGTGGTGATCGAGGATTCGACCAGACACACCCGCCACGAGGCGAAGCTGCGCAGGTGCCCGCGCGTAAAGGCAATGACTGCCGCCCCGACTGCACCGATGCCCGACGCTTCGGTTGCAGTGAAGACACCGCCATAGATGCCGCCCAAGACGATCAGGAACAACACCAGCACCGGGATGGTGCCACGCCGTGCGCGCTTGCGGCGTTCTTCTTCCAGTGGCGGCGCGTCCGGTGCAGCCTCTGGATCGATACGTACCATGATCGCGACCGCCAGCATGAAAAGCGTGACCAGCAAAAGGCCCGGCAAAATGCCCGCGATGAAAAGAAGCGCGATGTCTTGTTCTGCGATGATGCCGTAAATGACCAAAGGCACTGATGGCGGGATCATGATGCCCAGCGTGCCGCCTGCCGCGATGGTCCCTGCGGCCAGCTTGTCGGAGTAGTTGAACGCCTTCATCTGTGGCATGGCAACTTTTGACATCGTCGCTGCCGTGGCCAGTGTGCTGCCGCACACCGCGGAAAACCCGCCACACGCCAGAACGGTCGCCAGCGCCAGCCCGCCCTTGAACTTGCCCAAGGCCGCATAGGCGGTGTCGTAAAGATCGGTGCTGACGTCAGAGCGATAGATGAACACACCCATCAGGATAAAGAGCGGGATGACCGAAAGGTTGTAGTTCAATGCGTCGTGAAACACCTGCTGGCCCACCATCGCCAGCGATGCGGTCCAGCCGCGTTCCAGCGCAAAGCCGACAAAGCCCACCATCAACGTGGCAAAGCCCACCCGGAACCCCAGAAAACAGAGCGTCAGAAGAATGGCAAACCCGATCAGTGCAGTGGTCATGCCCCGCCCCTAAACCGACTTGCCAGTGGCTTTAAGATAAATGCCCATGATCTGGCTGATCACGCTTAAGATCGCCAGAAACGACACCGATCCTGCGATCCAGGCCAGTGGTATCTCCAGAACGAAGGTCAGCGCTTTCTGGTGGTACGCCTCAAGTGCCAGTTCAAACAGAACGAAGGCAATCAGCGACATGACCAGAACCGAAAAGCTTTGGATCACAACCTCGTACACCTTTGGCGACAGGCGCCGTACCCGGTGATCCAAAAGCTCGACGACAATGTGATCATCGCGCGCGTTGGCAATGCCAAGGCCGGAAAAGATCAGCACGGCAAGCAGCGACGAGATCATCTCGTTCGCGCCGAAAACCGGTTGGTTCAGGATATACCGCCCGATCACATCGACGAAGGTCAGGATCATCATCAGCATCAGAAACGTCATGGAGAGCATTTCCAGCGCCTTGATGATGAGGGACAGGCCGGATCCCTTCCCGGCCTGTTCCGTGGTGCCCGCATCGCTCACTTTGAAAGCTCGATGACGCGCTGCGTGTAGAAATCAAAGGCGGCCTGACCGTCGATGCCAGCCTCTGTCGCGCGCTTGATCCACCCGGCATGGATCGGTGCTGCTGCTTTCTCAAACGCTTTTTCAAGCCCCGGATCTGCGTCATAGACCGTGATGCCGTTCTCTTCAAAACTGCCATAAACCTCGGCTGCGATAGCATCCCACTTCGCGGCTGCCCGCATGCCGAACACTTCGCCGCTGGCGGCCATGATCGCTGCCTGATCCTCGGGCGAAATCTCGTTCCACTTGTCGAGGTTCATCACCAGATTGAACGACGTCGAATAGATCGGCTTTGAGAACTTTGTCTGCGATTTGGTGTATGGCAGCACCTGGAACGCCCGCAGCGCATCGCCGCTCAGCCCCAGATGGCCATCCACGACGCCGCGCGAAATCACTTCGTTTGAGCCAACCGCAGGGGTTGAGACTACGCCCGACCCCAATTCCGAAGACATGTTCGAAAGCGGGCCGGGCAGCGCCCAGATCTTGCGGCCCTTGAAGTCGTCAAGCGTCAGGATCGGCGCATCGGTAGAGCTGAAAAGCTCGCCCGGTGTTATGACCCACTGCGACAACAACTGGACAGTTTCAAACTCATCGGGGAAGAACTTGCGGTTCGTCTCCCAAAGGGCCTGCGCCATGGCGGGCGCGTTACGGGTTCCGACAAACGGGTTCATCGCCACAAGTGGGCCGCTGACACGGTTGCCGATCAGGCCGCTGAACTGAACGGCGACATCCACGATCCCGGCTTCTACTGAGTTGAGTTGCTCTGGCGGAGGCGCCACGGACTTGGGCGGGATGTTTCCGCGCACGCGGCCTTCGGTGGCTTCTTCCACGGCGTCAAGCCAGCCCGGAAGCAACTCGGTGCACATCATGTGCTGTGGTGGCCAGAAGCAATTCACGATCAGGCGCGTGTTCGCCATCGCGGGGGCCACGCTGCCTGCGGCCAGAACGGCTGCTGCAAGTGTTAGTCTGAGTTTCATGTATCATTCCTCCCAAAATATCGATTTTTATTCGAGTGTGGCTGTCGTGTCGTTTTTGTCAACGGATTTGTCGGCTCAGAAGTTCACCCTGTCCCCGCCCTTCAGCGCCAATATCTCGCGCGCCTCGTCCGGTGTCGCGATCTCGCTGCCCAGATCCTCGACGATCCGCCTGATCTTGGTGACCTGCTCGGCGTTGTTCTTGGCAAGCTTACCACGTGCTATGAACAGGCTGTCTTCCAGTCCCACGCGCACGTTTCCGCCCATCTGAGCAGCGGTGGTGGCCAGCCCCATCTGCGCGCCGCCTGCCCCAAGCACCGACCAGCGATAATCGTCGCCAAAAAGCCGGTCTGCGGTGCGCTTCATGAAGATCAGGTTATCCACCTCAGGCCCGATGCCGCCCAGAATGCCGAAGATGAACTGGATGAAGACCGGAGCTTTGAACAGCCCGATGTCCATGCAGAATTTCAGGTTATAGAGGTGACCCACATCATAGCATTCGTGCTCGAACTTGAT
>JABDJX010000045.1 GCA_013003245.1 Silicimonas sp. | reverse complement strand
AAGTGATGGTGCAGAAGTTCGCGCGCCACGCGGCGATGCGGTGGCATGCAGTGCGCGATCCGGGTTTGATCTCTTGAAAAGCTCTCTCTGACACCAATTCATAATCCTGACACACTTCCCCGACATTGTTTTGACCACTGACCGGTAAGGGCAGATTTGTTCATGTTCATCAATCTTGCGGCCTGAAATATCGAAACACCAAGCATTGGCACAGACTGGAGCAAGCTGATCGATTTCATGCTTTCGGGCGCGCCTGGGTCAATTTTGATTTGGGCTATTTTGGCTTATGGTGTCTGGGCGACATTTTCCACAAATTGGCAGGATCACGATGGTGGAGCGCCCTGGCACCGGCCCGAGAAAGACCCCAGCAAAAGACGAAGCTGGTGGGTCTGGCGCCGTATCGATTAGGCGCAAGACACGCCGCAATCAAAGACGCCTACTTCCGCTTGCCGCCTTTCATCGCCATGGCACGAGCACGACCAGCGGCGGCTTTGATTTCGTCGGCGATCTCTTCGGCCTCTTCAGGTTCGAAATCCATCGGTACTGACAGGCCTTCGCCTTCGACGTAGATGCGCACCATGCCCAAAGACGTTGGTCCGATCTGCAGGTTTGCCGCGATGTCGCTTTCCTTGTCGATTCCCATGGTTATTTCCTTTCACTGACCGCCCGTGGACCTAGCGAGTGATCTGCAGGCTCGCAAGGCGAATCCCTTGCAATCGAAATCCACCGGCGCTAATTAGAGCGCCGTGCCGCCTTAGCTCAGTTGGTTAGAGCGCTTGATTGTGGATCAAGAGGTCCCTGGTTCGAGACCAGGAGGTGGTACCACTCCTTTACCCGACGGCCTCGCCGAAAAAGATCAAGGTTCAGTCTTCGTCGATCACGCGAAATTTGCGCTGCCCATAGTCTTGGTTGAAAGGTGCGCGCACGCAGACCACGGGCAATTTTGCCAGCACCGGCTTCAGCGTTTCGCAAAGCGTGTCGATGTCCTTTACGTCAAGATAGAACAAGCTTTCACGTTCGGCCTAGTGCAGGGCAGGAAGGGGGTGATCTGGTTTAGTCGCATCGCTAGCCTTTTACGCGGTCGACGTAGGCGCGAAGTTCTTCGGCTTCGGTGCGGGCTGTGCGCAGCCCGTCCATGGCAGCTTCCAATTCGGCTTCGGTCTGACTGAGCTTGTTCGTCAGTTCTGCTTCGCGCTGTTGGAAATACGTGGTGGTCTCGTCGCGCTCTTCCTCGGCCTTGTGGAGTTCCTGCGCCATTTTGTCCAAGTCATCCATGTCAGATCGGGTGACGCGGGTTATGCGAGAGATCAGCCAGTGCGAGAACCAGCCTGCAAGGAAAGCCATGAACAAGATGGCGGCTGTGGCCGCGACAAACTCAGCACCGTTCACTGATCTTCCTCCGTTGGGACTTGGGTCGTTTCTGCCGACTGGGGAGCGCCGACAAGTTTAAATTCGATGCGCCGGTTGGCCTCACGCCCTGCCTCCGAGCCGTTGTCGGCGATTGGCTGCGCTTCACCATACCCCTTTGCAGACAGATTCGAGACCAGAACGCGACGTGCCATGATGGCGTTTAGCACCGCATCGGCGCGGGCCTGGCTGAGTTGTTCGTTCATCACTTCGCGCCCCTGGCTGTCGGTGTGACCACCGATTTCGATTTCCACATGTTGGCACTGGCGCACAATCTCTGCGATGGCATCGATCGTTTTGATCGCATTGGATTCAATGTCGGTGGACGACGGCGCGAAGGTGATTTTCTGTTTGCCAGCAGCCTCTGTGATCATGTTGATACACTTTTCAGGCGTTGGTATCGAGGCGAGCGGATCAAGCGCCTCGGAGTACTTGATATCAAGTGAGTACCGTGCGCCGTCCAACTTTGAGGACAAGATGCGGGCCATATCGGATTGCGCGCTTTTCACGCCTGTTGCACCCGAGATTTCGATGGTGTCCATAGTCACCGAAGCGATGCCGTTGTGAACGTATTGCAGGGCTTCCAAAGCGGCCAGAACGCGGGTGGGCCAACCGGCGGGCATCGATGGATCGATGCGCACGGCAGGGTAAATCTTGTCGGCGCCGAATTGCGCTGCGGCAAAGCTTTCGACAGCGGCGCGCGTGGCTTCGTCGGAGAGCCTGCCGCGAAGTTGCACCTGGCCTTCGGGGGAGCGGACGGCCGAGAACTCTGGTGGTGCGCTTTCGCCCGTGGCTTCGGCTTCGGGCGGTTTGGGCAGCGTGGTTGAAAGCGAGAACACCTCTGGCAGGGCGGCTTCAAGATCACCTGCTGCGCGCTCGAAAAGCGTCTCTGACGTGCCTTCGCGCGCCACAAGGGCAATGTCGGCATTTGAAAGCGTAAGTGTGCCGCCACCCATTGTGCCAAGGGCTTTGATCCCTGCAGCCGCAGCTTCGCCCCAGCGGGTTGACGGTGTGCCAAGGGCAAGGATGCAATCGGCTTCGTCTGTCATGCCTGCGTCGCGCGCGGCATTCAGAACAGCGCGCAATGCGTCATCGCTATCAACAGCGCAGGCGTCAAAGTGCGGACCTGCCTCATCAATGACAAAGCGCAGCGTGAAGGGGGCCACAACGGGACGCGGAGCCGTGATGTTGAGATCCAGACGCACGTTGCTTGGGGCCAGTCGTGCCAACCGGCGCTCCATTTTAACCCGGTCGTCGGCGTCTTTTGCAGCGGCCTTGATCGAAACGCGTCTTGGCGTGATTGAAACTTTGGACCGTGGAAGTGCGTCGAGTACTTCCAAACCAAAGGTCAAGGCGTCGTCCCAGCCTGCTGGTGGATCGAAATCTGCGTTTTCCAGAAGGTCGGCGACAGGCGCGTCTCCGGCTATTGCGATCACCCGTTCGACGATGCCGCTGGGGTTTGACGATGTGGGCACCAACCCGATCAGGGATATGCCGTCCGTGTTTTTCAAAACCTCTATCGAGAAATCGGGCACCTTGAGGGCCGCCACAGCCTCGACGTCCATCTTGTCGATGATCCGAGACGCATCCACCACGGTTCCGGCTGTCGAGAGTGCGGCGAAACGTGTTGCTTCATCAGGTGCGGTGCCGGTGAGAGTCACAGACAGGCCATCGACCAGAATATCGGCCCAGTCGTGCCCCGATTGCGTCATCACCAGATCAAGGTCGGTCAGCGCCTGACTTTCCAGCTTGTCCTTGGCCCAGATTGCAACGCCAACACAGCCAACCCCCGCTATTGCGACGGCAACAAAGTGGGGCAGGATGCGTGACAGTGCTGACATGAGAACCGTGTTAATCCTCTGCGCGGTCAGGTGCAATCAGACGAAGTGGGCGACGGCAAGAAATGCCACCGGTATCAAGCCCGCGTTTCGGTTTGAACGGAAGAGTTTCAGGCATTGCTCGGGGTCTTCAGTATCAAGGTTGCGCAACTGCAGGGCGAGGTGCCAGCCAAAGGCCCAGACGCCACACAGGGCTAGCGTCAGTTGGAGGGGTGTCGTGGTCTCGGCGAGCGTAGCGATCAGGCCTGCAGCAAAGAAAAGCACGGTGGCGACAAGAAACCAGCGCAGCCAGCGTGGCGTGTTCGCACCAAATAGCCGCGCGGTGGATTTTACGCCGATCAGGGCGTCGTCTTCCTTATCCTGATGCGCGTAGATCGTATCGTAGAACAGGGTCCAGGCGATGCCTGCGCAGTAAAGCAGCACAGCAGTCCAGTGCAGGTTTCCCGTGACCGCGGTCCATGCCAAAAGCGCGCCCCAGTTGAAGGCTAGGCCCAGAAAAACCTGCGGCCACCATGTGAAGCGTTTGGCAAAGGGATAGATGCAAACAATGGCAAGGGAAGCGATACCAAGTGCGATGGCAATACCGTTAAAAGTAAGCAGAATACAGAACGCCAAGAGTGACTGGATCACCATCCAGATGACAGCGCCTTTGACCGTGACTTGGCCAGAAGGGATGGGGCGTGACCGTGTACGTTCAACCGCGCCATCGAAATTGCGGTCGGTGATGTCATTCCACGTGCAGCCCG
>JABDJX010000277.1 GCA_013003245.1 Silicimonas sp. | reverse complement strand
CTGCGTTCGCGCAATCAACCGCGCTGCTGATCGGGAACGAGGATTACGCACAGACAACCGACGTGCGCCGCGGCGATGAGATCACCCGCGCGCAGCGGTCTTTGCAGCAATCAGGCGTCCGTGTGGTATCGCGCAGTGACGCAGGTATCGAAGACATCCGGCAGGCTCTTTTGGAATTTGGGCAAACCGTGCCGCAATCAGAAGACGTGCTTGTCGGTCTTTCGGGTCACTTCGTGCATTCATCGTCCGAGACTTATTTTCTTGCGACCGACAGCGACACTGGTCCACTTGCAGCACTTTCAGGCGGTGCGTTGCCACTTTCCACAATCATGGGCTGGCTTTCCGAACGTCCAGGAAATGCAGTGCTGGTTCTGGCAAGCGTCGACCGCGACCGCGATATCAGCCCCTTTTTGACCGACGGGATCGGCGCGCTGGATATCCCCCAAGGCGTTACGGTTGTAATCGCAGAGCCGCGCCCTGCCGCCAGTCTTGTCGCCCGTGTATTGGCAGAGCCAGGGAGCGAATTTGTAAGAATTGCGCGCGACAACGAAATGACGGTCTTGGGATATGCGCCCGACGGTCACGTCTTCCTGTCCGAGCCGGAAACACCTGTTGAGGAGCCGCAACAAGACGCGGTCAATAGCAACCAATTGCGCGATATCATCGCGTGGCGTGCGGCTGACAAAGAAAATACAGCAGAGGCTTACGAGAAGTACCTTGAATTGATGCCACGCGGTCGCTTTGTGGAAATGGCCCGTAACCGCATCGCGTCGCTCACCGATACACCAGAGGCTCGGGCCGAGCGTGAAGAACAGTCCTTAGACTTAAATCGTGACGCCCGTCGCGATATCCAGCGCGATTTGTCGTTGCTTGATTTCAACACCCGCGGCATCGACGGCATCTTTGGACGCGGCACACGGGCAGCAATCAGCGCCTGGCAGAATGCCCAAGGCTTTCCGGCCACCGGCTTTATAACGCGCGATCAGATC
The DNA here is from genome assembly GCA_013003245.1 of Silicimonas sp. Lineage (GTDB taxonomy): Bacteria > Pseudomonadota > Alphaproteobacteria > Rhodobacterales > Rhodobacteraceae > JABDJX01. Next base: position 3,068 of record JABDJX010000277.1, on the reverse strand, counting down.
ACCCGTCTTGACGCACAAGCCGAACGGCGCGCGGCAGAGTTGGCCGAGGAAGCAGAACAACGGCGCCGCGAGCAACTGGCCGCGGACCGCGCGTTCTGGGACGAAACCGGAGCACGCGGAGACGAAGTGGGGTTGCGCACCTACCTGAACCGCTATCCTGATGGTGAGTATTCCGAGGTGGCCAGCGAACGGCTCGCCGACATCGAACGGCGCAAGCGGCGCGAGGCAGATCAGATTGACCGTCAGTTCTGGGATTATGCAACACGTACCAACACCATTGAAGGGTATCGCGACTATCTTGCTGATATGCCACAGGGCGCGTTCCGGGATGATGCAGAAGCGCGTATTCAGCAGCTGCAAGCTGAAGAGCAAAATGCAGCAGAGAACAGTCGTGCCGCCCGTCAGGAACAAGCGCTAAACTTGTCGCCGCGCACACGTCAGGTTATCGAGTCCCGCCTTGAGCGGCTCGAATTAAGACCCGGCAAAGTGGACGGCGTATTCGACGACGATACCCGCCGCGCGATCAGACGCTATCAGGGGTCGCGCAATCTGGAGCAAACCGGGTATTTGTCGGAAGCCGTTGTCGTGCAACTTTTGGCCGACACGGTAAGATCAATCTTCCGCTAAGGGATCAGGATTTCTTACCCATCTTCGCCAGTTGCTCTTGCATCGCGGCAAGCTGGGCGCGGATCTCGTCCAGATCTTCCGCCCCTTTCTTGTCGTCAGAAGCCTCGTCTTCTTCCGCCGAAGGCCCACTCCAGCCCGCTTGGCCAATGCCACTCGTCATGGCCTTCATGAATGCCTCTTGCTGCGCCTTCATCGCGTCATAACCGGGCATCGTGGAAAGTGGGTTCGCCATGCTTTCCATGACCTTTGACTGTCCCTCGCGCAGCATTTCAAAGCTCATCGCCAGAAACTGCGGCACAACGGACTGCGCCTGAGAGGTGTAGGAGCGCACAAGATCGGTCAGCACATCCAGGGGTAAAACATTCTCACCACGGCTTTCGTGATCGGCCACGATCTGCAGAAGGTATTGCCGCGTCAGATCATCGCCGGACTTTAGGTCAACAATCTGAACATCACGCCCCTCGTGGATGAAGCCAGCGATGTCTTCCAGCGTCACATAGTCCGACGTTTCGGTGTTATAAAGGCGCCGGCTGGCATAGCGTTTAATCAGAAGTGTGTCGCTCACGTCGATATCTCCCCAGATACGCTGCAGTGCAGCCTTGCGCGAAACACGTGAGAAATCAAAGGTTTTCTGCGCAGCAACATGAAAAATGCTGCGCAGCATTTTTTGACGTAGGTTTAGCCGCGCCAGTCGAAAAAGCCTGGCCCCGCACGCGAAAGCAAAGCTTCAGCCAACCCGCGCCCAATCTCGGCTGCATCGCCACTGGCGCCTGTTGCCGTGTCTGCCACCGCTTCGCTGCCATCGGTTTTGAGCACCTCTCCACGCATGCGGATCTGATCACCCTCCAACTCGGCCAAACCTGCAATCGGCGTCTCGCACGACCCGTCCAAGGCCGCCAGAAACGCGCGCTCTGCCGCAATCCTGTGGCCTGTCTCATCATGATGGATCGCCGCGAGCATGTCGGCTGCGCGCGTGTCATCCTCGCGTCGCTCGATCCCAATGGTGCCTTGGGCCACGGCGGGCAACATCTCATCAGGATCAATCGCCGAGGCCGCCAAATGGCTTAGCGACAATCGGTTCAACCCAGCCATCGCCAGAAAAGTGCACGCGGCCACACCGTCTTCCAGTTTTTTCAACCGGGTCTGCACATTGCCGCGAAACTCCACCACATTGAGTTCAGGAAACCTGTGCAGCAGTTGCGCTTTGCGCCGCAGACTGGAAGTGCCCACTTTGGTGCCGGGAGCCAGTTCAGACAGCGTTCCGCCGGCAGGCGCGATAAACGCATCACGCACATCTTCACGCGGCAAAAAGCAGTTCAAGACCAAACCATCCGGCTGCTCAACCGGCATGTCCTTGGTCGAATGCACAGCGATATCGATTTCGCCTGCCAGCATCGCGTCTTCGATTTCCTTGGTGAAAAGGCCCTTGCCACCGATCTCTTTCAAAGGCCGGTCCAGCACACGGTCGCCTGTGGTCTTAATCACCACAATATCAAAAGCCTCGTGCGGCAATTCAAATGCAGTAGCTAGTCGGTCACGCGTTTCATAGGCTTGTGCAAGAGCCAGCGGAGAGCCTCTTGTGCCAATGCGGAACGGGTTTGTGGGGCTGGGAAGTGCTGTCATGTGCTCAGGTGTAAGACTGTCAGACAGAATTGACAATCCGCGCATTGACAAGCCAGCGCGCAGTTGGGACGACAGGACCAACAAAGGGATACGTCATGGCCGAAAAACTGCTTTTAAGATCGCTGGCGGGAGAAACTCTGCCGGTCCCACCAATCTGGATGATGCGTCAGGCCGGACGGTACCTGCCAGAGTATCGCGCCACACGTGCGCAGGCGGGCGATTTCCTGTCGCTGTGTTACAACCCGGAGCTTGCCGCCGAAGTCACCCTTCAGCCAATCCGCCGCTATGGCTTTGACGCGGCCATCCTGTTTGCCGACATTCTGCTTGTCCCCCAAGCCCTTGGCGCTGATCTGTGGTTTGTCACCGGCGAAGGCCCGCGGCTCTCCACGATCGGAGCGCAGGCCGATTTCGACAAACTGAAGCCCGCAGATGCCGTGCACGACCACCTGTCGCCAATTTATGAGACCATAAAAATCCTGACACACGAATTGCCCGAGCAGACAACGCTGATCGGCTTTGCCGGAGCACCCTGGACCGTAGCCACCTACATGATCGCTGGGCGCGGCACGCCGGATCAAGGCCCCGCGCATGCACTCAAAGACGAAAACCGTGCGCTCTTCCAATCCCTTATCGATCTACTCACAGGCGCGACGATTGAATATCTTTCGGCCCAGATCGAGGCAGGCGCAGTGGTTGTGAAACTTTTCGACAGCTGGGCGGGCTCCTTGAAAGACGATGACTTTTTCGATTTCTCTCTTACACCTGCCAAGAAAATCATCGCCGCGATCAAGGCAAAGCACCCAAACACGCCAATCATC
>JABDJX010000010.1 GCA_013003245.1 Silicimonas sp. | reverse complement strand
TTCAAATACCATCTGTTCTTGTTTTTCTTTTGGCGCACGCACCCCAATCCCGAGCAAATGGATGGGGCTTTTTATGGCCGCCAGTCCTGCGACCAATCCGGCCTGCGTTCCTGAACTGCCGGTGGCATGAACCAGCGCGTCGACGGCAATACCCATTTCATTGGCCTGTTCGGTCAACTCGCGGGCGCAATTGACATATCCCAATGCACCGATTTCATTCGAGCCGCCGCCGGGAATGACATATGGCGTCTGGCCGTCAGCACTGCATGTGTCTGCAAGCGCCTGCATTTCAGCGTTCATATCCGCGCCGCCGGGGCGTTTTGAGACAGTGGCACCGTGCAATTGGTCCAACAGCACATTGCCGCTCATCGTGTAGCTGGTGTCATTCGATCCGGTCCGATCTTCGAGCAGAATGTGACAGCGCATACCCAGTTTTGCCGCCGCAGCCGCCGTCTGACGCGCGTGATTGGACTGCGTCGCGCCTTGGGTGATGATGACATCTGCTCCATTGGCCTGCGCATCCGCCATAAGGTATTCAAGCTTCCGGGTCTTGTTTCCGCCCGATGACAGCCCTGTGCAATCGTCGCGCTTTACCCAGAGCCGGGGGCCGCCCAACAGCGCACTCAATCTGTCCATCGGCTCCAACGGTGTGGGCAGGTGGCCAAGACGAACGCGCGGGAACTGTGATAGTTTGACAGAAAGTTCCTTGCAAAGAACTTGCGACACTTCTGAGGCTGCAATGTCCGTCGTCGTCATGTCGCGTTTCTCCACTTTCGTTTCTTAGGGATGCTGACCGATTAAGATTAAGCTGGAAAATGCTTTCTCTTCTGGCTGCCCATACCTAAAGTATGAGCAACCAAGGAGGTGGCCAATTGGATATGCAATGGCTTGATGACGTTCTGATCCTGTTGGAAGAACAGAATCTGACCCGCGCGGCGGCCCGCAGAAATATAACCCAGCCAGCCTTTTCCCGACGCATCCGCAGCTTTGAAGACTGGCTTGGCGTACGTATTTTGGAACGCGGCAAGAACAGCATCGAGATCAGCCTTGCGCTGCGCGAAAATGAGCCTGAGATCCGCGCATTGACCTCGCGGTTGCGCGAGTTGAAAAGTAAGATTTCAAATTCCGACCAGTCCAGCGCTTCAGTAACGATTGCAGCCCAGCACGCGCCGATTTTTTCGACGTTTCCCAGCATGGCGGTTTTGGCCCATCAGCGGTTTCCATCCCTGAAGTTCCGTCTGCGCGCGGGAAACCAACGCGAAAGCGTGACCTTGTTCTTGCGCGGCGATGCCGAGTTTTTGTTATGCTATGAGGGTTTGGATGCAGCACCATTGCCCTTTGACAGCGTCATACGGCGCGTCACATGGGGAACGGATCGGTTGGTGCCGGTGGTTGGCGGCTCAAAACGATTCAGCGTGGCAAAAAGCGGATCTGTGCCGGCGGACACACCATCGATGATCTATCCTCAGGACAGCTATTTCGGGGAGATTTTGCACAGTTCAGGCCGCGCCTTTGGAACGCGCGACTATTCCGAAAACCCGATCTGCGAGACGGCGTTTTCAAACGGTATAAAGGAAATGGCACTTAAAGGAGTTGGTGTCGGCTGGCTGCCTGTCAGCATGGCGCATCGGGAAATCGAAAGTGGCGATTTGGTCTCTTTATCAAATGTCTACGGTACAGTAAGCCTCGAAATTGCGCTTTACGCCAACTCCAAAAACCAAATCGCAGATGCCTTGCTGGATATTTGGGGAAGTGAAAGCCCCAGCCGCGATGAGGAAAAACTGACGTAGGAAAGTGAGTGCAGAACCTGCCAGCCGCAGCAAAGTAACAAAGCGGTCGTTGAGGTGATCCGTTGAATCCACACCCGCACTGCCGTCGCCCGCGGGTCAGCGATGTGTCGCACGCGCGACTTGCTCAGCGCATTTCCTCGACCGGCGTGACCCCAAGAATGCCCAGCCCGTTGGCTATAACAACCGCAACCGCGCGCGGCAAAGCGATCTTGGCAGCGGTGGCTTCGGGGTTGTCTTCATGCAAAAACCGCAACTCAGGCTTTTCGTTGCCCTTGTTCCAAAGCGCATGAAAATCCGACGCCAGCTCATAAAGATAGAAAGCGACCCGGTGCGGCTCGTGGTTGCGCGCAGCGATTTCAACCAGACGCGGCCATTCGGCCAGCTTTCTGGCGACCGCGAATTCGGCCTCGTCCTCCAACTTGGCGTTGTCGGACCAATCAAGGTGCATGTCCTCAGCTTTACGCATCACAGACCGGACCCGAGCGTGCGCGTATTGCACGTAAAACACCGGATTGTCCTTGGACTGCTCAACCGCCTTGGCGAAATCGAAATCAAGCGGTGCATCGTTCTTGCGCGTCAACATCACAAACCGCGTCACATCGCGGCCCACCTGATCGACAACGTCCGAGAGCGTCACAAACGTCCCTGTCCGCTTTGCCATCTTGAATTGCTGGCCGTCCTTAAAAAGTTTCACCAGTTGCGTCAGCTTCACATCCAGCGGCACGCGCCCATCCGAAAGCGCAGAAACAGCCGCTTTCATCCGTTTGACGTAACCACCGTGATCGGCACCGAAGATGTCGATCAACTCGTCAAAGCCGCGGTCGATCTTGTCCCAGTGATACGCGATGTCGGGCGCAAAATAGGTCCATGTTCCGTCCGATTTCATGATCGGGCGATCCACGTCATCGCCATGTTCCGTCGATCTGAAAAGCGTCTGCTCGCGCGGCTCCCAATCTTCGGGCTTTTTGCCCTTGGGCGGTTCCAGAGTGCCGCGATAGATCAGACCCTTGGCATCAAGCTCTTTGATCGCCTCCTCAATCCGGCCCGTGCCGTAAAGTGACTTTTCGGAATAGAAGTGGTCCATCTGAACGCCAAGCTTGGCCAGATCCTCGCGGATCAACTCCATCATCGCGTCGGTTGCAAATTCCCGCACGTCGGCCAGCCAGACGTCTTCGCCTTGGCCCACGTAAGCATCGCCCACTTTTTCTTTCAGCGCAGCCCCCACCGGGATCAGGTAATCGCCGGGGTACGTCCCATCCTCGAACGCCACCTCTTGGCCGTGCGACTCAAGGTACCGCAAGTAGACAGACCGCGCGAGCACATCGACCTGCGCACCGCCGTCGTTGATGTAATACTCGCGCGTCACGTCATAGCCCGCAAACGCCAAAAGACCGGCCAGTGCATCGCCAAAAACCGCGCCCCGCGTGTGTCCCACGTGCAAAGGCCCGGTCGGGTTGGCCGAGACGTATTCAACGTTCACCTTCACACCCGCACCCAGACCCGAGTGCCCAAACTGCGCGCCGGCATCAATCACTTCGGCAACCGTGTCGTGCCAAACGGCAGGCACAAGACGCAGGTTGATAAAGCCCGGCCCAGCGACTTCCGCAGTGGCGATGTTGGGATCACTTGCCAACCGCACCACGAGCTTTTCAGCAATGGCGCGCGGCGGCTGACCAGCGGGTTTCGCCAGCACCATCGCCGCATTCGTCGCCATATCGCCGTGCGCTGCATCACGCGGCGGCTCGACCGCGACGTTGCCATAGGACAGGTCGGCGGGAAGCTCACCATCGGCGACCATCGCGTCAAGCGTTTCAATAACCGAGGTGCGGATGTCTGCGAATAGGTTCATGGGGTTCACCGTTGAAGTTGGGGACCGTTTATCATGGTGGTGGAACAGTGCAACTCGGTGGTGCGGTTAGCCGTGCAGCGCATGGCCTTGGGGAGGCGCTGATACGATTGTACGGAGTGCTTTATGGCGCAAACTACATCCTCCCTATGAGGTCAGCGCACTGACATCAAGGCGCCTGCCCGCCGGACGGCCATGCGCTGCACGGCGGCTTCGCCTTGATTCCGTGCGGGTCAGGTGCGCTTTGCAGACCAAGCAGTGATTGGGGTATCATTAGTTTTGATGGAAACGCATCCTAAGCTGGTTTCCGACAGATAATCTGAACCGGGTGCGTTCTATTCTCTTCGATATTGCGTGCGGCGTTTCTCACAATCTGGGGAGCCAGTTTCCCAAGCAAAATGTGAACGCCAAACTCCGGCGCTTCACCCTTTTCAGCCAAATCAATGGCTCGGAGATACCCTTGGAGATATTTCTCGCCTGTGTCGGTAATCTTAATGTCTGTGAATCCCGATCGGTCCAGTGCTGCACCGGTATCCGAGGGTCGCATTAGATATGCACCGCTTCCATCTTCCGACCAAGGTACTGGATGATAAGGCTCACCAACTTCGCCCAACCCGTGTTCAGTCAACGCAAAAAACGCTCCAGGCTTAAGGACGCGAAACGCCTCGCCGAAGAAGGATGAGCGATCAGGAACATTCATCGTCACATGTTGAGCGTATCCGCCATCAAATGTTTCGTCCAAATAAGGCAGTCTTTGGCCGTCGCCATGTTCTATCTTTACATCGTCCTGCATACCGACAAGCTTGGAAAGCTGGTTTCCTGCTTCAACGAATGGTGCGGTGATATCCAAGCCGTCAACTTTGCATTCAAAGCGTTTGGCAAGGTATCTTGCTGGACCACCTATTCCACACCCAATGTCCACCAGATGCTGCCCAGCCGCGATTGGTAGAGCATCGGCCAACTCGACAGTAGCTGGAAATCCTCGTGCGTGAAAATGATCAACTGGTGCCAATTGTTCGATTGTCACGGTCTCGGGATCAATCCCCGTGGATCGCATGGCGTTCATAATCTCGGCGAATACGTCGCCTGTTCCCCAATGATCTGAAATCGACTGTGCGTCAGTCATAAGGTGCCCCCCTCAAGCGCAAATGCTAACATGAGCAATGATGAAAATGGAATACTGCCAATTGGGGCGACGTCCGCTCCGGGCTCAGAGCAGCCATTCATCTCACCCCATAAACCGCTCATGACACTCCAGCGCAAACCGATCCGTCATCCCAGCAATGTAATCTGACACAATCCGCGCCAAAGCTACCTCGCCCACCGCCTCTTCCACGTCTTTGCGCCATTGTTTGGGCAGATTCTCGGGGTGCCTCATAAAAAACGGAAACAAATCCTCAACCGCCTTAGTCACCGTCACCCGCATCTCTATCACCGAAGGCGCGCGGTACATGCGTTCAAACAGAAACTGGCGGATCACCTTTAAATCCTGAAACACGGGGTCGGAAAAGCGAATGATCTGAAAACCTGCACGCCGGATGTCATCGGCGGAGTGCGGTGCTATCTTGGTCAGGCTGTCTTTGGCATAAAGGATCACGTCCTCAACAAGCACGCCGAAAAAGCGACGCAGCGCTTCGTGACGACGGCGGTAGTAGTTCAGATCGGGATACAGCGCATCAACGCGGGCAAAGCAGTCTTTCAGGATCGGCAGTTCTGCCAACTCATCGGTTGAAAACAGCTCGGCGCGCAGCCCGTCGTGCAGATCGTGGTGGTTGTAGGCCACATCGTCAGAAATCGCGGCAACCTGTGCCTCAGCACTGGCGTATGTGTCCAATTCCAGATCGTGGTGCTTTTGATATTCAGAAAGCGCCCAAGGCAGATCACCCGTTACCGGACCATTATGTTTTGCAATGCCTTCAAGGGTTTCCCACGTCAGGTTCAACCCGTCAAACTCGGCATAGTGCCGCTCCAGATTAGTCACGATCCGCACCGCTTGGGCGTTGTGATCAAAGCCGCCATAGGGCGCCATCAACACCCCCAAAGCATCCTCGCCCGTGTGCCCAAAAGGCGTGTGGCCCAGATCATGCGCCAGGGCCACCGCCTCAGTCAGCTCACCATTCAACCCCAAAGCGCCCGAGATCGTACGCGCCACCTGCGCCACTTCAATCGAGTGCGTCAGACGGGTGCGGAAATAGTCGCCTTCATGCTCGATAAAGACCTGGGTTTTATGCTTCAAACGCCGGAACGCACTGGCGTGAATGATCCTGTCGCGGTCCCGCTGAAAGCACGAGCGAAAGGTGCTCTCCTCCTCTGGATAAAGCCGTCCGCGGCTTTTGGCCGGGTCGGATGCGTATGGCGCGTGCATGAGATGCCCTGCCCGTCTTGTTTGCCTGTCCCAAGGCCCATATATTCATCTAAAGCTTGAAATGGAAATGATTGAGATTTCATGGACCTGACCCTACCGCCACGTGTCACTGACCGCGCTTTTGCCCGGCTTGCCGAGATCAATGCAAATGCTGACGCCCCCCGCGCGCTACGCGTGGCCGTCGAGGGCGGTGGTTGTTCGGGATTTCAGTACAACATCGACCTAGATGCGCCGTCCGACGGCGATCTGGTACTGGAAGGCGAAGGGCAGAAGGTCGTGGTAGATGAGGTTTCGCTGCCGTTTCTGGCCAACGCCGTCATCG